>DATKCT010000074.1:0-10812 GCA_035513055.1 Verrucomicrobiales bacterium | reverse complement strand
AGGCCCTCCCACCGGTCCGCGCTGCCCGGTTTCGCTACGGTTAGCCCCGATCAGGTCGACCGGTAATCACCCGGGCGCCCGGCTTGTCCGCCACGTAGGCCCAAGCCCACTGCAACAACACCGCCAACTTGTTGCGGAATCCAATGAGAAAGAGAATGTGGATGAAAAGCCAGGCCACCCAGGCCGGAAATCCCCGGAGCCGCAACTTGCCCGCCTGCATCACTGCGGCGTTCTTCCCAATGATGGCCATCATTCCCTTGTCCAAATAATAAAAGCGGGAACACGACTCCGCCCGGCGTCCCTCGCTGGGATCACGGCCGCGGCGCAGGTCTTCCTTCACTACCCTGGCGATGTGCAGCCCCATTTGTTGCGCCGCCGGGGCCAGCCCCGGCGCCGGTTTCCCGTCCGGTCCCTCGATGAACACGAGGTCCCCGGCGGCAAACACTTCCGGGTGTCCCGGCAAAGACAGATCGTGCTTCACTTTGACGCGCCCGCCGCGGTCGCGTTCGCATTGTAGTTGCCCGGTCAGGGGAGAACTGCGCACGCCCGCCGCCCAGATGATCGTCTCCGCTGCGATCACTTCGCCGTCGCTCAACTGCATCCGGCCCGGCTCCATGGTCACCATCTTCCGGCCGGTCCGGACCTCGACGCCGAGATGCCCGAGATGATCCGCCGCATATTCAGACAGTCCGGGAGCAAAGCCCTCCAAGACCCGCTCGCTCGCTTCGACCAGAACAATCCGAAGCTTCGCGGGATCGATGCGGCGGAAATCGCTTTTCATCGCCCGCCGCACCAGGTCCGAGAAGGCCCCCGCCAATTCCACTCCCGTCGGCCCTCCCCCGACAATCACGATGGTCATCAGCCGTCTCCGTTCCTCCTCATCCTCGCAGATCTCTGCTCTCTCCAATGCTGACAAAACTCGCGCTCGGATCGCTTGTGCATCTTCTAGGCTCTTCAGACCGGTGGCGCAGGCGCCCCATTCGTCGTTCCCAAAATAGGAGGTCTGCGCGCCAGCGGCGACGACAAGATAGTCGTAGGCGTAAGTCCGCTCGCGGGACCGGACCTCCCGGCCTTCCAAATCGATCTCGATGATCTCATCCAGAACCACGCCCACATTCCGCCCCCGGCTCAACACACCCCGCAGCGTGCGAGCGATGTCCGGAGCGGCAAGCGCCGCCGTCGCCACCTGATACAATAGCGGCTGAAACAGGTGATGATTGCGGCGGTCGATCAACGTGACCGCGAACCGGTCGTCACCAGCCAATTCCTGCGCACAGGCGAGCCCGGCGAACCCGCCGCCGATGACGACCACTCTACGGCGCGGTTCCATGAGACTTGGCAGCATGGCATTATCCAGGCTCAAATCAACAGGCCCTACAGGCGATCAGTCTCGCGGAGCTGCAAGGCCTGCAGGACATACTTTCCCAGCAGATCAAACTCCAGGTTTACCCGGTCTCCCACGCGTCGCTGGCTGAGGTTGGTCCTCTTCCAGGTGTGTGGGATGATCCATACGGAGAATTGATCGCTGCCCAGCTCCGCCGCCGTAAGGCTGATGCCGTCGACGGCGATGGACCCCCGGGGGATCACCAAGCCGGCCGCTTCCCGCGGCAGGTTCACGGTAAGCTTGTAGTCGTCGCCCACCGCTTCCAATCCGGCAATCGACGACGCGGCATCGACATGTCCTTGTACGAAATGTCCTCCGAAACGGCCGTCCGCCGGCAGGGCCCGTTCCAGGTTCACCCGGTCTCCTGGCTTCAAATCCCCCAGCGTCGTCGCCCGCAGCGTCTCCAGCAACAAATCGAAGACGAGCGAACCCCGTTCGGTTTCCAACTCGGCCGCCGTCAGACAGCACCCGTTCACGGCCACACTTTCTCCCAGGCGCAGCTCCCGGACGAGAGTTTCCGCCCGCACCGCCAGCCTCCCGCCTTCGCCTCGCGGTTGGAAGGTCAAAACCTCGCCCGTCGTCTCGATGATTCCGGTAAACACGCTCTCTCTGCTTACAAAAGCATAAAAAAGAATCCCATCACCACCGTCGGGATTACCGCCCCGAGAAACAATCCCATTGGGGAGATTCCATCCTGAAAATACCGTCGCAAAATGGATTGTCCCGCGGGATTCGGCGCATTGGCGATCACCGTCAACCCGCCCCCAGTCACCGCTCCCGCAACCACCGCATACTTGGAAGCCTCCGCCAGATCCGCCGCTTGCGAGGCCAGGTAGGTGATTGCCGCATTGTCGTTGAACGCCGTCAATACCGTCGCCCCGATCATCAGCGGAACCTCTCCCAATTGCGTAATGATAGGATCGATCCACCAGCCCTGAAAGTTCCCGTGCGTCACCAGCGCCGCGAGGAAAAAGCCCACCAGCAGCGGACCCCGCAATCCGATGGCGTTCTGATGATGCTCGGTCGCCTCCACAAACGCCAGGAAGAAGAGAAATCCGCCGATAAAGAGCGCCGGCGCGTGCGCGGTCAGGATCGTCCATCCCAGGAAGAGCAGATGCATCAGCGTGATCCATGCGGGCACAGGGTCCTCCCGGTCGCGCCAGCGCAACGGTCCCACCTGCACCGCCGCCATCGAGGCCAGGTTCAGGGCCCTCCATTCGCGGCGAAATAACAGGAAATAGAGGACGTTGGATAGAAGGATGCCCAACACCGCCTTCCAGCCGAAATGCGTCATCATGAACATCGTGGACCAGTCCCATTGGCCCGGACCGGAGATCATGAGGACAGGAGGCGCCGCAAAATTGGTTAATGTCCCCCCGACCGAGACGTTCACAAAGAGCAGACCCAGGGTCGCGTACGCAAAACGCCGGCTCGGCTTCAATTCGTAAAACTTCCGCCCCAGCAACAGCGCGCCAATGGTCATGGCCGCCGGCTCGGTGATGAATGATCCCAGCACAGGCGCCAGGGTCAGGATCGAAAGCCACCACGCGGCAGGCTGCTTGCGGCCCAATTTCGCCGCCAAGAGCAAACACTTCTCGGCAAACCGGAGCACCGGCCGGCTCGCGGATATGGCCATGATCACCACCACGAACATCGGCTCCGTGTAGTTCACCACCCCAGTGTAACCCTCGAGCGCCCCCCAGCCGAAGTAAGCGATGTAGGTGACAAAAAGCGGGATCAGCCAGATTCCGAAGACCGCCTCGACTTCCCCGAGAAAGTGAAAAAAGATCGACCAGAAACAGACATCGTCCCGCGCGTCGGCTTGCGGTTTCGCATCCGCCGTCCGGCCTTCCCTTCGGATCTTCTCGAGATGTTTCTCCTGAAAATAGTGGGCCAGTCTCATGAACCGCGCCGCCATAAACGTGTGCACGATCGCGCACAAGAAGATCCCCGTGGCGATGAGATTGAACGTCGAATGCCGGGCCCGGAACTTCACTTTCTCCCAGATCCCTTCCACCAACATCACCTCGGCGCCCTCCGCCTCCGCGCGACGGCGTTCGTTCTCCTCCCTTTCCATCCGGGCATATTCCCGGGTCTCGACCGGAAAGACCGCCTCCCCGCCGGCCGCCTCCCCGCCGCGTCCCCCGGCTGCTGCCGCGTGAAGTAGTCCCCCTCCCCAGCCGGCCCAGCAGGCCAATAACAGAAGAACGAAACGCGAAAATGGCGCGGCGGACATCGGCGAGCCGCCCCTGATACCCGCATTTCTCATACCGTTTCGTCGCGAGACGCTGCGAACCGCTTCCTGCCCATGCCTCGCGCAGCCGAGGGCGCAAAGCTGGGTGAGTACACCCTGTTCAAGCCCGAGGCAAGCGGAACGAAGGCAGGATGGAGTGCAGCGCGCCACAGCAGAAAGGGTATCAGAAATGCGGGTTATAGACCGGAACCCGGTCGATTCAAGCGACGGTCCTGCGCGAAAGCAACTGCCGTTCCTGCCGCCAGCTCTCTCGCGGCTCACGCCCCCTCTTTCTCCGGCTCTTCCGTCCCTCGCCCCTTCGGGAGCGGCGGACCCGCTGCCGATTCCCACTCGTCTTCACCCTCCTCCAACTCATCGCCCAGCTCTTGCCTCCACCGGCGCGATACCCACGGCCGCGCCAGCCCGTAGAGCAGATACAACGTGAACAACGCCGCCGGCATGAAACGCCAAAACCGCACCGTCACCACCATCAACAGGATGATCCCGGCCACCGCCGGTACCGAGCGCTGCGTGCGCCAGTTCAGCTTCTTGAAACTGGGATATTGGATCCGGCTGAACATCATGAACGATAGCAATAACATCAAAAACGGCAGCACGTACTTGACCCGGCCCAAAACCTCCGGGCGATCCGTGCCGAGCCACAGGATCAGCAAGGTCAAAGAAGCAATCACCCCCGCCGCCGCAGGAATGGGAAACCCGGAGAAATGCCCGGCCGGTTGCTCGAACGCGTCTTTTCCAGCATGAGCGTTGAAGCGCGCCAGCCGCATCGCGCCGCACAGAAGATAAATAAAGGCGATGATCTCCCCAATCCCGTTCTGAAATTCGTAGAGGACGATGTCCATGACCAGAAGGGCCGGAGCAAGACCGAACGACACGATGTCCGCCAGCGAATCAAACTCCCGGCCAAACGCCGATTCCTGGCCGCTGATTCGCGCCACCCTCCCGTCGAGGAGATCAAACAGGCAAGCCCCAAAAATCAAGGCGATGGCCTGAATGTAGTGCCTCCAGATCTGCGCATCCGCCGCCGCCGCCGCCGCCATTCCCCCCTGCCGCATCCCTGCAAAGATCGACAGAATTGCCGCGAACCCGCAAAACAGATTGCCCGCCGTCATCAGGTTCGGCCAAAGATAGACTTTGATCTCCCGGTCGCTCATCGTCTCCAGTCCTCACCCTTCCCCGGGATCGCAATTCGCAAATCGCAATTTTCACATTTCGGACCACAGATTTCAGATCTCAAATGGGAATTCCGAGTCCTCCCTCCCGCCTCCGCTTCCTCAAATCATTGTGACGCCGCGGAACCCGGATACTCTTAAAGACTATGAGTGATCCGGACTCTTCCCCTGTTCTCCGGGGATCCATGACCATGGCTCAGGTCCTCGAGGCCCGGCCCGGAGCCCAGCGTGCTCTCTTCGCCCGGTATCATCTCGGCGGCTGCCGCAGTTGCGCCTTTCGTCCCGAGGAAACCCTCGAAGAGCTTTGCGCCCGGAGCGGCGGGCTTCCGCTGACCGAAGTTCTCGCCCACATCGAAGAGAGCCACCGCCGCGATCGAGAGCGCCAACTTTCCCCAGCCGAACTCCAGCAACAGCTCGAAGCACAACCCGCCGGTCTCCGCCTCCTCGACCTGCGCACCCGTGAAGAGTTCGAAGACGCGCCTCTGCCCGGCGGCCGCCTCTTCACCCGGGACCTCCTCCAAGAAATCCTCCAAACCTGGCCGCGCGAGACCCGGATCGTCGTCTTCGATCACACCGGGAGCAGCAGCAGCCTTGACGCGGCCGCCTACTTGGAAGGTCAGGGTTTCACGCACAGCCGCGCCCTTCGCGGCGGTATCGACGCCTACAGCCTCGAAGCCGACCCCGCTATCCCACGATACCGCGTCGAAATCGACGAAGAACCCGCCCCCCGCTCAATCCCATGACTGACACCAACTCCTCGGAACCCATCTTGCCCAGCGCCGAAAACTTCGGGGAAATGAGCGATGCCGACACCGTCGGCACCGTCGGCAGCCCCGATTGCGGGGATATGCTCCGGCTCTGGATCCGCTTCCGAGAGGAGGACGGCCGCAAGGTCATCGACCGGGCTTCCTACCAAAGTTTCGGCTGCCAGACCGCGATGGCTGTCGCCGACCTGGCCACCCGATTGATCGCCGGAAAGACTGCGGAAGAAGCTCTGGCACTCTCCTCCACCGACCTCTCCAGGCCTCTCGGCCCACTTCCTCCCATGAAGATTCACTGCGGTAAACTGGTCGAAGATGCCCTCCGGGACGCTCTCGAGCCCAGATGCAGCGCCGCTGCCCTCTCGGAAACTCCGGCCTCGGGTCAGACGGCGCCCACGCTTGACGACGCCATTCCTTCCGGAACTCCCGCCGCAGGAAGGCGACGCCTCCGCATCGTCCGTCTCTGAAACGCCCTCACCCGCGCCGTCACAGCCGTGTTCAGCGCGTCCGAGATCACGCTCTTCGCCCTGACCATGGCCGCAGGGCAGTTCACGCCCGGTCCGGACCTGCTGCTCATCCTCAAAAATGTGCTCAACCACGGCCTGCGCACCGGCCTCTTCACCGTCGCCGGAATCTGCACCGGCGTCGCCGTGCACGCCTTTCTCGCCGTCACCGGCCTGGCCATCCTCATCCACCGATGGCCGGACGCCTTCCGCCTCTTCCGCGTCACCGGAGCGCTCTATCTGATTTGGATCGCCGTTCAACTCGCCCGCTCGGCCTGGCATCGCAGCGCCAAGACCCCCGCCTCCGGAACCCGAAAGCCTCGCGCCTTTTCGCCGAGCAACGCCTACCTCGAGGGTCTCGTCACCAACCTCACGAACCCCAAGGTGGTCCTCTTCTTCTCCTTCATGATCTCCCAATTCGTCGGTCCCGATCCCCTCGAACGCGCCGTGTACGGATCCATCATCGTGCTCGAGGCCGCCCTTCTTTGGCCCCTCTTTGCCTGGCTGATGCAACGCCGCCCTGTCCGCGAAGCCTTTCTGCGCCGTCAACGCCTCTGGAACGTCTCCTTCGCCGCCCTTCTCTTCGCCGTCGCCGCCCATCTCCTCCTCGGTAATCAAGCGTGAGCGTCCTTCCCATCGAGGCCATCGATGATCGCTCGAGTCGATTCAATTCGCCGCCCGCTCCATTCTCCCCCGATCATCCCAGACTCATGGACGCCCTGATTCGAATTCACCTCGTGGCGGCTTGGTCGGGCATCCTCCTCGGCGTGATCTCCGGCGCCGCGCTCGGACTCTTTTTTCACCGGGAAGACTGGTGGGGCGGCTACGCCTCTCATCGCCGCCGGCTGGCCCGCCTCGGTCACATCTCCTTCTTCGGGCTCGGCCTTCTCAACCTCGCTTTCGCCCTCACATTGCCCCACGCCGGATCTGCCGGCTGGGCCCTCCGCGTCGCCGGAGCCGGTTTCCTCACGGGCGCCGCCGCCATGCCCCTGTGCTGTTTCCTCACCGCCTGGCGGGCTGGCTGGCGCGTTTTGTTTCCGCTGCCGGTTCTCTCCACAGCTACGGGCATCGTGCTCCTCCTCATCCTCCTGCTCCGGTCGTCGCCCAAACCGGACGTCATTCCTTTCTGAAAATGCGAATCGGTTTCATCGCCCTCAGCGGTCTCCGCCTGTGCCGCACCGAGTTGCTCGAACTCGGACTCAGCTTTCCCGGCGTCGCCTCTCGCGCCCGCGAGATCGAAGCCCTACCCAGTCTCGGCCTCCTCACGCTCGCAGGCCTAACGCCTCCTTCCATCGATGTGGAGTACCTCGAGGTCCGCGATGTCGACGCCGAAACCCTGCCAACCCGCTTCGACGCCGTGGCCATCTCGAGCTTGACCGCCACCGCAGGCGAAGCCTACCGGCTGGCGCAGCGCTTCCGCGATGCCGGAGTCCCGGTGATCCTCGGAGGCCTGCACGCCTCGCTCGTTCCAGGCGAAGCCCGGCGCCATGCCTGCGCCCTTGTCATCGGCGAAGGCGAACCGGTCTGGTCCCAGGTGGTCCGTGACCTCCAACGCGGAGCCCTCCAATCCGTCTACGATGCCCGGCCTACCCCCTTCGACTTGGCTGCAAGCCCGATGCCGCGCTTTGATCTCCTGTCCGCCGGCCGTTACCCGCGTTACCCGCGTTTCACCGTCCAAACGCAACGCGGCTGCCCCTGGCGCTGCGAGTTCTGCGCCGCCTCGATCCGCATCTCGCCCACCTTCAAAGTCAAACCGGTCGAACGCGTCATCGCCGAAGTCCGCCGCCTCAAAGATCTCTTTGGCAACCCCTTCATCGAGTTCGCCGACGACAACACCTTCGTCAATCGCGCCCATTCCCGTCGCCTTATGCGCGCGCTCGCCCGGGAACAGGTCCGCTGGTTTACCGAAACCGATGCCGGCGTCGCCGACGACGAGGAACTGCTCCAACTCATGCGCGACGCCGGATGTTGCCAGGTCCTCATCGGCTTCGAACACCCTCACGCTCCCGCCCTCGAAGGCCTGGAACTTCGGTCGAATTGGAAAGCTCGCCGCGCTGATTCCTACCTACATTCCATCGAGCGTATCCAACGTCACGGCATCACGGTGAACGGCTGTTTTGTCCTCGGCCTCGACGGAACCGGCCCGGAATCCTTCGACGCCGTCGCCCGGTTCGTCGAGCGCAGCGGTCTATACGAAGTGCAGATCACCTACATGACCCCTTTTCCCGGCACCCCGCTTTACCGGCGCCTCAGCGAGGAAGGGCGCATTCTCGCCGAAGGAGCCTCGGAACGCTGCACGCTTTTCGACGTCAATTTTCAGCCCGATCGCATGACTCTCACAGAACTTGAAGAGGGATTCACCGCATTGGCCCGGCGTCTCTACAGCGATGTCGCCGTGCGCCAACGCGCTCTCCGGTTTCGCGATCACCTCCGCGCCGGACGCAAACAGCGCAAGCCCACCGCTGCCTGACCAGACCACGAACTCCTGCCGGCGACCAATGCTGCGCTGCCAGCTTGCAATCGGCGCTGGCGCCTCCGCCGATCCTGCTCACAGTTCCGGCGTGTCCGGCCTCCCTCCAGTTTCGCCGCCCGCAGGCCGCTCCCTGGTCCGGCTCGATGCCGTCGATGCCCAACTCGGGGGCGTCCCCGTCCTCCATGCCATCGCCTGGGACATTCGCAGCCGGTCTCGTTGGATCCTCCGCGGCCCCAACGGCTCCGGCAAATCCACGCTCCTGCGCCTGCTGGCAGGCTCGCTCTGGCCCACGCCCGGCCAACACACTCGCCGGGTCTACAGCTTCGACGGAGCCCCTTCCTGGAGCCCAGCCCTTGCCGTTCCCCACATTGCTTCGCTCAGCCCCGAAGATCAGGATTTGTATTTTGTCAGAGAATGGAATCCGCTCGCCCGCGATGTCGTGGCCTCAGGCCTCTTCCACTGCGCTCTCCTCCACCAAACCCCCGATCCCGCCCAACAAGAACAAATCGCAGCCCTCCTCCTCCGCTTGGGACTCGACCCGCTCGCTGCCCTTCCTTTCCTCGAACTTTCCCAGGGACAACAACGCCAGATCCTCCTTGCCCGCGCCCTCGTCCGTAAACCCGCCCTGCTCCTCCTCGACGAGTTCAGCGACGGCCTCGATCGCGTCGCGCGCCGCACATTCTACGATACACTCGCCCGCGTCTCCAGCAGCGGAACGGCTCTGGTCGTCGCCACTCATCGCGAAGAGGGCATCCCCGGCGCCGCCTGGAACCAAGCCTGGATGCGCCAAGGACGCCTTGACTTTCAAGATTCCACTACGCCAGCCAAAGTTTGGACCGGACCCGTTGCCAGTTCCGCGACGGAGTCCCCGGTCCGTTCCCCGGACCCCATCATCCGGCTCGAAAACGTCACCCTCTATCGAGGCGGCCAAGTCATTCTGAACAAGGCCGCTTGGACGATCCCGGCGGGTTCTCACTGGGCCGTCCTCGGCCGCAATGGGAGCGGAAAAACGAGCCTCTTCCTCCTTCTCGCGGGCGAACTCCATGCCGTAGCCGGCGGACGCGTCGAACGCTTCGGCCGCCCTTCCCTAACGCTCGCCGAGATCCGCCGGAGAACCGGCTTTTTCCATCCCGAGTTGCACGCCTGGCTCGATCCCGGCACACCCGGTTGGGCCGTCGTCGGCGGACCGCTCACCGGATCCCTGGCCGCCGCACAAGCCTTGAACTCTTCGGAAGCTCTCCGCGTCCGGCGAGCCGCCGCTGTCCTCGGCGCCGAAGATCTTCTCCTATCCCTGGTTTCCACCCTATCTTACGGTCAAGTCCGGCGTCTGCTCCTGGCTCGGACCCTGGCGCATCAGCCCGAACTCCTCCTACTCGATGAGCCTTTCGACGGCCTCGACCTGGAGACCAGCGATCGCCTGACCCAAGTCCTCGAAGATGCCCGCGACCGCGGAGCCACGGTGCTGCTTTCCACCCATCACGACCACGAAATCCCGCCCTGGTTCCAGCGCCGTTGCCGGCTCGAGAACGGCCGCTTGCGAGAGGATCGCCCTTGCAAATAGACTATGGCGAACATTCCCGCAGTTCCACAGTCACAGCAAGAGCTGCTCGCTTAAGTCACGAACCACTTCGTTTCTCGAAAACTGCTCCGGCCACCGCAGCAGCAGCCACCACCGCCAGGCCCGCCGCGGCGGGCCAGGCCGGTTGCGCCACGCAAAGCCCCCCGAACAATGCGATCACGCAGGAAACCATCCGGACCGCCGCAAACTCTCCCGCCGCTTGCACCAAAAGCAACAAGGCCGCCATCACGGCAATGATCATTCCGCCGGCCTGAAAGAACTGTTGCAGTTTCAGAGTCAGCATCGGCAGACTGTGATCCCGGGCCGCACCAATCACGGCAACGATGATCAACATCGCAACCGCGAACACCGCCAACACACTGATCTGCTTCGTCGCATTCATTGCGGGAATCCTAGTGTGGCACCTGCAGACCGGGCAATCTCCTTTTAAGCAGCAGTCCGGGGAGCGTTTACGCGGGCCTTGAACGCTTTGGAATCCACCCCCAGCCTAATGCGGCTCGATCCCGCCGGCGCGCAGATCCCGTACGGACCGCAATTCGCCCCATTCCGCTCCCCTCATCTTTCGCGCCGCCGATTTTCGCCCGGCGCTGAACAATTCCCTCCGCGCCTGGAAAAACTCCTCCAAATACGCTGCTGTTCCCAGCGCCACCCCCTCGGTGAAATACCGCACCCGGCAGCGCAGCGCC
>DATKCT010000073.1:0-10577 GCA_035513055.1 Verrucomicrobiales bacterium | reverse complement strand
TGAGAATCTCCTTGAGAGTATTGCCGAGCAGTCCGCGCTGGAAGAGACGAACCAGGCGGGTTGTTGTCTTCTCAGCGCTCGCATCGCCCGCCGCTCTTCCCGTTCACTTCGGATTCTTGCGCGACGTTGCTCGAAGCTGCCGGCTCGTGTTTCCGCCAAGGGACCCGTTATTGCGCGGAGTCTGCTGCCGCTCCTGACAGGGATCTCCCCGGCAAGATTGTTAGCCTCAAGAGTTCGCGGGAAGGAGTGCCCGCGCCACAGATGAGAAGAGTGGGACAGGCGAGACGCCTGTCCCTACGTCGGGCCGCAAGCCTTCGCAGGCAGGAGTGCCCGCGCCTGAAGTCTTTACATTTCTGGCCTGCCCGGGAGGCCGACGACGCGGTGATCCCGAAGGGATCAGAGCTTGTAGCCGGTGGTGTCGCTGCGCGCCACCACCGGAGACCGTTGATCCATCACCCGCACCCCGGCAGGGGTGCCAGCCCGCGGGCTCACCGTAATTCCTGCATAACCATTAGAGAAGATGACATGCTAAAGCAGGCATGACCGTGAGTCTCATCGCAGCGCTCGACCGGAACCGGGTCATCGGTTCCCGGAGCGGCGGATTGCCGTGGCGTTTGCCTCGCGACGTGGAACATTTCCGGCGGTGCACGGCCGGAAAACCGGTCGCCGCCGGCCGCCGCACCTTCGAGGAGATGCGTGGGTGGTTCGGCGATCGGCTGCCCATCGTGCTGACCCGGAACCCGGATTACGTGGCGAGCGACGGGGGCCGGATCGCGCCTGGGATTCCCGAGGCCATTGCGGTGGCCCGGGCTTCCGGTGCGGATGAACTCTGGGTTTGCGGCGGCGGCGAAGTCTTTGCTGCGGCCTTGCCTTACGCGGACCGGCTGGTGTTGACCTTGATCGATGGCGAGGTCGAGGGCGACGTGTTCTTTCCACCGTATGAAGACGATCCGGCCTGGGTCCAGACGAGCAGCGTGACTTTTGCCGCGGACGCGGAGCACGCCTGGCCGTTCCGGATTGTTACACTGGAGAGAGAGGGGGGAGCGGAGCGCGCCGGAGGAGATGGATAACGGGGGCGGAAACGGCAGGAAAAGGGGAAAGGGAAGGCTTTGCCTTGATACTGTTCTTGTGAACAGTATAATGAAGATCCGCCTGCCCGCCGCTTCTCCCGGCTCCGGGCTTTGCGTTTCTCTCCCCGCTCATGAATGGCCCCGGCGATTATGTGGAACTGCACGCCCGCAGCGCGTTCAGTTTTCTGCGGGGATCCTCGGCCCCGGAGGAATTGGTCCAGCGCGCCGCCGAGTTGGGGCATCCGGCGATCGCGTTGTGCGACCGCGATGGAGTGTATGGGGCTCCGCGGGCGTATCGCGCCGCGCGCGAACATGGGATCCGCTGCCTGGTGGGCAGCAGTTTGTCGCTCGAAGACGGCGGCGCTCTCCCCGTGCTGGCGCGTTCGCGGGAAGGGTACCAGAATCTCTGCCGTCTTCTCACCGAAGCGCATCTGCGCGCGCCGAAAGGCGAGGGCCGGGTGCGTTGGGAGGAACTGCGCGTTTTCCGGGAGGGCCTGGTCTTTCTCACCGGCGACGAGGAAGGGCCGGTGCGCCGCGCCTTGGAACGGGGCGACTGCGGGGCCGCGGAGACGGCCTTGCGGCGCCTGGTGGATTTGGTGGGGCGGGAGCGCGTGTATGTCGAGATGCAACGCGTGCGGATGCGGGGGGAGGAATGGCTGCTCCGGCGGCAGGTCGAGCTGGCCGCGAGCGCGGGAGTTCCCTTGTTAGCCACAAACGGCGTGCGCTACGCCCGGCCCGCGGGACGGGAGTTGTGCGACGCGTTCACCTGTCTGCGTTGCGGGACCGGTCTCGACCGGGCCGGGCGGCGGCTCGAACCCAACGCCGAAAAACATCTCAAGAGCGCGCGGGAAATGGGGGTCCTCTTCGAAGGGTTGCCCCGGGAAGCGCTGGACAACGCCTCGAGCCTGGCGGGGGAACTCGAATTCACCTTGGAAAACCTCGGCTATGTCTTTCCCGGGTATCCCGTCCGCGAAGGGGAGAGCATGGCCGGGGTCTTGCGCCGGGAAACCTACCGCGGCGCGCGCGGGCGTTACGGCCGGATCACGGAACGGGTGCGCAGGCAGTTGGAACATGAGTTGCAGTTGATCGAGAAACTGGGGTTCTGTGGATACTTCCTTATTGTTTGGGACATTGTGAACTTCGCCCGCGCCGAAGGCATCCTGGCGCAGGGACGAGGAAGCGCGGCGAACAGCGCGGTGTGTTACAGCCTTGGGATCACAGCGGTCGATCCGGTGGCCAGCAAGCTGCTCTTTGAACGCTTCCTCAGCGAGGGCCGCAACACCTGGCCGGATATCGATCTCGACCTGCCCAGCGGGGAGCGCCGCGAACGGGTGATTCAAGAAGTTTACCGTCGTTATGCGCCGCGCGGGGCGGCCATGACCGCCAACGTGATCACCTACCGCGGCCGCAGCGCCATGCGAGAGATGGGCAAAGTGCTCAACCTTCCCGAAGATGTCCTCGAGCGATTCTCTGATCAGTATGCCAGCGGGGATTTCCCGCATACCCTCGAGTTGCGTGACCAAGTGCGGCAGTCGGGGCTTTCGCCGGCGCACCCGCGTTTTTCCGCCCTCTTGCGTCTTTTCCAGGCGGTGAAAGGATTGCCGCGGCATCTCGGGCAGCATTCCGGGGGCATGGTGATTTCCGATCGCGGGCTGGACCGGCTCGTGCCGCTCGAACCGGCGCGGATGGTTGGGCGGGTGGTTCTGCAATGGGACAAGGAAGACTGCGAGGATCTGGGAATGGTCAAGGTCGACTTGTTAGGCCTTGGGATGATGTCGGCCATTCAAGACGCCCTGGCCATCTGCGGCAGCCGGGGGCCGGATCGCGCCGTGGATCTGGCGGCGATCCCGAAGGACGATCCGGCGACCTTCGCCCTGATGCAGCGGGCCGACACCATCGGGGTGTTTCAGATCGAAAGCCGGGCCCAGATGGCCACGCTGCCGCGGATGAAACCGCGTTGTTTTTACGACGTGGTTATTGAAGCGGCGATCATTCGTCCGGGACCGATCGTGGGAAAGCTGGTTCATCCCTACCTGAACCGGCGCAGCGGCCTCGAGCCGGTTAGCTACATCGACGAGCGGTTCCGGCCGGTGTTGGAACGAACTCTCGGCGTGCCGCTTTTCCAGGAACAGGTGCTCAAGATGGCGATGATCATCGCCGGTTTCACCGGCAGCGAGGCGGAGGAACTGCGGCGGGCGCTGAGTTTCCACCGTTCTCCGGAACGGATGGCCAAAGTCATGGAGAAATTGCGGGCGGCGATGCAAAGGAAGGCGGTGCGTCCCGAAGTGCAGGAAAAAGTGGTGGGCTCGATCCAGTCCTTCGCGCTGTATGGGTTTCCGGAGTCGCACGCCATCAGTTTCGCCCTGTTGGCCTATGCCAGCGCGTGGCTGAAGGCGCATCGCACGGCGGAGTTCTACACGAGTCTGCTGAACAACCAGCCCATGGGATTCTACTCACCGGCGACGCTGCTCAACGATGCCCGGCGGCACGGAATCCGGCTGCGGCCGGTTTGCGTCTGCGCTTCCCGGGTCGAATGCACAGTCGATTCCGACACGGTCATTCGGTTAGGCTTGGGACAGACGCGGGGGTTGAGCCGCGAGTCGGCTGGGCGCATCGTGGCGGAGCGGGAAGAACGGCCCTGGGACGGGATGGAAGATTTCGTGGCCCGGACGCGGCTGCCCAAGGACGAACGGCGGGTCCTGGCCCGGATCGGAGCGCTCAACGGACTGGCTGCGCATCGCCGCGAGGCTTTGTGGAAAGCGGAAGTGTTCCCGGAACCCGGAGACCTCTTCGCCAACGCCCGGGCGCGCCTTACCGGAGAGGCGGCGAAGGCGGCGGCCGCGAATCCGGAACCGGCAGGATCGCCTTTGGCCCCCATGACTGCTTTTGAACGGCTGGAAGCCGATTACGACGGGTTGCGTTTCACCACGGGACCCCATCCGATGGTCTACCTGCGGCCGAAGTTGCGCGGGGTTTGCCGGGCCTGCGATCTTGCCGCGCGGCGGCATGGAGAGGCGGTGACCATCGCCGGGCTGGTCATCTGCCGGCAGCGTCCGGGGACAGCCAAGGGCCACATGTTCATCAGTCTGGAGGACGAGACCGGCATCGCCAACGCCTTCGTCCGCTCCGATGTTTTCGAGAAGAACCGGCTGGTTATTACCCGCGAGAGCTTTTTGCGGATCGGAGGAACCCTGCAGAATCCCGACGGCGTGGTTTCCGTCTACACGCGCCGGGTCGAACCACTTCCCTTCGAGGCTGCGCTCGGGGAGCAGTCTCACGATTTTTGTTGAGGGTTTCCTCTGCTCTCATCATGATCTTCCTGCAGCGCAGGCAGGTGCGGTTGGGGAACATCCAAGGTCTTGATCCACTGGCCCCAGCGCAGGCCATGACCATGGGGCCGATGCCCATCCCAAGATGCAGCTTTTTCAAATCCGATCCTAGACCGGAGAATGATTTCATGGGCGCGGAAGATGAAGTGATCACAGCGGACGAAGCGTTGGCGCGTCTCCGGGAGGGGAACCGGCGCTTTGTCAAGGGTATCGAGGACGACGAGGCCGTTCCCGATCATCTGCGGCGCGGGGAACTGGTGAGGGGCCAGCAGCCTTTCGCCATTATCTTGGGATGCTCCGACTCGAGAGTCCCGGCGGAGCTGGTGTTTGATCAGGGGCTTGGCGATCTCTTCGTGATCCGGGTCGCCGGGAATATCGTGGCGCCCTCGCAGGTAGGCAGCGTCGAGTTCGCAGCGGAGAAGTTCAGCACCCGGCTCGTCGTCGTCTTGGGTCATTCGCAGTGCGGCGCGGTTTTGGCCACCCTGGATGAACTGCAGCGCGAGACCGAAAGCCGCTCACCGAACCTTCGTTCCATCGTCGACCGGATTCGCCCTTCGGTGGAGGTCCTGCTCGAGGCGGGACTCCGCTACGACGATGGGGATACCCTGCTGCGGATGGCGATCCGGGCCAACATCCGCGCTTCTGCCGATCATCTGCGGCACGGATCTCAGATCATCGAGCAACTGATCCAAGATGAGCGGCTCGTGATTGTGGGGGCCGAGTATTCGCTGGACTCGGGTGTGGTCGAGTTCCTGTAAGAACCTGTGGCACGGGCCAGGAACCCCTTCCATCCGTTAGACCGAATCACTCGGAGGAGCCGTCCGGCTTCTCCGCCGCCTCCTTTTCTTCCCGCAGGATGTCGAGATAGAGCGCGCCATAGTCCTCATAGCGGTCTCCTTCGGTGTAGAATGCGCCGGCGCCGGAATTGTCCTTCGCCGTTGTTCCGGCGTTCCCTGCTGTGGCCTCGATCTGGGTGTCTTCGTACCATTCGTTGAAGGAGGTGACCATGATCATGTTGCGGCACTTGGGATCGGCTAGAGGAACGGCTGCCTCGCGAATCATGGCGCGAAAGATATCTCCTTCCCGGGAATCCTCCGCGTCCGAGAAATAACGCGCTCGTCCCACGTGTCCTTCGCGCACGGCCCGGTCGTTGTAACCGGGAGCAATGGCCGGAACGAAGGCGGTTCCCACAGCGTGAGCGCGATCCCGGGCGTTGGTGTAGTGAGATGTCAGGGTCTTGAGGGCGGTTCGTGTGGCGCCATCGGACTGGAGGGACTGCCCGTAGACATCGTAGGCGGTCACCGCATCCCACTGCCGGGCGTAGTCCGAGGAATACCGGGGTCCGAAGACGTCGTCTCCGATGAGATAAACTTCCGGGTGCTGCCGTCTCAATTCCGCCAACGCCTCTTGGCCGCGATCGCGGAAATAGACGCGCGTGAGGTAGAGGAAAACCACGGGCTTGCCCTCGATCTTCAAATAGTGCGGGTGATCGAAGAAGCGCTCTTTCAGGTAGGCGAAATCGCCCAGGAGGTTTTCATGATTTGGCGCGTTGAGCCGGCCGAGGCGCCCGGTGGATTCGTAGAGAACGGCGTATTGGAGTTGGGCGGCGCCGGGATGCTCGAGAATGCGCTCGCGAAATACCCGGTCTTCCCGGCCGCCAGGGCCCCACCAACTCACGGCCCAGAAGTCGATGCCTCCCCGTTTGCTCTGGGCGATGTGTTCGGCGATGACGGCGGGATCGCGGCTGTCGTAGACCCCCAGTTTCGGGAGTTGGCGGGGCTCCAGCCTCCCTCGCAAGGCCTTGGACATCCAGTCCTCGTTCCGTCCGCGCCGCGATTCTGGAGCTTCATACCAGGGGTAATAGTAGGCTCCGATTGTCAGGGCCGGCGATGGCGAGCGGGTTTCCGGGGAGGCTGCGGGCGCCGCGGCGGCTTCTTGAGCGAGCGCAGGGGCAAGGGCCCGGAAGGATCCGAAGATGAAGGCGATCAGAGCCGGGGCCGCAGAGCCACGAACCGCTCGAGAGCAGTATTGGAGGGAAGAGAGGACGCTATTCATATCGGCGAAAGCGAGGGGGTCGCAGGATGGGAATCTGTCGAACGGGGCGGGGGAGCTGACAACAGTATTCCGTCGAGGGGCGCCTGCAGCCCCTGCTTGACGTCCCAGGGAGCGATCTGCGAGGCTTGCCTTTGCCGCATGAGAATGGACCGATCCAGTTTTCACCTCCGGATCAGCGCTGCTGGAACGGGAAAGGGATTTCGCTTACGCAGGATGGCCGGTTCTGTTTCGCAGATGCAGGCGTCCATCCTGGATCAGCCCCGCTTTTGCCGCCGACGCCCATGATTCGCGTTCTCCTGCTCATTTCGATTTTGAGTTTCTCGATTCGATCGGGAGCGGAGGAACCGGCTTGGCCATGGCGGCCGTTTGCGCCGGTCCAACAACCGCCTGTTCCGGCTGGCGCCGCGCCGGGCATATCGGAGATCGACGCATTTCTGATCGAGGCCCAGCGGCGAAAAGGGACGCGCTTCAGTCCGTCGGCTTCGCCTGACGCCCTGCTCCGGAGAGTGTATTTGGATCTCATCGGTCTGGCGCCGGCCCCGGAAGAACGCGCCGCGTTCCTGGCCGACACGGCGCCGGACGCTTACGAGAAAGTGGTCGACCGGTTGTTGGCGGATCCCCGGCACGCCGAGCGCTGGGCCCGGCACTGGATGGACGTCTGGCGCTACAGCGACTGGGCCGGGTGGAGCGACGGCAACCAAATCCGCGACAGCCAACCGCATATCTGGCGCTGGCGCGATTGGATCGTCGAATCGCTCCATGCCGATGTGGGCTATGACCGCATGATCATCGACATGCTGGCCGCCGACGAGCGTGCCCCGGAGGATCCCTCGGCGTTGCGGGCCACGGGGTTTCTGGTGAGGAACTACAAGATGCTTTCGCGGGAGCAATGGATGGAGGACACTGTCAAACACACTGGAATGGCGCTTATGGGCCTGACAGTGGGTTGTGCGAAGTGTCACGATCACCTCACCGATCCCTTGAAACAAACGGATTACTTCGCGCTACGGGCCGTATTCGAGCCGCACCAGGTCAGGATTGATCCCGTGCCCGGTCAGGCGGACACCGCGAAAGATGGGCTGGCGCGCGTCTTCGATGCCGATTTGGAAGCGCCGACGCACGTCTTTCACCGGGGGGATGAACGCGCGCCGGACCGGGATCGGATCGTCGCGCCGGGACCGCCGGAGTTTTTGGGCGGGGAGTTCATGGTTGAGCCCGTCGATTTGCCTCCGTTGGCTGTTTCTCCACACCGGCGGGAATCGGTGAGGATCGACTTGGAGGCGGCCGCCAAAGCGGCGGTCGAGACTGCGCCTCATGAGGAGAAACCCTATGCGGACGCGAAGTATCAGGCCCTGCGGGCGGTGTTTGCAGTCGAGCGTCTCGAGGAGGCCGGGAAGAAGGATTCGCCCGAGTGGGAGGAAGCCGCGCGGACTGCGGCGGCGGCGCAGCGCGAAGAGGACCGGGCCGGGGCGGCCCGCGAGCTGCAGATGGCCATTGTGGCCCACGGCGAGGCCGTCCAAAAGGACGCCGCTTCCGCAGCCGAGTTCGATTCGAAGATCGAGGAAGCGCGCAAGGCGCTTGCGGCTGCCGAAGCCGTCTGTGCTCAGCCGCCGGTCACGGCCTTCAAACCGCGCGACATTCCTTCCTATCCGGCGCGCAGCACAGGGCGAAGGCTGGCGTTGGCCCGTTGGTTGACCCGTCCGGAGAATCCGCTCACCGCGCGGGTTGCGGTCAACCACCTTTGGGCGCGGCATTTTGGAACGGGCTTGGCGCCCATGTTGTCCGATCTGGGAAATGGAGCACGTCCGCCGGAGCACCCGGCGTTGCTCGACTGGTTGGCCGCCGATTTCATGGCGCATGGCTGGAGCTTTCGCAGATTGCACCGGCTTCTGTGTCTCAGCGCGGCCTATCGGCAGTCGAGCGCGGTTGGCGAAGCTGCGGAGGCGATGCAGCGGGCGGATCCGGACAACCTGACGTTGTGGCGTTTTCCCAGCCGCCGGCTTGAAGCGGAAGCGGTGCGCGACAATGCGTTGTATGTGACCGGAGGACTGGCGCTGACGCGGGGTGGTCCCGAGTTGGACCAGTCGCTGATCTTCGCATCGCCCCGGCGCAGTCTCTATTTCCGCTGCGCGGCGGAGAAGCAGCCAGAGTTTTTGCAAGTGTTCGACGGGCCGAGCGTCGTCGAGTGTTATGAGCGAAAATCGAGCGTTGTGCCGCAACAAGCCCTGGCTCTGTGGAACAGCGAATTCGCTCATGCGCGAGCCCGCGCGGCGGCGGCGCTCTACGAAGGGGAAACGGACGCGGCTTCCGTAGTCCGTGGGGCCTTCATCCGGTTCCTGACGCGTGAACCGGCTGCGGAGGAATTGCGGGTTTGCCTCGAGTTCTTGGGTTCCGCCGGCCCGAGGCAGCGGGAACTGTTTTTCCTGACCATGCTTAATCACCATGAGTTCGTTACCCTACGCTGAACGGCGCTGTCCGGGCGTCACCCGCCGGTCGTTTCTTGCCGACACCGGCATGGGATTCACGGGTCTCGCCCTATCAGCCATGCTGGGGCGAGGCGAAGCGCCGAACGGCCAGGGGGCGTGGATGCCGCCCACGGGAGAGCCGCATTTCACACCCCGCGCCAAGTCGGTGATCTGGATTTTCTTGTGTGGCGGCCTCAGCCATGTCGAGAGCTTCGACGTGAAGCCGGCGCTCAATACCTATGCCGGAAAGTCCATCGAAGAGACTCCCTTCGCCGGGGCGCTCAAGACTTCCGAGAAAAACATCGTCGGCGGCAATCCCTCCCACGGCAATCGCAAGGTGATTCTGCCGCTGCAGACGGGCTACAAAACCTATGGCCAGAGCGGACGGGTGGTAAGCGATTGGTTTCCTCACATCGGAGGCTGCGCTGACGATCTCGCCGTGGTGCGCTCGCTCTGGACGATGGACAACGACCACGGCGCCCAACTGACCTGGCACACCGGCCGCCATGTCCGCGAAGGCGGTCTGCCGACCATCGGATCGTGGGCATGCTATGGTCTGGGAACCATGAACGCCAACCTGCCGGAATACGTGGTGTTGGGGACTCCGACCGGAGACTGCTGCGGCGGCGCCTGGACGCACGGCGCCGGTTACCTCGGGCCGGAGCACTCGGGCGTCCGGCTGAGCGCCGATCCGGAGCGACCTTTGGCGTGGTTGGCGCCGACCCCCGGTGGTCCGACGCGGGAGGAGCAAGCTGCGGGACTCAGTCTTTTGGGGAAGCTCAATACGCTGTCCGGAATTGATTATCCGGATGACGCCGCTCTTCGGGCCCGCATTCAGAGCTACGAACTTGCCTTTCAGATGCAGTTGACCATTCCGGAAACCCTCGAGTTGGAGCAAGAAAGCGAAGCCACGAAGAAGCTCTACGGGATGGACCTGGCTCATTGTGGGAGTTTTGCCAGGCTCTGCCTAACCGCGCGCCGGCTCGTCGAACGGGGCGTGCGTTTTGTGCAGATTTTTCACGGCGGCGGCGGAGGCGGCGGCGCATGGGATGCCCATGCCGGCATCAAGGAAAATCATTTCAAACTCGCCGCGGAAGTCGATCAGCCGATCGCCGGGTTGCTCAAGGATCTCAAACAGCGTGGTCTGTTCTCGGGAACGGCCGTGGTTTGCGGCACCGAGTTCGGCCGGACCCCCGGCGCGGAGAACAACGGCCGCGATCACCATCCCCAAGGCTTTTGCGCATGGCTGGCCGGCGCCGGCATCCGGCCTGGCGTCGCCCATGGGGAAACCGACGAGATCGGCTTTCATGCCGCGCGCGATCGCCACTATGTGACGGACATTCACGCCACCACGCTCCATTTGTTGGGCCTCGATTCGATGCGGCTCGAAGTCCCCGGCCGCCGCCGGCTCGAGATCGATCACGGAAAAGTCATCCAGGGAATTCTGGCCTAGCCCAGGCTAGCGCGGCTCAATCCCGCCGGCGCGCAGATCCCGTACGGACCGCAACTCGCCCCAATCCGCTCCCCTCATCTTTCGCGCCGCCGATTTTCGCCCGGCGCTGAACAATTCCCTCCGCGCCTGGAAAAACTCCTCCAAATACGCTGCTGTTCCCAGCGCCACCCCCTCGGTGAAATACCGCACCCGGCAGCGCAGCGCC
>DATKCT010000072.1:0-4729 GCA_035513055.1 Verrucomicrobiales bacterium | reverse complement strand
ACGGAGTCATCGTCGGACGAAACGGCGCCGGCTGGAGCACCGACCCGGAAAAGAGCGGGTCCTGGCTGCGCACGGAAAAGGAATATGGGGATTTCGTCTTCGAGTTCGAGTACGCCATCAACGAAAAAGGAAACGCGGGCGTGTTTCTCCGGTCCGCGCTGGAGAAGAATCCCGCGTTCACCGGTCACGAGATGCAGATCGTCGATGATCACGGAGGCGAACCGAAAGTCTGGAGCACAGGCGCGCTCTACGACGTGACGGCGGCCTCGAAGAACATGTCGAAACCCGCCGGGGAATGGAACATCGTCAAGATCGAGGCGCGCGGGGCCCGCATTCAGATCTGGCTCAATGGCGAGAAGATCGTGGACTACGAATCGGACCGTCGCCGGAAGGGCTACCTGGGTTTGCAGAACCACGACGCGAGAGCCGTGGTGAAGTTCCGCAACCTCAAAGCTGCGGAGCTTTAGCTTTAACCTGCGTTCTGGCGAAGCGACAGCCAGCCCCTCTCGGCTGCCCGAAGGGCGGAGCGCAGCGACGGCAACGCCGCGCGCAGCCGAGGGCGCAGAGCTGGGTGAGTTCACCCTGTTCAAGCACGAGGCAAGCGGAACGAAGGCGGGATGGAGCCCAGCGCTCCACAGCAGAAAGGGTATGAGAAATGCGGGTTAACTAGCCGGTCAATTCCCGAATCGCCTCGTATTCCTGATCGACTAAGAAACGCGGCCGCCCGGTAAGATCCGGCACGGTGGCGGACTTGATGTCGATTCCAGCGTTGTGATAGAGGGTGGCGTGGATTTCCTGGAAATGGACAGGGCGATCCGACGCCTCGCCTCCCAAACGATCGGTGGAGCCGATGACTTGCCCGGTGCGCATGCCGCCGCCGGCTAACAACGCGCAGGAAACCCGGGGCCAATGGTCGCGTCCGGCGTCCTTGTTGATTGTGGGAGTGCGTCCGAACTCGCCCCAAACGATCAGCGAAACATCCCGGTCGAGACCGCGTTCGTGCAAGTCCTGCACCAGAGCGGAGACGCCTTGGTCGAGCATGGGCATATCTTCGCGGCCGCGCCGGAAGTTTCCGCCGTGCCAATCCCAACGGCTGAACGCGAGAGTGACGCAACGCACTCCCGCTTCCACGAGCCGCCGGGCCATCAGGAATTGCTCCACCAGGCGAGGACCGCCGTCGGCGACGTTCTCGGGCTTGCCTTTCCCGTAGCGCTCCCGGATGCCCGGATCTTCCTTCTCGATGTCCAGTGCTTCCGCGAGCCGGCTCGAAGTGAGAACGCCGAAGGCTTGCTCGGTGAAGATGTCGATCCCTTCCATGGCCCCCGAAGCGTCCGTCTCCCGGCGGAATCGGTCGAAACTGGCGAGGAGGTTCCGGCGGTCCGCAAGCCGTTCCAGCGAAACTCCCTGGAGGACCATGTCCTCGGCGCCGCGGCCATTCGGTTGGAAGGGTGCATGGGACGGGCCGAGGAACCCCGGCCGGCCGGGATCGGCCCAGCGCATTTCTCCCATCTTCGGCGCCAATCCGACAAAGGGCGGCAGCGACTCTCCCGTGGCGCCTTGAACATAGGACAGGACCGACCCGATAGACGGCCAACCGCCCGGCGGAACATTGCGGGCAATTCGCCCGGTCATACACTGATAGGCGTTGTGGTCGTCGATGGCCCCGACCACCGAGCGGATTATGGCGAGTTTGTCCATCATCCCCGCCAGCCGCGGAAACAACTCGCAAACTTGGATTCCGGGCACGTTGGTCGAGATCGGCCGAAACTCTCCCCGGATTTCGGACGGCGCATCGGTCTTCAAATCGAACATGTCCTGATGCGGAGGGCCCCCGGGCAGGAAAATCATGATGACCGCCTTGTGCCCGATTCCGCGGCCGGAGGCAGCTTCGGCACGGAGGAGATTCGGCAAGGTCATGCCCCCCAAGCCGAGGGCGCCGATGCGAAGAAAATTGCGCCGGGAAAAGCCGTCGCAGAACGCCGATCCGGGTTGATCGCTGTAGATCGTGAGCATGGTTCGGGAGAGAAGGACTGAGTCCACAGTAACCGGCGATGCAGTGGAGGCAAATCGCGAGAATGCCGCGCCCGGCCCTGTTTTTTCTCACCTCCAAGTTGCTTTCAGCCCGCAGACGCCCGCGACTGGCCCGGACCCACCGGCGAGCAGGCCGCGCGTCAACGATCAGCGGAAGGCGAGGCGCCTGACGCACACGTCCCCTGCGCCTCCCCACTCGCCGCCCTTCGCGGAATCTTTCTCAATTCCGTTTTACAGGCAGAGAATGCCTTTCCAGAATGCGCTCCGAAATGAATGGCGAGGGAGCGTGCCGGCGGATCTGGCTGATTCTCGGATTGGCCGCGCTTCTGCCGTGGGGCCCTGGACCAGCGGGAGCGGCCGGACAGACCGAGCCTGCGCCCGGCGCCAGCCCATCGCCGGACGTCGGCCCGCCGCACCCGCTCGATCTGGTCCCCATCGAAGGGCTTCCTCAACGCAATATCATCCTCATCATCGGTGACCGGCATCGCCAGGACGCTCTGAGCGGCAGCGGACATCCTTGGCTCGAGACGCCGCACCTCGATCGTTTGGCCCAGCGCGGGGCCCGGTTCACACACGCCTTCAGCACGGCCCCGGATCCTGCCGCGACCAACCGGACTCTCCTAACGGGTCTCTACCTGCACCGCCACAAAGCGGGTGAGCGGGACGGTCCAACGCCTGTGCTCTTTCCACGCTTCCTCCGCCATCTCGGCTATGAGACCGCCTTCGTCGGTTGCTGGAAAGTTGCGGATCCCGCAGACCCTCCTGCGGACGCCTTCGATCATCGTGTCGTCTTTCGGGACGATGCCGCGACTTACGCTCCGGGCAAAGGGCGGTTCCGCGTCGACGGCAAAGAAACCCGCCGCCGGTCCTACCTCGCCGACGAGATCGCCGACTACGCCGTTCGTTGGTTGACCAACCGAAAAGGCGCGCGCCCTTTCTTTCTCATGGTGGCTCATGGGGGAGAGGGTCCGCCTTGGCGCCCCGCAGGCAGGCATATCGAGCAATACACCGGCCGGGCCCCGCCGCTGACGATCCCCTCTCCCCAAGAGGACTTGGAAGCGCCTCTCTGGATGCGGAACCGTCGCAACAGCGCCGGCGGCATCGAGTTTCCTTTCCCCGGGCCGGCCGATGCGGCGGAAACCTACCGCGCCTACGCCGAAACCTTGCTGGCGGTGGACGATAGCGTAGGGCGTCTCATGCAGTTCTTGCGAGAGAAGGAATGGGAGGCCTCGACGCTGGTGCTTTACACGAGCGACGGCGGCTACCTCTTTGGGGAGCACGGTCTCGCCGGGAGCCGGGCCCTTTGCGACGGCGCCTGCCGGGTTCCTTTGCTCCTGCAATGTCCCGGCTTCATTCCGGAAGGCAGGATGGTTCAGGCCCTGGCCGCGGACGTCGACCTGCTGCCAACCCTGCTCGAGGCGGCGGGACGCCGGCCGCCCGATGGGCTTGATGGGAAAAGCCTTCTCCCCTTGGCCGAGGGCAAAGAGGTGGAATGGAGGGATGGCGTGCTCCTCGCCTACTTCTGGGATCCGGAGTTCCCCCAGACCCCGACCTTGCACGGCCTGCGGACGCAACGTTATCGCTATGCCAGACCCTACGGCGTGTGGGACCTCGAAGAACTCTACGACCTTGAGTCCGATCCCAGTGAAACGCGGAACCTTGCTCTGAATCCGGCTCACGCGTCTCTGCTAGTCTCTCTGCGAGAGAATCTGCGCGCCGCCCTGGAAGAAACCGAAGGGTTGACCCTGCAAATCCCCGTCCCCGCAGCCCAACCTCGGGTAGAGCGTAAGGCGGACGGCAGCGGTCCTGCGTCCTTTCCTGCGCAATGGCTCGAAGAGTCCCCGCCAAAGGCTCAAAAGTAATGGTCCCCCGGGGCAAGAAACGCACCGCGTAAACACGAAACCGCGCCCTACCGCCATCTCCTGCGCCTCCCTCTGCCCCCACTTCCCGCCCGGCGCCGCCGCACTTTCCCGCTTTCGCGCGGCCTGTCGCAAAAAAACAGTGGGAGCGGACACCAAACGCGAGGCGATGCGGCTGCGCTGGGACCCCTGCCGGGGTCCTGTCGCGAAGGGTGACCGGTGATCCAGTGGTGTCGCTGCGCTCACCACCGGCTACCGGCTGCGACGCCTCCGGCGTCAGCGGAGGAAGGGCGCCATGGGGGTCCGGGTACGCGGTGAACCGGTGGTGTCGCTGTGGTCACCACCGGCTACCGGCTGCGACGCCTCCGGCGTCGGCGCAGGGAGGGCGCCAAGGGGGTCCGGGTTCGCGGTGAACCGGTGATCCGGTGGTATCGCTGCGCTCACCACCGGCTACCGGATGCGACGCCTCCGGCGTCAGCGCAGGAAGAGCGCCAAGGGGGTCCGGGTATGCAACGAAACCGCCGTGTAACGCTCGACTACGAACCACTCGCCCAGCGCCTCCCTTTGCCCCCACTCCCCGCCCGGCGCTGCCGCGCCGCCGGATCGATCTGGGGCTTGCTTTCCCCGGGTTTCTTCAGCGATAAACGGCCCTTATGCGATACGTCGATGGATTTGTTCTGCCGGTGCCCAAGGCGAGCGTGGAGGCCTACCGCCGGATAGCCAGAAAAGCTTCCAAGGTCTGGATCGATCACGGCGCGCTCGAATACTGCGAAGCCGTTGGAGAAGACTTGGACGGGGACGGCTGTGGGACGGTTTCTTTCCGGAAGATCGTCGAGGCG
>DATKCT010000071.1:0-8577 GCA_035513055.1 Verrucomicrobiales bacterium | reverse complement strand
TTTCGAGACGGGGATCAGCCAAGCTGAACCTCAGTGAGGAGGAACGGCGGGAATTGGAAGGTCTCTATTCTTCCGATGTGGAGCGTTTGGAGCTGTGGCTGGGCCGGAAGATCGATCTGTGGCGGCGAGGCTAAGTAGGTAAAAGAAATGCGAAGAGTGAGTGCGGGCATTGGTCTTATGACCGTAGTTCTCTTAGGGACGATGCGGGCCGACCGGCACACATTGGTTATGGCGGATGGTCAGTCGAACATGCCGGGGACATCTAGGTTCATTAGGGAATGGTTTGATAGAACCGGATGGGTGCAGCCTGCGACGGTCGTGACTACCGCACATTTGGGGCATCCCCTGGAGAGGTGGATCGCAGGGGAGCCGGGAAACTTCGCACGAACGGATTTTTACTGGCAGGACTTCGCGGGTCCCACCGGCGACGGGTTGTTCCAAAAGGAGGCGACACGGCTCCGGGACGAGGGGTATGAGCTGGATCTCGTTCTTTTCTGGATGCAGGGAGAGAGTGACACTTCAAACGACGTACGTGCGAACTCCTACGAGGCGCGGCTCACTTTTATGATCGACGCGCTTCAGGAGGACTTTCCGGACGCGAGACTTCGTATTGTCTTAGGCAATGTCGGGTATGCCAATCTCGATTCCCGTCCCCCCGAGCGGGTGGAACGGATCTTCCGGGTGCGGGCAGCCTTGGAAGCGGTGGCTGCCGGTACACCGAATGCGAGGATTGTTGAGAGCATCGATTTGGAACGTAAAGCGGATACTGTGCATTTAACCAATGAGAGCCGCGCCATTCTCGCTGAGCGCATGATCGCGGCTTGGAGGGAGATGGTGGAGCGGCGCTGGGATGCGTCGGTTGGATCAGGCGCCGGTCAGGTATTGGGTGGGGGAAGTTATATCGAAGGGCGAACGGCGGTCATCGGGGCGATCAGTGCGCCCGGCTATAGGTTTACAGGCTGGAATGAAGCCGGTCTAACCGGTCATCCGGCTGTACTCGAGTTCCCGGTCCTGCTGCCCGGCGCAACGGCGGCGCAGTTCGAGCCTGGAGACTGGCCGGTCCGATTCTGGGGTCCTCTCCGCGTCGAGAGCCGGGCGCCGGAGGATCTGCCGCCGAATGTCTCCGAACTCGGGATCGATGTGGATGGCGATGGCGTTACGGATCGCGTTTCGGTCGCCGGTCGCCGCGGCGTCGTGATTTGGGAGAATTGGGAGAAAGGGACCGGCGGCGGGACTTTCGCCGGACCTCGAGCGCTCTGCGGCGAATTGGGCGGCGCCGTCAGCTTGGCCGCGGGCGATTTCGATGAAGATGGAGACGAGGATTTGGTTGTTGTTGCGGGTGAATTGGGGTTGGTGTTGTGGTTCGCGAACGGCGATGGGAAGAGACAGTTCTCGGAGGGATTGATTCTCGGTGAGGGATTGAACGAAGCTGGATATCCCCTGGTGAGTGATCTCGATGGAGACGGGGACCTGGATCTTCGCATTCGCATTGGCAAGGATCGCGCGTTGGATTTCATCAACCGGAGGATCCATCGCGATCCCTTGCCGCTTCTGCATAGCTTTAGCCTGCGTCCAGAGTGGGACGGTATGTCGGCGCCGCGGTTTCATCTGGAGTACGCGGATGCGGCGATCGAGACCCTGGATGGCGACCCTGAATTTCGCATCGTGAACGTGGATCTGAATAGCGACGGGTGGATGGACGCCGTCGTTTTGGTTCCTGGCCGCGCTGGAGCCGAAACGGCAAGACAAGGCTGGGCCCGGTGTTACTTGCAGAGCGAGACCGGCGGATTGGAGGCGGCGCCGGGAGGACGCCTGACCATCGGCGAGGGGGTGGATCCGTTCGTAGAGTATGGAGATTGGGATGGCGACGGCGATCCCGACCTCCTTGTGGTCAGCGCCGGGAGTTTGACGATTTGGGATGAGGAGAGCGGAGAGAGTTGGCGGCTTGAAGCAGAATCCGCCGAAGAACCTCTTGCTTTCGTCCGGGTGGTGGACGTTGACGGGGATGGGTTCGACGATCTCTGGTGGCGGGAGGGGCAGACCTTGCGGCTGCAATGGAACCGGGGCGCCGCGGGCGAGGCCCGCTGGGCACCTGGTGGGTTGGTGAGAGTGGAGTCAGATCCGGAGGAAGGCGGCGCGGCGTCTTATGAAAGCGGAGTCCATGCGGCGGGGTCCGCCATCCCGCTCGCCGCCGAGGCCGCAATGGGTTATCGCTTTTCCCATTGGAGCGGTGAAGGGGATTTGCCAGAAGGTGCGGAGGGGTGGATCGACGTCCATCACGGTGAGCGGATTCTCACGGCTCACTTCGAGCGCGTGTGGCGCGTCGAGGCAGAACCGGAGCCGCCGCTGGCGGGCGAGGTTCTCGGTTCCGGACTTTATGGTGACGGGGAGGAAGCCCGGCTGCGCGCTGTTGCGGCGGAGGGCTACCTTCTGGTGGGCTGGCGAGGCGATGCCTCGGACGTGGGAATGGCGACGGAAACAAGCCTGGTGGTGGATGGTCCCAAGACCGTGGCGGCCGTGTTCATCCCCATCGGATCGGACGCCGATGAGGATGGGATGGACGATGACTGGGAGTTTCTCCACTTCGGGGGAACCGCCT
Source organism: Verrucomicrobiales bacterium (assembly GCA_035513055.1). Taxonomy (GTDB): domain Bacteria; phylum Verrucomicrobiota; class Verrucomicrobiia; order Verrucomicrobiales; family DEV007; genus DATKCT01. Next base: position 5,978 of record DATKCT010000071.1, on the reverse strand, counting down.
TGGATGGAACCGGGGATGCCGATGGCGATTCGCTGACGGACCAGCAGGAGTTCGTGGCCGGGACCGATCCTCACTCGGCGGACAGCGACGGGGACGGATATGGCGACGCCTGGGAGTTGGACAAAGGATACGACGCGCGCGACGAAACGGATCCGAGCCCCGGCGGGAATCTCTGGGACTACGCTTTTGGCGAGGGCAGTCCTGAATTGGAGGCGGCTGGAAAGCGGCTCTGGGTGGTTTTTCCCCGGCGCCGGGATGCCGCGCCTCGAGGGCTGAGCTACACACTGGAAACCGCTGCCCAGCTCGCTAACTGGAAAGAAGCCGATCCGGTGGTGGAGACCGTCGAGGCCGTTGACGCGCATTGGGAGCGAGTGCGATTGGAATGGCGCGGGCTCGATAGGGATTCGATACGCTTGGGCCGGTTGCGCCTACGGGGGCAAGAGCCGCGGTGAGCGGCAGTCATCCGAAACCCCTGTCGGTGGTTCTGTGTCTGCGGACGGCGCTCAGTAATCCGAAATCCGCTGTGGTGTTGGGGAAGAAAAGTATGTTCTTTCGCCCTAAAGCCCGTAAACGACATAACGCGAGGAGGAGAAGGCTCTGCGGCCCTTTCCGGAGGTCTTTAATTAACCCTGGTGCGTCGACCACAGTTCGAAGGAGGGCCGGGCGGAGATCTCTAAACAAGCGCAAATGAGAGAACAGAATGGCATGACGGTTGATACTGCTTATGACGGAGAGAGCGCTCGGGCTTATGATCAGAAGCGGTTCTCAAGCCCCGGAGGCAAGCTCATTCATCGCCGGGAGGTTGAGATACTTAGCGACGCATTGCGTCCGCTCGACCCGGATTCAACTCAAGTCTTGGAGGTTGGTTGTGGGACTGGACGGCTATTGGCTGAAGTAGATGCCTTGGGGTTTCGGGCGACCGGAATCGATCCGTCACCCTACATGCTGGAAGAAGCGCGGCGCAGACTGTCTCATCACGAGAGACTACGCCTAATCAAGGGCGAAGCTGCCGGACTCCCTGTAGACTCCGGCTCATTCGATTTTGTCTATTCGCTCCGCGTCCTTAATCAGACTGAGTCGCGCGAATACGCCTTGGCTGCGATAGGCGAGATGATGCGGGCTGCAAAGAAGGGGGGCAGGGTGCTGATAGAGTTCATGAATGAACGCAGAGCGCGTCTGGAGGCAGCTTCAGTGCGGCTGGGAAATGAAGTCTGCGAACGGAAGGGGGGCGGTGATGTCCGCCTTCGTCGAAGAGATGTCGCCGGCGCTGCCGCGGCAGCCGGTGGGAGGGTTGTTGGGTATCAAGGAGCATTTCTAGTTGGAATGACCGGGTATTATCGGGCGCCACCATGGGCATTGTCTCTGATTGATGTGGTCGACCGGATGCTGAGTAGGATGCTCCCGGGCTGGTGTAGCCGTTGTTACGCCGTGATAGAAAAGTTGTAGTCGACGGGTCGTAGCAGGGCTTCCGGCGGAGAGTTGCAAGGCTCAGGAGAACCCGCATGATAGAAACTGAGCTACCCACAGGATCTACGCCGCCCTGGTTGCGCGTCCTCCGGGTGGCCTGGTGCGGGGGTTCCGCACGAAGGGCGACCGGCATCTCTACCTGAATATGGCGAAAGCAGGGCTGAGAATCGGCTTCTTCGTGCAGCGGGTGGCGAGTGCGCCGGGTTACGAGAACAACGTGTCCGCACATGTGCAGCTTCCTCTGAAGAGCATGCGGTTGCTTTCTGACGCAGGACATGATGTGGAGCTGATTACCACAGAGTTCGGTGAGAGCCTGACTCTTCCCAGTTGTCTGCCGAAGGATATTCCATTACACACGGTTCCCTACGGTCTTGGAAAGCGGGATGAGCTGATCATGTTTGAAGGTCCTTTCAGGAGGATTCGAGCATTTCGTCTTATCAAGCAACTTCGTCGTCTAAAACGATTGGCGAGAGAGAGGGAAATCGACGTTTACCACTTCTCGGGAGGAGATGGCGTGGCCCTTCTCGGAGGGATGCTCAAGATGTTGGGGCTGAAGATCCCTGTGGTGGCCAGTCTCGACTGCGGCAGGTTCAGCAGGCGGTCGCCCAGATGGAAAAGGGCGCTGTGGACCCGGCTATCCAGCGTGATTACCGCTACCGAGCATTTTGGCAAAGTGTGCAAGGATGCCGGACTTCCAGTAACGCTCATTCGGCACGGCGTCGCTAAAGAAGTCGAGGAGACTAGCTTGAAACCGGCGGATCGGCGGCGCGTATTATTTTGGCGAGATCCCTCATGGGAGAACGGAGCAGATCTTTGCCGGGACGCGTTTGCGATTCTGGCCCCGGAATTCCCGGAGGTTAGTTTTGACTTTGCTGTCAGGGCACATTGGAACCCAACGGCGGGATTAAGGGAACTGGCGGAGGGGCATCAGAATGTGAATTTTTGGGAGTTTCCCTATCCGGCTGGAATTTCGATCGAGAACCTTATTTCCGAATCGATCTGTATTGTGTTGCCTTTCAGGGAGTTGAGCACCAATCCGCAATGGGCAGTCATGGAAAGTCTCTTAAGCGGGGTTGCGACGGTGACGACTGATATTGAGTCAAACGGAGAACTGATCCTGGATGGTATTTCAGGCCGGCTTATTCCAAGCGAGGACCTCGGGAAATTGACACAAGCAGTCCGGGGGTTGTTGCGCGATCCCATCTCAACTGTGGAAATGGGTAGGCATGGGCGTCAAGAGACTATGCGGAAGTGGAATTGGGAGGGGTACGCCGATCAGTTGTCTGAAGTTTATCGGCAGGCGATAAAGTAGATGAGTGGGTGGACGCCCGGCCTTGTGGTTGCCCCGAGGCGCGAGCACATCAAACGTCCAAAGCAGCCCGATTCGCTCTCACCCCTTGCGCACCGATTCTTCCGAGGGCCCTGTTCAACACAATAGCTGACCTCTGATTGCGATCTTCCTATCCGTGGTGGTGAATGGATCTCTCAACACATCCGACTCGTCAGGCGAGGCTTGCGATGCGCGAGTCGCCGTGGTGTCGCCGAAGCCGCCGCCGGTGCATGGAGCGGCGATTGCCGTCGGGGAACTGATCGAGTCGTCCCTCGTCGAACGCTTTGGGATCCGCCATGTAGACGCCCGCTTCACTGGCGAGGTTGCGGATCTCCAGCGATTCCGGCTGGATAAAGTCCGCCGGCTCTTCGGCGTTCTCAGAGCGATCCGCCGGACGCTGCGCGGCGAAGGAGCGGATGTCGTCGTCCTGACGCCAACCTTTCTTCCCAAGCCGTTCCTCAAAGATGCCGTGTTGATTTGGTGGACCTGGTTTCACCGGCCCCGCGAGATATTGGCGTGGCTTCACATGGATTTTGAGACCATGAATTACGCGCGGCGCAACGCTGCGTTCCGGTGGTTTGCACGCGCCACGCTGCGGCGTTGCACGCGGATGGTGTGTGTGGCCCCGCGGCTTCAGGAGCGGCTTCCGGAGTTCCTATGCGAGCGGCCCGTGCACAGCGTCATGAATGGAGTGGCGGATTGTTTTGCCGGAGATGCCCTGGCGCGCAGGCCGGGTCAAGGGGTCCGGGTCGTGTTCTTATCCCATATGGGAATCGCCAAGGGCTGGGAATTGCTTTTCGAGCAAGCGGAGCGGCTCTGCGCGCAGTTCACTCAAGTGAAGTTCCACTTCTACGGAGGACCGGCTGCGGATTCTTCCGAGGAGCGAATCCGGGCGCGCTTTCTCGGGGGACGCTGGCCGGAGCGGGTCGTTTGGCATGGTTTTGTGCAAGGCGAGGCCAAGACGGCGGCGCTGCGGGACGCGAGCCTGTTTTGTTTTCCATCGTTCAACGAGGCCTTTCCCTTGACGGTGTTGGAAGCTATGTCGGCCGGGCTTCCGATCGTGGCGTCGGATGCCGGGGCGGTCCGCGATGCTCTCGTCGAAGGAGAAGGGGCTTATCTTGTGCCGCCGCGGAACGGAGAGCGGCTGCACGACGCGCTGGCTCAGCTCATCGGCGACCCGGCGGCGCGTGAACGAATGGGAGCATTCAACCGGAAGCGGTACGAGGAGTTGTTCACGGTGGAGCGTTATTTGACCAGGTGGAGCGATCTCTTGAGTTTGCTGGAGGCGAAACGGGAAAGAGCAGCAGCGTGACGGCCGGCGAGACAGTTTTTGGGAAGGCGAGCCGGTATCTGGCTGTGACTCTGGCGGCGCTGGCGCTGGCGGTCTCGAGCTTGCTCGCCACAGGAACGCAAATGGTCTTTCAGTGGCCGGGCCTTCTGCTGATGGGCGCCGCCGCTCTTATGGCTGCGCCGGGTATGTCGACTGGCGTCCGCCGGTTAGGACCAGTGTGCGTCTCGCTGGCCGTTGCATTTGCAGCCTATGTCCTGTGGCGTTCGTCGACTTCTCCGGCGGCGTATCCGGCGCGGCTCGATGCCGTGATTGTCTTAGGAGCCTTGTGCGCCTATGCGGTGACGGTGGCTGCGGGTGGAAAGGGCGGATGGCGCTTGTGGATCGGGCTCTTGGTCGTATTGGGAGTTATTCAAGGCGTGATCGGACTCTATCAATTCTTGCGCGAACCCAGCTTCCATATTCTTCCGGGTTTCATTCGCACCTATGCCGAGAAGAGGGCCAGCGGATTTTACAACAACCCCAATCATTTCGCCGGTTTTTTGGAAGCGGTTATCCCATTTGCCTTCGGGATAGCCTTTTTCACGAAGGTAGGGAGAGGATGGCGAATTGTCCTCTTCTATCTGGGGCTGGTTCTGGCCGCGACGCTGGCCATCACGGGAAGCCGGGGGGGAGTGGCGGGTTTTGGAGCTTCGATTCTGTGCCTGGGATTCTTGTCGCTCATGATCTACCGGGGACGGATGCGATCAGTGGGGAGAATAGGAGTTCTAGCGGCGGTAGGAATTGTGGCATTGATGTTTGCCGCGGGCTTTTTCGCCATGGCGAAGTGGGGACTCGATCAGCGACGCGGCATCGGGCCGGAGACCATGGCGAATTCCGGTCGCGTCACCTACTGGAAACCGGCGCTGATGCAAGTGCAGGATCAGCCTTGGACCGGAACGGGAAGCCGAACCTACGATGATTATGCCCGGCTTTACCGCCCTGTCGAGTGGGGCGGCTGGCAGGACCGGAATGACCCGGAGTTTGCCCATAACGATTGGATTCAGCTCTTGGGCGATTATGGGTTAGTGGGGATGCTCCTCGGTGTGGCCTTGGTCGTGGCGCACGCCGGCGCAGGGATCCGCTTTCTCTGGAGGCATCCGGCCGGGAAAGCGAGAAACGAGAACCGCGATTTGACCGTTCGCCGAGCGCTGGCGGCGAGCACCTTGAGTGTGCTTGCGGCGTATGCGGTGCATTCCGTGTTCGACTTCAATCTGCATGTCCTGGCCAATGCCGTGGTGGTGGCCCTCAGTTTTGGGTTTTTGGCCTCGACCGGCATTGCGAAGAGCAGGACGGGATTCGGGCGAGGCGCAGTGGGATTGATTTTCGTCGCGGCGGCATTGGCGGCGGGGGGCGGTCTCTTGTGGCAAGGAGCAAGGCTTTTTCCGGGCGAGATCGCCTTCGAGCGCGGTCAGCGGGCAGCGGCGGAGGAAGAATGGTTGGAGGCGATGCGTTGCTATGGGAAAACGATCGAGATCGACCCCGAGCACTATCTGGCTCTCCAAGCGCGCGCCACTGCGCGGATGAATCAGGCCCGCGTATTTGCGGTCCCAGCGGTCCAGCGGTCTTTTCTGGAACGGGCGCTGACGGATGCCAAGGACGCACTCCGGCTGTATCCGGCCCACGCTCCCCTGTATCTCCAGGTGGGTGCATGCTTGGATGGAATGGGCGAATGGGACGCCGCGGAGGAAGCCCTTCTGGAAGCGGTGGCGCTGGCGCCCAACCATCGCTATATCAGGGGCTACTATGCGTTGCATCTATTCCGGCGCGGGGTGATTGAAGAATCGGAACTGGTGTTATTGAAGGCCCGGGAGGCCTACGAGAAGGTCCAGCAAATGGGCTCGCCCTCGGCGG
>DATKCT010000070.1:0-44616 GCA_035513055.1 Verrucomicrobiales bacterium | reverse complement strand
TGTCTCCCGCCGCCGCCCCGGCTCACTCCTTCTCCTCCCGCAGCCATGCAGTCCCGGGTCATCCGTCAGTCCTTCCTCGATTTCTTCCGCGAAAAAGGCCACACGATTGTGCCTTCCGCCTCGCTCCTTCCCGAATCGCCGGATCTCCTTTTCACCAATGCGGGCATGAATCAGTTCGTTCCCTATTTCTTGGGAACCCAACGCCCCCCTTTCGATCCTCCGCGCGCGGCCAATACCCAGAAATGCATCCGCGCCGGCGGGAAACACAACGATCTCGAAGACGTCGGCTACGATACCTATCATCACACCTTCTTCGAAATGCTGGGAAACTGGAGTTTCGGAGACTACTTCAAACACGAAGCCATCGAATGGGCCTGGGAGCTGCTCGTCGGACGTTGGGGTCTGCCCCCGGCGCGTCTCTACGCCACCGTCTACCAACCCGGACCCGGAGATCCCGGAGAATTCGACACGGAAGCCTCTGCCCACTGGACTCGCCTCTTCCGAAACGCTGGGCTCGATCCCGGAATTCATGTCGTCGGCGGCAATCGCAAAGACAATTTCTGGATGATGGGCGAGACCGGCCCTTGCGGTCCCTGCTCCGAGATTCACATGGACCTCACCCCGGCGGGAGATTCCAACGGACGTCTGGTGAATCTCGGGGACGCCCGCTGCATCGAGATCTGGAACCTCGTCTTCATCCAGTACAACGCCGGAACCGATGGATCCTTCCGCCCCCTGCCCGCTTGCCACGTCGACACCGGGATGGGCTTCGAACGCATTTGCAGCATCCTCCAGGGAACCCAAGGGCTCGCCCATTTTGAGGAGCAGGTTTCCAACTATGATACCGACGTCTTCCATCCCATTTTCACCGCCCTCACCGGACTCAGCGGTCTCGCCTATTGCGCCGCGCTTCCCGAACCCGGCCGCAACCCTAACGCCGCCGAACGCAACGGCATCGCTTTCCGCGTCATCGCCGACCATCTCCGCACCCTCGCTTTTTCCATTGCCGACGGCATCCCTCCCGGCAACAAGAACCGCAATTACGTCCTGCGCCGTATCCTGCGCCGCGCCGTCCGCTACGGCCGCACTCTTGGGCTGGGATCGGATGGAAAACCCTTCCTCAGCCGCCTCGCGCCCACTCTCGTCGCTCAAATGAGTCCGGTATTTCCCGAGCTGGAAAAGCACAGCGACCGCATCCTCGATACCCTCGACCGGGAAGAACGAAGTTTCAATCGCACCCTCGATCGCGGTCTTGCACTCTTCCAATCTGCTCGAGCCCGCGTGCCCGAAGGCCAGAACCGCTTTCCCGCCGCAGCCGCCTTCGATCTCTACCATACCTACGGTTTCCCCATCGACCTAACCAACCTCATGGCCCGGGAGGAAGGGCTCGAGATCGATCACGATGAAGTCCGCCGCCTGCTGGAAGCCGAACAGCAACGCAGCGCAATGGCCCGCCAGGTCACCATCCTCTCTGCCCAATCCCTCAGCACGCCCGTCGTCACCGAGTTCACCGGATTCGAAGAATACGAAAGTCCAGCCCATCTCCTCGAGATCCATGAGGTCGATGGCATCCTCCTCGCCGTTGTCGATCGCGCCCCGTTCTACGTGGAAAAAGGCGGACAGGTGGGAGACACCGGAACCCTCATCGCGGGCGCCGACGAGATACCCGTCCTCGACGCGTATCAGATCGATCGCGCGATCGCGCTGCAGATCCCGGAACGCCCCGCCACATTCCAGGATGGCGTCGCCCTGCCCGTCCTTCTCAGGGTTGACGCCGATCGCCGCAGCGGCATCGAAGCCCACCACACCGCCACCCACCTCCTGCACTGGGCCCTGCATGAACAGGCCGGCACGGACATCGCCCAACAGGGTTCTCTTGTGGCCCCCGACCGCCTCCGCTTCGACTTCAACAGCGCCGCCCTCACCCCCGATCAAATCGCACGCGTCGAAGAAGCCGTGAACGCCCGAATCATAGACGACGCCGAGGTTTCCTGGTCCGAAGTCCCCTACGCAGATGTCAAATCGAAGCCCGGGATCATGCAGTTCTTCGGCGATAAGTACGGGGACCGCGTCCGCGTCGTTCAGATCGGCGGTCATCCCGGCGGTCTCGACGGATATTCCATGGAATTGTGCGGCGGGACCCATGTGCGTCGCACCGGCCGCATCGGCCTGTTCAAGATTCGCTCTGAAGGAGCCATCTCCGCCGGCGTCCGGCGCATCGAAGCCCTTTGCGGACAAGTCGCCCTGCGCTATGTCGACGCCCTTCTCGAGGAGAAAGATCTGCGCTGCCGGGAACTCGAAGAGAAGCTCCTCGCCGTTTCCAAGCAACTCGAAAAAGAGCGCTCCGCCGCGCGCGCCCGCGAAGCCGATTCGATCCTTCTCGAGATCCTCGAATTCGCCGTCCAAGAAAATCCAGAACGCCCCGTCCTCACCGCGGAGTTCAGCGGCGACGCGGCCCTTCTCCAGGAACTCCTCAACAGCCTCAAGAAACGGAATTTCCCGGGCGTCGCCGTTCTCGCTGTCCGCGATGCCGGCTCCGTGCATCTTGGGATCTTCGTCTCCGAACCCCATCAAGAGCGGCTGCCGGCGGGCCGCCTCATGCAGGAACTCTCGCCCCTGGTCAATGGACGCGGCGGCGGCAAACCCGGCATGGCCCGGGGGGCCGGGGACCAGCCCGAGGGAATTCCCGGACTTCTTCAGAAAGCGCGCGAAGTCCTGACCACTGCATAGAAACCGTCGCCGGAGCAGGAGTTTTTTCCGGATGCAACCAGGGCGAAGATGCGACTCGCACTCGGTTCAATCAAGCGGACGGACTGTTCCCGGTCTCGGTCCGGCCTCCTCGATGAGCGTCGAGAACCAGTGCGTCAGGAAGAAAGAGACCTCTGCCGCTGCCCCGCGTTCAATCTCAGTCCCCATCCTCCCTCCAATTCCCCGTGTCAACGCCTCTCTCCAGCCCTCTCCCCCGGCCGGCCGGTGTTCCCTTCATCCAGCTCCAGACGCTTATCCGTCAATGCCCCCAAGAACTCGACCAAGTCCGCCTGAATCTGATCCGGCGCGTCGATTCCCACCTGCAAACGAAACATCTCTCTCACCGCAGCCGGCAGATCCTCGATGCGGCCGTCGTGAAAATAGGGCGCCGTTGCCGCCACGTTGCTCAGACTCGGAACCTTAAAAACCATCTCGTCGTCCGGATTGCCCGTCACTTCAAAACGGCCCCGGTCTTCCAGATTACCGTATGCGGTCACGTTTCCGATTCTGGCAAACGACTGCCCTCCGAAGAAAACCCCGGTATGACAACCCCGGCATCCCAACGACCAGAAACGATACGCCCCGCGCCGCTCCGGCAGGGTCAACGCTTCGTCGTCGCCTTCGATAAAATCGTCGAATCGCGATCGCGAGATCAAGGTGCGCTCGAAGGCGGCGATCGCTTTCAAGACGTTCTCGAAGACGAGGGGATCGCTCTGGTCCGGGAAAGCCTCGCGAAACGCCGTTTTGTAGTCTGCCTCTTCTTGCAACACCTGCACAACGGACGCTTCATCCGGCATTCCCATCTCGATTTCGTTCAGCAAGGGATGCCGGGCCTGTTCTTCGAGGGTGGCCGCCCGGCCGTCCCAAAACTGGGCGATTTGGAAGCCGGCGTTGAACACCGTGGGGGCATTGCGCCGCCCCAGATGCCCATGAACCCCCACCGGCACCGGTCGTCCATCGGCGCCCGCGCCGCCCTCGTCGAGCGCGTGGCAGGAATTGCAGGAAACCGTTCCATCCGCCGACAATCGCTTCTCATGAAACAAACGGCGTCCCAACTCGACCATCGGCGGAGTCGATCCCTCTGCGCCAGGCATGGTTTTCGGAAGTCCAGTGTGATACTTGGAGAAGAGATCCCGCAATACCGCCGCCTCAAAGAACTGCGCTTCCGGATCTTCCTCCGGGGCCTGAGACCACCCGATTTGCAAGCTCCCGAGCAGACAGAGAAGACCACCGGCCAAAACCGGATCCAGTCGTCTCAGGCGCCTTCGATACTTCCTCCTGATTCTCCACATACTGACTGGGCCAAGACTCGCCCCAAGCAAGGGATGCATCAAGTATTCCTCACGCACCTGGTAGGAGCAGACTTCCAGCCTGACTCGACCGTGGAGACAACCGTCCCGGTTTCCTCAGTTGGGTCACTCCTGTGCGCCGTTCCGCATTGGGAATAATCTCTATGGCGACAAAACGGGCGGTGGAATCATCTTCCACCGCCCGTCAAACGAACAATCTCGTTTCCCACTCCAGCGTCAGGATCTCGTCCGGCGGCGACGGCTCAAGAAAAGCCCCATCAATGCCACGGCCACCAGCGCCAAGCTCGAGGGCTCCGGAATGATCACCAAGGAACTCGAAAAGAAAATCGACATATTCGAGTCCGGATCGGTTTGCTGAAGGTAGAACCCCCCGGCAGGCGCTTCCTCGGCAACCGAGAAATTGACCCTCGCGAACTCCCCTTCGGCCAGCACAAAGTCCCAGCCGATGGCCATGGAAACATCGTCTTCCATCCCGGCAGGGACGCCGTTGCTGTTGTCCAACGAAGCGATGGTGAAGTTCGACACAATGTCCCCGAATAAGAACTCAGGCTCGTCGATTTCCCAGGAGAGACCAGCCGGAGCCACTCCTGACACGCTCCCAAACTCGTTGAAAAAAGTGTTGTCCAGTTCATCGATCTCGTGATCGACGAAAAAGGCCACATAGTGCGCGCCCGCGCCGGCGACGGTCACTTGGACCGTCCCCACGCCTTTGCCGAGACCCAGGTTCGATTCGTCCACACCCGCTGGCGGCAGGACTCCTCCGTCCCCAGCAATATTGACTACACCGTCGATGTTGTAGCCCCGGTCGAAGAGGCCCGAAGCGCCCCAGGAAAGGGCGGCGGATCCCGCCAACAGACCGGCGGTAAGAATCAGAGTGCGAGAGAGTTTCATGAGAACTGCGCTGGTTGACTGGTGCATATCGTTCAATTCGATTTCGGTGCCTGGTTCGATTCGCTTATTCCGCGCTCCTTCTTCCAGGCGGATCGTCACCCACAGGTCGTTGGCCTCGTCCCGCTTGCGGCTCGGGGGTCAACCGGCCCGCCGGCGTAGCGGAAGCCTCCAGACTCTGGCAAAACTCCAGTTCGTCGAGCCCCTTGGCCCGCACGACGTAATAGTAGGGCGTGCCCAGGGTCAGCGGGCCGCCGTCGAGAAATGTGGCGTAGGTCGAGTTGGTCTCGCCGATCTTCACATAAGGCCCGCCGGTAATCGTCGAGCGATACACGTTGTATCCGGCCGCCCCGATATCCACCCAGGTCAACTGAACCTTGACGCTCTTCGGCCGCGCCTGCAAATCCATCTCCTCGGAGCAGGCGCAGATTTCGTCATCGGCCGCCAACACGTGGACCGTGGCGAAGTCCGTGTCGCTCAAATCCGGTTGACCGCTGCTTGGAAACGAGGTTGCCGTCGTGTCCGTCACCCTCACCTGAATCACATAGTCGCCCTCGCCCAGGGCCTGGAAGAACGCCGTCACGTCCGGCTCCGCACCCACCGCGTCGTCGAACATATTGTTGCCATTCAACTCCCATTCGTAGGATTGAATGGTGTCGCCGGGCTGCCCAATCTCGCTAAGGCCCTCATCCGGATTGCTCGACCCCGTGGCATCGAGGAACCACGGAGTGGTCTGCGGACAGAAATTGTAAGGACCACCCGCGTCCGCCGTCGGCGCCAGCGGCGGCAAGGCCACATCGATGGTGATAGTGGTCACGGCCGACTGCTCCGGCACAGCGTCGTCGGTCACCCGCAGACGCACCGGATACATCCCCGTCGCCGGGAATGACACTGTGGCCAACACTCCGCTCACGTCGAAGGTGCCGTCGTTATCCAGATCCCACTCCCAACTATCGATGTTCAAGCCCAGAGATTGATGGAAGGAATTGCTGCCGTTCAATTGGATGATGGCGCCCGCCACGGCCGGGTTTGGATTGGCTTGCGCCACGGCCACCGGAACGCCCGCCTCGAACACGGTGCGGTTCAACATGATGATCGCGCTCGCCGTCTCTAACGGCCACTTTTGAGAGCCCTGAGCGTGGTGCTGCGTCCAATACCCGCCTGCGGCTGTTCCCGGCGTGACCTGATCTCCGACCAACGTCCGCGCCACTCCATCGGCCACGTCTCCCTGGGAGACCTGAGCCTCATACCAATCGAGATCTCCTCCCAACAACGTGATCGGCTCGGCCACTTTGTCGCCGTTGCTGTCATGCAGATGCAAGGCCTTGGTGAAGGAAAGAAGCCCATAGTAGTTGTCCAGCACCTCGTTGGTTCCGTCCGTGGCAGGAAGGGGATCCGGAAATAGTTCGCGCATGAAGTCTTCCGAGCGGTCCCAGCGAATGTCGCCCCGGCCGATGCCCTGCCAGGCCAACTGCACCATCCCCGACGGCGTCGTCCCCGTCGGACCCCAAATCGGATTCTTGCTCGTGTAGCCGAATACTCCCGGCTGAGCGTCGGCTTCGGTTTGCTGGCTGTTGCCCAGCCAGATCTCGTTGTTCTCAGCGACCCAGTCCGGAACAGTCGCCCCGAAGTTTCGCTCCGCGGCGATGAAAGAAATGGCCACCCACTGGTTGGAGGAGTTGTCGGGACCCTGATGATCCACATACTGCCAGCCGCCGCCGTTGACATTGTCCGATTGTCCCCAGCTCAGATGATCCACAATGTCCTGCACGATATCGGCATAGGTCCGCCCCAAAATTCCAGGGTCTGGAGCCGCAGGAGCTTTGCCTGTCGTCGTCACCGCATTCGGCGTCCCCGTCGCGACGATCGCATCGACCACGGTCCCGCTTTGATAATACGGATCTACTTGATTCACATAAACGCCATAGCCGTTTCCGTTCACGTCCGGATCCAGGCCCATTCCGACGGCGTTGTTCTGCAACGTAATTGTCCGGGTCTGCAATATGCTGAAGATCGCCTTCAATCCCCTGCTCACCGTCTCCGTATACGGGTTGCTCGCCGCGCCCGTCTCCAAATGCCCGTTCACCTCGAAGGCGGTCACGTTGTTGGCCCAGTAGGCCGCAAACGATCCGCCAGCAAACCCGGCATTCCAGTCGCCTGACCCCGCAAAGAGCCCGTCTCTGCGCTGAGTCTTGTGCAGATACCAGAGGCCCTCATCGATCGCCCGGTTGACCTCCGCCGACAATTCCTTGGTCCGGACCTCCACGAAATAATTCTTCGTGTTCGACTCGCCTGTGTCCGTATCGCGAACCGTCAAGGTGGCCACGAAAATGGTCCCGACGGCGCCGGTATAGGTGTGCACCGCCTCCAGCGCATACTGATTGGTGACCGTCGCCGAGAACACCGGGCTTCCATCCCCAAAATCCCAGGTATACTCGAAGTTCGCGCCCTGCACGTCCGTGGTGCCCTTCAAGGTCGTCGACTCCCCACTGAAGATAGTGTGCGGCAACAGCGGGTTGGTCGCCACCCAAGGAACGGTTTTCGCGGTCGGTTGCACAGCAAAAGCTGCTCCAGCTAGCCCCAAGAGTGAAGCGAAAGGAATAAGTATGCGGCGCATCATAGTGATTCAGATCTAGATTGGCAGGCGAAAGAGAACTCTCGTCCATCAACGCGAAAACCGCCGCTGAGTTACGAGGATTGCCTTTTTCCCCCAAGGAATACCGGCGGAGTGTGATCCAAACCCCGTCGCTTCGTAAAGAAGAATTTCGCTTTTTTTGAACAAACTTCGCTCGAATGCGAGTGGAGCGGGACAATTCCTGTCCAATTGCCGGCTCTTTTGCTCTTTTGGAATCCGTTCTCGAAACGCGCCGTTTCACCCGCCACAGGCCCTTCAGGCTCATCCATTTTCCCCGAACTCCATCGCCGGGCCGAAAGATCTCAGGAGTTCTGAGCTTCATCCGCAGTCCGCGCGCTCAATCCCCCGCGTGATCCGGCTCGCGGATCCACAGTGTTCGGCCCCCTTCCAAACCCTCCGTCAACCGCTGTTGCCGGCCCGAGGGCCAGACAACCTTGAGTTCCTCGCCCCCTGAAGCTTCACCGAGCCCGAACCACGCCGCCGTGTCCGACTGCCCTACGAACCCATTGCCGATCTGCACCTCGCGCACTTGTTCGCGGCCCCCGGCCCGCAACCGGAGCCGCGCCCCCACCCCCTGCCGGTTCGAGTCTACCCCCTCGAGCGCCACTCTCAGCCACCCGCCTCGTTGTTTCGCCTGATTCCGCAATACTATCAGCCGCGGTGAATTCCGGTTCGACAGCAACAGATCCAATCCTCCATCCCCGTCGAGATCCGCCGTCACGATGGCTCTCCCGTCCTCGATCAAGTCCACTCCCGCCAGCGCTCCCACATCCGCAAACTTTCCCCCGCCCAAGTTTTGAAACATGCGATTCCGCTCATACCCGCTCAACGACTGCTGTTCCCCCTGAATCAAATCGCCCAAAAAGGCGGCGCCCTCGACGAAACCCCGCTCTTTCCCGCTGATCGGCGCCACCACGTGACGCCAAAAGACGGGTCACGTATCCGCCGCCCCGGCGTTGGTGAACATCCCGTTGGCCACATAGACGTCGAGATCACCGTCGTTGTCGTAGTCCCACAGCAGATTTCCCCAGGCCCAGCGGCCCAGCTCGATCAGCGAGCCCTCCACCTCCTCGAATCGTCCGTCCCCCACACCGCGCAGCCAGGTGTTTCCCTTGGCAAAACGAAAGGCCCGCGCTTTGATCTCGGCATCTCCGGGAAATCCCGCCGCCCGCGTGATGCGCTTACCGGCGTAGCTTTCCATGTTTGAAACATAGAGATCCATCCGGCCATCGCCGTCGAGATCGCCCCAGCTCACGCCCATCCCGTTTCCGAAATCGGCGGCGCCCCGCTCCGCCGCCTCATCGCGAAACATCCCGTCCCCGCCATTCCGGAAAAGCTGGTTCGGCCCGTAATCGTTGACTACATACAAGTCAGGCCATCCGTTCTCGTCCACATCGGCAAACATCGCCGCATAACTCCAGCGCCGGTTGTCCGCTCCCAAACCCGCCGCGTCCGTCGCGTCGGCAAACACTCCGCCTCCGCGGTTTTCAAACAATTTATTGAAGTAGCCGTTCCGGCTATCAAAGTAGCCAAAGCCGGGTCCCTCGTCCGGGTTGCCGTAGTTCACCACATAGAAATCGAGCAGCCCATCGCGGTCGTAATCCCCGAACGCCGCTCCCGTAAGGCCGCCGGTGGACATTTTCTCGAAACCGCTGCGCTCCGATACATCCGTAAACCGGCCGCCGTCATTCTCGAAAAGGAAAAGTCTTCGCTCGGTTAAAACCAGCAAATCCACATCCCCATCATTCTCCTGATCGAAGAAATATCCTGCGCGCACCCCCTCCAGACCTCCCAATCCCCTGGCCACCGCTGTTTCGGTGAAATTCCCGGCGCCGTCGTTCTCCCACAGGGCCGCAGCCTCTCCTTTTCGCGGTTGAAAAACGTCCAGATCTCCGTCCCCATCGATGTCGCCCAAGGCCAAACCCTCGGCAAAGTAGGCGACATAGAGGTTTTCCCCTGGATCCGGCCGTCCGGGACCGGCCGGCGTTTCCACAGCGCCGAACTGAGCCTGACCTCGCAACGAGGTGAAGGCCTGGATCCGGCAGTCTCGCAGGAGCCAACCCGGCCCTGTCCCCTCGCCGCGGCGAGCGTAGTTCAGCACAGCGGTCCATTGATCTTCCCGGCGCGATTCTCCTCCCAGGGCGGACAACCGGATGTCCACTTCGATCTCCGCCGCCGCGGACTCGGCCTTTCCCACAGCCTCGGTTGCGCCGTCCGGGGTCTCGAGGCCAATCCGGCTCACGTGGTGCTCGGTGCGGTCGATGCCCCCGAACCCCTTGACGTAGGCCTGGATGCTCTCAACAAAGGCATCGGTCTCCACCGGGCTCAGATCCGTTCGCCCCGCTTCAATCGCGAATCCGCAGGGTTCCCAGTGCACATCGCCCGATAATTGGGGCGGCGTGCCGGAAAAACCGGGATCCAGCAGCTCCCGCAGACCCGCTTCCGTGCGCTTCGGATCCGCGAACCAACTCATCCAGGCCCGCAACGGCCCTTCCAATTCCTGCCCAACGAGTTCAGCCGGCCACCGCTCCCGATCCACTTGCAAGAGGCGTTCTCTCCGCTCGGCCGCAGCCGGCTTCGATGCGCTACTCTGCGCCGCTACGCGTTCCCCTGCGGCCCAGAGCCCGCAGGCCACAGCAGCAGCCGCGGTCAGAATCCAGCTCCTCAAAGAAAACATCGCCCCAACGTCACTCCGGCGCTCCCGTTTCTTTCGGGCAGAACCCACGCCCCCGCCCCAACTCATCGGGGCTCGTCACCGGACGGCGTCCCTCCGGGGGACGGGGCGCCCGGCGGTTGCTTAGCCTGCTCGGGCACTCGCAGCACCAGCGTCGCTTTCGTTCCTGCCGGAGGCAGGACCTCGGTGTTCGGCGCCCACAAATCGTCTCGCTCACGCAGTGGCCCTCGCATATTCACCAAAGACGACGCGTCCTCCATGATGGCGACAACATTCCCATTGCGTTGCGCCGTGAAAATCGTCTCATACATCCGCGAACTCGTGTAGATCCATATGTCGTCCGCCAAGGGTGTGTCCGTCTCGTGGTTGAGCACCAAGCGGCCCGCTGGCACGACTCGCACACCCGATCCCTCCGTCTCGCCTCCCGCCCCGGGAAACTCGACGGCCATCTCCACCGGACACTGTTCCGACAACTCCGAATTGCCTTCCGGAAGCGACTCCGGAATCTGCCCGGGCCGGCCCAATAACAACACCGCCAGATGAATCTCCAAGGGAATCACTTCCGTCTTGAGCACGGACTCATGGATTTTCCCGTAGGTGGCGCTTAAGAAATACTCGACGGCGCCTTCCGTCATGTTCACCTCGACCGGCACCCGGACGCAACGCGTCGAACGCTCGATCCGCACTTCGCCGATAGCGTAGACATCCTCGGAAAGCTTGCGGATTTCGCCCGGCGCCTTGTCCCAGAAGGGCTTGGGAAAAACCGGCTCCGGCTGCACACCTGAGGCTGCATCGGCCGCTGCCGCCGCGGCCTTCTCCCCGAAATCGGGCTCTTCAGCAAGTCCCGGCGCGATCAGGCTGACCGCCAGGATGATCCCCCAAGCCCGGCCCCCGCACGCCAAACACCGGCTCTTCCAAAAATCTGCCTTCATCACCGTGCCGCACCAAAAGGCCCGCCCCCCCTTCTGTCGAGCGGAAAACTGCTGTCGTAGACCAGCGGCGCCTCACGCGGCGCCTTCCTCGCGTAAAGCCTTCCCCGTCCAGCATCCAGCGTCTGGACTGCGGCAGCCCTGTTGGCGGCGGGACGATGCCGATTGGACTAACCACGCTCACCCGCCTGAGCCGGCAGCCCCGGCGGACTCCCGCCCGGTCATTCGTAGCCCAACGCTTCAACCGGGTCCAACTTCGCGGCGCGCGCCGCCGGATAGAGGCCCGCGAGACTGCCGATGGTCACGCTCGCCGCAAAACCCGCAGCCACGCCCAATGTGGTCAACTCGGGTCGCGCCCCTTCCTCGATCACTCGCTGGAGAACGTGAATCAATCCGCAACCCAGAGCCACGCCGAAAAGCCCTCCTAACGTGCACAAGGTCACCGACTCGATGCAGAACTGGATGAAAATCTGGAATCCGTTCGCGCCGACGGCCTTCCGGATCCCGATCTCACGGACCCGCTCATGAATGGAGGCGAGCATCAGGTTCATGATCCCAATGCCACCAATCAGAAGCGTCAACAGAGAAACGGCATATCCCGCTGTCATGAGATTGCGTTCCTGCGTGTTGATGTCCTCCAGCCGGTCCGTCATAGTCCGCACCCGGAAATCCTGAATGCCGCGATGCACTTGCAACAACACATTCTCGACCTGCGCCACGGTCATGTCCATGTATCGCAGATCCTTCACCCGCACGTCCAACTCGTCGACGAGGTCGTTTCCACGGATCTTGCGCTGCGCCACGGTGATGGGCATGAAGATCTTCTCGTTCTTCCAGCCGGCGGCATTGAAGCTGCCGCCTGCGCTGATCTCGAAATGAGGCATCAGGCCCACCACCTCGAAGGCCAAGCCTCCGATGAGCACGGTTTTCCCCACCGGATCCTGTGCCGGACCAAAGAGACGTTCCCCCGCCTCCGATCCCAACACCACCACCTGATTAGCCCGTTCCACGTCCAGATCGGCCAGGAAACGGCCTTTCTCGACCTCAAACCGTTCCACCGGCGCGATGTCGGGCGTCACGCCCTCGACATCTCCGTAGTAAGTCTTGTTCCCGGCGCGGACCGGGGAGTCGTTCAGTCTCACGCTAGGCGCCACGTGGGTGACGTGCGGGCAATGGGTCCTGATGGCCCGGACATCGGCCATGGTCCTCCCGGGAGAACGGAAACGCAGGTGCCGTTGCTCGCGCGGAGGAAACCCAGGGCTGATCGTGAACTTCTCGGCCCCGCCCCGGCTGTTGATCCATACCTTCCAGGAAGAGGTCAGTCCCCGCATGTAACCGACGGTCATGACCACGGAGGCGACGCCGAGCAGCACGCAGAAAAGCGTCAGCAGGGAGCGGACCTTGTGCCCCCAGATCTCACGCAGCGCCAGGAATACCGCTCGCATCGTCGCTTTCCCAAGCCGGCTCCTGCGGAGCCATCCCCATTGTTAGGAAGCCTCCGGACCTCCCTCAGCCGGGCGAGGGCGGCTGGTGGCCACCATTTCTCCTGCTTGCAGTCCCGACAGAATCTCCACCGTCATCTCGTCGTTGATTCCCACAGCCACTTCCCGCCGCTCAAAACTCTGCCCATTCTTGACGTAGACCACGTGGAGACCGTCCTCGGCAAAAACCGCCGGCAAGCTCGTCGTCACCACCCCTTCCACTCGCGCCAAAGTCACCAGCACCTTCGCCGTCATTCCCGGTCGAACCCGCGGATCGGCAGACGAGAAGCTCACCGTTATCGGGAACTCGCTGGCTTGCTGACCCTGTGCGCCCCCGCCTTGGTTCTGCCCTAGACTTGAACGCGGTTTGTCGGCGGACGGAGAAACGAAGTCGATGCGGGCAGGCAAGAGGAGGTCGGGTATGGACTCGAAGGTCAGATTCACCTCCATTCCTTCGCGAATGTGCGGAATGTCCACCTCGTTGACCCGCGTCTCCACCTCCAGCACATCCAACTCAGCAATCTGCATGAGGACAGTTCCTTCCGAAAATGAAGTCGCTCCGGTGATGACCATTCCTTCCAGAACGCGACACTGCAAAACCACGCCGTCGTGCGGAGCGAGTATGGTGGTCTTCTCCAGTTTGCGGTCGAGCAACTCCTGCTTGGCATTTTCGATGCTCAACGAGTTGAGGGCGAGATCATACTCGATCTGCGCCTCCTTCACCTCTCGCTGATGCACATAGCCTTTGACTCCCAACTCGATCTTGGAATCCCGGTCCAACTTCACCCGTTCCAGCCGCAGCCGCGAGGCCTCGATCATGTGTTGGCTCTCTTTGCGCTGCGACTCCAATTCCGAGCGATCGAGTTCCACCAAGACCTCGTCCTTCTTCACCGGGACGCCGGACTTGACATGGACTTGCAGAACCCGCGCGCTCACTTCCGATTTGATGTCGGTGAAACGCGCCGGCTGTACTTCGCCAAGGCAAGTCACGGTCTGCTCGATATCTCCCACCGCCGCCGCCACAGTTTCCACCGGAGGCATGTCGTCTACCGGCGTAAGAAACCGCTTGTTCAAGTAGTAACCTCCCACTGCAGCGAGCAGCAGCGCCAAGATGACGAGCGTGGACCGGGACATAAGGCAGATTCAACGGGGGTGCGACAGATTCGAGCAGCCGTAGCTGGATCGAATCCCTTAACAGAAACTACGTTTGACTCCCTGCTTAGAGTTTCAAGGCGAAATCGTCATCCGGCTTGAGCCCCTCGACAAAGCCCACCAGCAGGTCGATTGACTTCTCGACGTCCTCCAAGTCAATGACTTCCACCACGGAGTGCATGTAGCGCAGAGGGATCGACACAAGTGCTGACGGAATTCCGGTGCGTTGGAAAAAAATACTGTCCGTATCCGTGCCGCTACAGTGCGAGCTGGCCTCGTGCTGGAAGGGGATCTTCAGCTTTTTGGCCACGCTCATGAGTTTTTGCACCAGCAAAGGATGATTGCTGGATCCGTGAGTGATGCTCGGGCCGGCGCCCAACTCGATCCGTCCGTGCTTGGCCGCCTCGATCCCCGGGGAATCCGTCGCGTGGGTCACGTCCAACACGACGCACACGTCGGGCATCAACCGGTAGGAAGCCATGCGCGCCCCGTAGCCTCCAGTCTCCTCCTGGACGGAGTTCAAGGCAATCACCCGGACTCGAGGACGCCGCCGGCCCCGCGCCAGACGTTCCATCACTTCGGCGCAGATGAATCCGCCAATCCGGTTGTCCAAGGCCCGTCCCACCAAACGCCGTGGACCCAACATCTCGGCCCGGTCGGCATAGACCGCGGGATGTCCCACGCGAAGCCCCAGTTTCTCGACGTCTTTCCGCGAACCCGCTCCGACATCGACGTACAATTCATGCATCTCCGGGGCCTTTTCGCTATTCCGTTCATTGCGCTCGCGCAGGTGAATCGCCGTATGACCAATCACCCCGAAAACAGGTCCCTTGTCGCCGAGAAGGGAGACCCGTCGCGCCCGCGCCACAGCCGGGTCGGAACCCCCGATCCGGTCCACATGCAGGAATCCCTCGCCGGTCACGTGCTTGATCATGAAACCGATCTCGTCGGCGTGCGCTTCGAGCAGCACCGTGAACGGCAAGCCCAAAGGATTCGGGTGTTCAGGGTCCTCCTGCCTCTCCTCCGCCGGGTCGAGCGCCGCCCATGCCGATCCGTAGGCGTCGTTCTCGACGCGGTCGGCGACGAACCGCATCCGCTCCGCCCACTTGCGTTGTCCCTCGATCTCGAATCCCGTAGGACTGGGGATCGCCAGCAACTCCAATAGAAAATCTTTCGCCGCCTTCTTCATCGCCGGGCTACGTTCCACGCAGCCGCGCCACCTTAGAAGGAGCGGCTCCAAACTCAACCACTTCCCCCTTTACTTCACCTGGCCCCGCTCAAAAGTGCTGTCTCATGACGGATCCCGCGCCGGTCTGCTTCGATTCCCACATGCACACGCCCCTGTGCCGCCACGCTGTGGGTGAACCGGAAGACTACGTCCGGCGCGCGCTGGCGCGGGGGTTGCGCGGCATCATTTTCACCTGCCACAGCCCTATGCCGGGCGGCTTCTCCCGCCACGTCCGGATGAGTCCCGAGGAACTCCCGCTCTATGTGTCTATGGTGGACAGAGCCCGTCGCGCCGCCGGAGACGATCTCGAAGTCCTCCTCGGACTCGAGAGCGATTGGTTCCCCGGCATGGAACCTTGGCTCGAACGCCTCCACGGTCTCGCCCATTTTCACTTCATTCTCGGTTCGGTGCACTATCACCTGGCCGAATACCGCGAGCGCTTCTACACCGGAGACGATATCGCCTTCCAACGCCGCTATTTCCTGCATCTCGCCGAAGCGGCGGAGACGGGTTTGTTCGACTGCATTTCTCACCCTGACTTGGTCAAAAACGCATTTCCCAAAACGTGGAGTTTCCAGCGGATTGAAGATTCCGTGGGGGAGGCGCTGGACCGGATCCGCGCCTGCGGCGCGGCCATGGAACTCAACACCAGCGGTCTCCAAAAAAGCCTGCCCGAAATGAACCCCGGGCCGGTCATGCTCAGGCTCATGCAAGAACGCGACATCCCAGTCGTGCTCGGTTCCGACTCCCATCATCCCCGGCGCGTCGCAGCCGATTTCGAGGACGCCTTCGACGCCCTCGAGAGTGCGGGCTACACCGCCGTCGCTCATTTCGCCGGCCGCAAACGCGTCGATCAATCTCTGGCTTCGGCCCGCGCCAGCCTCCTCCGCCAGCGCCGTCCCTGGCCGGCGTGGACTTAGCATCAGAACGCCGCCTCCGGCAGGCTGCCCGAACCTATCCTTGTCATGCCTCTCGTCATCAACGGTCAACCTGTCGATCCCACCGTGATCGATCAGGAGTTCTCCGCCATCAAAGCCCATTACGAAAGTCTCGCGCAGGTTTCGTGTTGCGAACGCGACCAAGAGTTCATGGGGTTGGCCAAGGAAAACATTATCGACCGCGTTCTCCTGACTCAGGAGGCCGAGCGTCTCAACGAACCCATCCTCAAAAAGGAAGTCGACGACGCCCTGCAATCCCTCATGGATCAACAGGGCGGACGCGAATCGTTCATCGCCCACACGGGCCTCTCCGCGGAAGGCGAGAAACTCCTCCGGCGGGACTTGGCTTGCCGCATCCGCATCGACCGGCTCGTCGATCGCATCTGCGGGTCCGATCCCGAACCGGACGAATCCGAACTTCGCCGCTACTACCAGGAACACCTTGATGACTTTCACAGCGAAGAGGAAATCCGGGTCTCTCACATCTTCAAATCCCTGCGCAAATCGGAAAACCGCGACGCGCTTTACCGCGGGCTCTTGGACATCCGCCGCCGGGCCCAAGCTGGAGAAGACTTCGATGCGCTCGCTCGTGAAGTGACTGACAAAGACGTCGAAGACATCGACCTCGGCTATTTCCGCCGGGGAGAACACATGGATGAGTTCGAGACCATCGTCTTCTCGATGGATGCCGGCGAGGTCAGTCCCATTTTCGGCACCCATTGGGGGTTTCATCTCGCCAAGGTCACCGGGCGCCGGCCGGCCACGGCGAAACCCTTCGAGGAAGTTCGCGACACCGTGGCCCAGTGCATCATCGAGGAACAGCGCAAGGCCCGCCTCGATGCATTCCTGGCCGGCCTAAAGGAAAAAGCCGAAATCGCCGATACGGGCAGCGAAGCGGACCCGGCGCCCCTCCCGCACCATCACCAGCACCTTTAACCCGGCTATTCCCCAAAGAGAGTGGTCTCGATGACCCCGCCTCCCGAAGCGAGGCCGCCTTTGCCCCTTCTTTGGCCAAGCCCAAACAGGCCCCGCCGAGACCGCGGTTTCTCAGCGGCCGCTTTTTCTTTCGCCTCCGCCAGCGCGGCTTCCTCCTTCTCCAACCCGGCGCCTCCCGCGCGGTCTTTGCGCCGGCCAAACCCGGTCCGTTTCTCCCCTGAATAGTCGGCGGCATCATCCGCCGCCGCCCTTTGTTGCTCGGCTTTCGTCGGCTTCGGAATCCGGTCGTCCACAGGAATATCCACATCTCTTTGAGCGCCGGAGAGCCTTATCCGGTACTTGCCGGTTTGGGCCTCGGAGGGCGGCCGGCTCGCTTCCTTTTCCTCGGCAACGCTGCGATCGCTTCTCGACTTGCGCAGCGCCTTCTGCGGCGATGCCGGATTCACGGGCGCCGGAGGCCGTTGCTTCACCGCTTCCCGCTGCGGCGCAATCTCCGTGGACGATTCCGATCCGGATCTGCCAAAGACGTTCCGCCACCGAAATCGCCGGGCCGTTTCCTCTTCCGGGCTCGGGCGGGATTCCGGCTCGACCCGGCGTTCGACACTGGGCTCGACGACCTGGTCAGGCGCCGGCTCCGACATAACCGGGGCGACTACAGCCGGTGCGACCGCTGCCGGTGCCGCTCTGGGAACAGGCGCCGCCAATTGCAGCTCCGATACCGGCACGGGCCGGACCCGGGCCAGCTCACCTTGCCCGGGATTGGGAATGACCACTGGCCCCGGAGCCGGAGCCGGGATCGCGGGCTCTTCCCGCTTCATCACTGCCGCCGCCACCCGCGCCGGTTGAACCGGCTCGGGAGTGCGGTAGTTTTCGACCCGGCGCCGGCGTTCCTCCTCCGAGAGTTGATTCAGATCCTGGATCCACTGCGGGGGCGCGGCCCCCGGAGAAAGGGATTGAAAAACGACTTCAGCGCCGGCCCATCCCGCCCCCAGCAACCACAGAGCGAGGACGCCCATCCATACGCAATTCTTCCGGTCTCGCATGACAGTCTGACGGGTTGATTGTTTGAAATTCTTGAAATTTTAGGCCCGTTCTCATCCGTCTGACCAGAAAAAACCGTCGGCGCCACAAAAAAAGCACTCCCTGCGCCGGTCGCGACAAGGCACTGGCGTTGAACGTTTTCATGCTTTTGGAATCAACGGCCCAGCGAAGCCGGAGTCCCTTGGACTGCGCCGAGAATCGCCGCTCCTTATCGAGGCGCGCAGCGCCGTGGCAAGTCACCGGCCAAGGGAAGCCGCCTCCTCCCGCCTCCGCTCCCCTTCACAACGCGCCCTCCCAAGGCCCGTTGGCGCATAGGCAGAGCAAAAAAAGGGCAGCGGCCCGGTCCCGCTGCTCCCGGGCGTTTCCATGACGGCTTATGGCGGCAGGGAGCAGGCCGGAAACAGCCTCTCAGTCACGACTACTCCGCTATTTCAAAATTGGCGGCGGATGGCTCGTCGAGCCGCTCTCCGCAGACCTTGCAGTAGCGCGCATCCTCATCATGGTCCTGCACGCCGCAGCCGTGACAGCTCCGGCCCGGATCGCGCCCACGAAGGAGCTTCATCGAACGCTGTATTTCCAAGCCGACGATGCCGGTCGGCACGGCGATGATGGCATAGCCCATGAGCATGGTCGCGGCCGCCAAAAGCTGACCCAAGGGCGTCACCGGCGCGATGTCGCCGTATCCCACCGTGGTCACGGTCACGATCGCCCAATAGGCCGATCGCGGGATGCTCGTAAACCCGCTCTCCGGTCCCTCGATGAGGTAGATCAACGTGCCCACGATAATCACCAGCGCGACCACGCCGAAGAGAAAAACGACGATCTTCTCCCGGCTGGCTCGCAGGGCCATCAGGATGATGTTTGCCTGGCCCAAATACCGCCCCATTTTGAAGATCCGGAACAAGCGAAGCAGCCTCAGGATCCGAATCACCACCAAGTACTGCGGCCCCGAAGGGATGAACAAACTCAGGTAGGTGGGTATGATCGACAAGAGATCGATCACGCCGAAAAACGAGCGGGCGTAGCGCCACGGCCGGCGGACACAAAGGAGCCGGAGGACGTATTCGACAGTGAACATGGCCGTAAACAGCCATTCTACCGCGACCAGGGCGGCCCGGTGCTGCTCGCGAACCTCCTCGACGCTGTCGAGCATCACCACCAGGACACTGCAGGCGATGGCAACCAGAAGCAGCACGTCGAAGAATTTGCCCGCCGGCGTGTCCGCTTTGAAGATGATTCTCCACAAGCGTTCGCGCCACGGGCTCAACGCGCGGGGAGGCTCTGGATCGGCTGCATTTGGCATAGCGCCCCTATGCCACGGGCGGAACCGGTCGATCAACCCGCATTTCTCACGGCCTTCGTCGCTTTTCCAAGTTCCCTTCCCCCGCGATTCATGCATGTGTGTGTGCGCTGCCGGCATTGTTCCGCGTCATGACCAGCGAAACCCAAAATCTCCGCGATCAGTTTCGAGCGGCCGTCGAAGCCGGGGAAGCCGAGAGCTTCCAGGAATGCCTGGCGGCTCTTCCGCCCGCCGACGCCGCAGAAGCCCTGGAGGAACTGGATGCCGAGCGAAAAGCCACCGTCTTGCGGCAAATGCGGCCAGCCACGCTGGCGCCGGCTCTTCCCTACCTGAATGCCGAAGAGATCGAGGAGATCCTCGGGCATCTTTCGCCTCACGATCTCCAAGAGGCGCTCAATTCTTTTCCCGACGACGACCTCACCGACCTCCTCCAGAAACTCGCTCCGGCCACGCGGCGCTCCTATTTCTCCCTGCTCCGCGGCCGCAAACGCGAGGCGGCCCACCGCCTGCTCGAGTATCCCGAGACAACAGCGGGCGGACGCATGACCACCGCCTTCGCCACGGTCTCCGAGGAAATGACCATCCGGCAGGCCATCGAATCGCTCGCGGAGCAGCGCGAGGAAACCGAGGTCCTCTCTCGCATCTACGTCGTCGACGACCAAAACCGCATCCTTGGCAAGGTCCGGTTGCGGGACCTCACATTCAACCGGCGCAGCCTCTTGGTGAGAGATGTCATGGAGCCGGAGCCGGTTGCCATCCTGGCCACAGCCGATCAGGAGGAAGCCGCCCAATTGGTCGCCAAACACGACCTCGTGACTCTCCCCGTCATCAATGACAACTACCAACTCGTCGGGGTCATCACCCATGACGACGCTATGGAGATTCTCGAAGAGGAATCCACGGAAGACTTCGAGAAACAATCCGGGATCGCCGGCCCCTCCGGAGAACGCGACTACCTGGACACGCCTGTTCTCTCTCATTTCCGGCGGCGCTTTATCTGGGTCTTGGGTCTGGCCCTCCTCGCCATCACATCGGGAATCGTCATCCATCATTTCGAGGACCTGCTCAACAGCGCCTTCATCCTCGCCGTCTACATGCCCATGATCGTGGCCGCCGGCGGCAACACCGGGGCCCAAGCCGCCACCACCGTGATCCGGGCCATGGCGCTAGGCGAGTTTGGTCCAGATCAATTCCTGCGCGCCGTCTGGAAAGAAATGCGCATCGGCTTCGGACTCGGATCCATCCTCGGATTGTGCATCGCCCTCCAGATCACCCTGTTCTTCCCCGGAGGCGCCGCCAAGCTGCCGCCTGGCTTGTCCATGAGCACGATTGCCCTAACCGTCGCCATCGCTCTCGCGGCTCAGGTCACCACCTCGACCGTCCTCGGGGCCGCGCTTCCCATCCTTGCCAAAGCGATCAAACAGGATCCCGCTGTCGTCGCCTCCCCGGCCATCACCACCATCGTCGACGTCACCGGTTTGGTGATTTATTTCACCCTGGCCCGGCTTCTTTTGGGCCTCTAGCTAACCAAACCGGCCGGTCACGGCGTACCTGGCGATGACCTCAATCAGGAGCGCTCGCTCGGCTTCCTGGATGCGCGCGTGCAAGCTCTCCGGGGTGTCGCCGGGTAACACCGGCGTTTCTCGCTGAGCAACGGCCGGACCCGTGTCGATGCCCGTATCGACCACATGGACGGTGCATCCAGTCACTGGTTCGCCCGCCTCCAGGGCCTGCCTCCACGCTTCTCGCCCCGGGTATTTCGGCAACAGAGAAGGATGCACATTGAGGATACGCCCGGCATAGAATGCCAGCAGAGGCGCCTTCACGCGGCGCATGAACCCTGCCAAAACCACCAACTCGACTCCGGCCGCGCGCATCCGGTCGCAGATTTCCTTCTGCGCTCCCTCGCCCAGCCGGTTGCGCGCCGGCCCGGGATCGACGTGAACCGCCGGGATGCCTCGCCCCGACGCCACTTGCAGAATCCTGGCGCCGGCCACATCGGACGCCACCAAGACAATCTCGGCCGGCAATCCTCTGTCCTCGATTCCCGCCAACAATCCTTCCAAGGTGCTTCCCCGCCCCGAACCCAACACTCCAAGCCGCAAGACCGGGCCATCTTGGCCCGCTCCACCGCGGCGCAAGCGCGCCAGGGTCGCCGAAGTCGATCTCCCGGCGGTCAAATCGACGACGTGGATTTCCACGCCCAGACGTTCCAACAAGGCGCGCTCTCCGGCATCCAGACTTTCCCGGGTGTAATCGCCGCCCTTCACATAGAGCTGCGGGGCCAACGCTTCGATGACTTTCTCAGCCCGCAACTCCTCGAAAATCACCACGGCGTCAACAGCCCGGAGCGAGGCCAGGATCTCGGCCCGGTCTTCCGCCGTCTGCGCCGGTCGCTCTGGCCCCTTGAGGGCCCTCACCGAAGCGTCGCCATTGACGGCCACCACCAGCGCATCCCCCAGGGCCCGCGCCTGAGCCAGATACCGCACGTGGCCCACATGCAAAAGGTCGAAGCAGCCATTGGTCAAGACCAGCTTTCCCCCGGCCACGGTCAAACGGTCCCGGAAAGCCCGCGCTGTGAGCCAATCGCAACGGCCCGGGCCCGCAATCAGCTCGCCGCCTGCGACTCCGCTTTTCACGCGGCGCTTTTCCGCCATAATGCCGCCATGATGGATCCCCGTATCCCACAACTGGCCGGTCAGCTTGTCAACCATTCCACCCAGTTGGAGAAAGGAGACCGGGTTCTCATCGATCTCTACGACGCGCCGGTGGAAATCGCTGTGGCCCTCGTCCGCACCGCTCGCAAGGCCGGAGCCCTTCCTTTCGTGAAACTCAACGACTCCCGCATTGCCCGCGAACTCAGCTTGGAAGCGGAATCCGCCCGGCTCGAGATCGCCTCGAGCCTCGGGCTGGAAGAAATGAAGACGATGTCAGCCTACATCGCGGTGCGCGGAAGCCACAACATCAGCGAACTCTCCGATGTGCCCGCCGACATTCTGAACCGGATCATGAAAGCCATGCGGCCCGTCCTCGACCACCGGGTGCGCCACACCCGCTGGGTCGTGCTCCGCTGGCCCAATCCCGCCATGGCACAGCAAGCGGGCATGAGCAGCGAAGCCTTCGAGGCGTTCTTCTTTCGCGTCTGCCTGCTCGACTATGCCGGACTGACTCCCGCCATGAATGCCCTGGCCGAGCGCATGAACGCGACCGATCAGGTCCACATCAAAGGACCCGGCTCCGATCTCCGCTTCAGCATTCGCGATATCCCCGCCATCGTCTGCAACGGAAACCACAACATTCCGGATGGAGAGGTCTTCACCGCGCCCGTAAAGGATTCCGTCGAGGGCGTCATCCAATTCAACACCCCGACCATCTATCAAGGCGCCGGATTCGACAGCGTGCGTTTGACGTTTAAGAATGGGCGCATCGCCGATGCCTCCTCGAACCAACCCGCCCGGCTTCAAAGCATCCTCGATTCCGACGAAGGCGCCCGTTACGTCGGCGAGTTCGCTCTCGGCTTCAACAACGAGATCCTCGAACCCATGCGGGACATTCTCTTTGATGAGAAAATCGGTGGTTCCTTCCATTTCACGCCGGGCCAGGCCTATGAAGAGGCCGACAACGGCAACCGCAGCCAAGTCCACTGGGATCTCGTCTGCATTCAGCGCCCGGATTACGGCGGCGGTGAGATTTGGTTCGACGATACCCTCATTCGCAAGGACGGCCGTTTCCTCCCGGCGGAACTCGAACCGCTCAACCCGAAAACCTGACCAAAACCCCGCGCCGTCCACCTTCTGCGGCAACGGCAAGCCTATCTGCATCGGGCGCGCCGCGACCGCGCCTCATGTGCGCCGCCTCCCGGCCGGCGCGTTGGAGCGTCCGTTGCTCGCCTAACGCCGTTTGGCGCGCTCGAAACGCGACTGTCTTCGCGCGGCCTCTTCCGATTCCGGCGCCGGCGGTTTGTCGTTCGCCAGCATGTCCTCGCGTTTCACGCCCCGGCTGATCGCCTTCGTCTCCGCGATCACCTCGCGAAGCGCTTTGCGCGCTGCTTCGCGTTCTTCCTCGAGGGCGCTGCGGGCCCGGCGGCCGGAGGGGACGCCAACCCTCTGGGCGCCCACCGAAGGATCCGCCTGTCGTGCAGCGGCCGGGGCCGGCGCGCGCCGCAACCAACTCATCAGCCACTGCCGCCTCGGCCACGGCGACAATCCGAGCCGCGTCACCAGAGCTTCCGCCAACATCGCTATCAACGCAGCAACCAAGAGCCAGGTCCGAATGTCGGCGAATTGACGCGTCGTGGGCCGCAGCCAAGCGTCCTGCAAATCGAGGATCCGCGTCCCACCGCTTTGCGTCGACGTAACCCGGAGATCCTCGATGCGAGCCGGATCGAACGCCCATTCGGTGCTGCTGCCGACAACGAGCGGTCCGAAAGACAGAGCTTGCTGACCGGCCCTGATCGCCCCGCGAATGGGTTGTCCCTCGGGGACCTGCACGGCCACCTGATAGTGCCCGGGAGCCATTCGCTGCCACGTCAAGGGCCGGGCCGGGCCGCCGGCGCGACCCTCGCTCAGGACCGCCAGTGGAGGCCTCGTTGAAAAGGTCCGCTCCCAATCCTGACCCTCGTAAAAAAGATCGAGACGCAGCTCCGTTCCGGTCAGCTCCGTCCGCAGCCCAATACCCGGCGGAAGATCTTCGCCCATGAGCCAACGCACGAAGGTTTGCACAAAATCGCCGTAGCCCGGCCACGCCCGGCTCCGTTCAGAAAACTCTCCACCCAACGGAAAGGCCACTGCGCCCGCCCGCCCCGTTCCCCGGTAGGCCCAGGAAACCAGCGGGGCCCCGTATTCGTCCCCAGACACTACACCCTGGCTCGCCTCTCCTTCACGGAGGTAACTCAGATTGTAGCCGTCGATCTCCGGCAACCATTCCAGCGGATCCGAAGCCACCTCATACCACAACCCGGTCGGAGCGGCCGCGATCGGATCCTCGAGAAAGGCGGAACGCGCCACGGCCACGGTTTCCTGCGCGAAAATGTTAGGGAGCTGAGCGGCGTCCTCAGCAAAGAACATCCTCCCGTTTCCCAAGCGGGCGATATCCTGCAACAAGGCCGCGTCCGGATCCGTGGGCGCGCCCAGCCCAATGACGCTAACGACGCCGCCTTCCCCCGTGATTTCTGCCAACAATCGTTTGTAGTCGCCGGGCTCCTCAGAATCCGCAGCATCGGAAAAAAGGATGAGGTGCCGTTGCCCCACGTCGGCTTTGCGCACGGCTTTCCACCCAGCCTCGAGCCCATTGTAGACGAAAATGCCTCCTCCGGTGCTGCGAATCCGGCGCACCAGATTGAGCATCTTCAGGCGCGATTCCCCGACATTCATCAGGGGCACAATCCGGTGTGCTTCGCTATCCACCGCATAAACGGTGACGAAGTCTTGGAGACCGAGGAGTTCGATGGCCTTGGCGGTTCCCTCATTGGCGAGATCCATCTTCGTGGCCATTCGCCCCCCGGCTCCGGCCACGGAGGCCGTCATGCTCCCGGATCGGTCCAAAACGATGGCCATGGCTACCGCGAGTCTCCGATGATCCACGCGCAGTTCCATGGAAACAGGGAGCAACGAATCCACCGGTGATTGGAAGTAGCCGCCGGATCCGAAGCTGGACTTCCCTCCCACCATAAGGAAGCCGCCGCCCTGTTCCCGGACGAAGAAATCGATGCCGGCCAGAAACTCCTGGGGGATCAGGTAGGCGGGAACATTGTTCAATATCAGGGCCCGGCAGCCGTTGAGTCGCCCGAGATGCAAGGAGGACAGATCGGTTGCTGTCTCCACTTCGAAGCCCTGAGCGGCCAAAATCTGCGCCACCGGGTCGTCCGGATAGGCCGTTGCGAGCAACACGCGCGGCCCCCCGACGACCTCGACCCAGGCCTCATGCCGGTTGTTACCCGGATGAGCATCCTTCTCCGGCGTCACTACGGCTTCGTAGAGATGCGCGCCGGGCCGGGCCACCCGTTCGGTGAACCGGATCACGCCCTTGCCGGCGACGATCGAAACGGTCGTCGAGATCAAGCGCTCGCCGTCGCGGTAAAGTTCCAGCGGCGTCACGGCGTCTGGACGCCCGGCCACTTCGATCTCCAACAAGAAAGGTTCCGCCACTTGGATGCGCGGAGGAGCCGTGACGCGAGAAACACGGTAATCGTCGAGCACTTCTTCGCGAATCAAGCGGTAGTCCAACGGCATGCCGCGCTGGGCCAAAGTCTCGCCGAGCGCGCCCAGCGGCTCGGTGCTGTAGCCGTCGGTGAAAAGGAGAATCCGCGCCGGTCTGTCTTCATCGGCCCAAGCCATCACCGTCTGCAAAGCCAAGGCCGTCCGGCTCAGTCCCCGATCCCCGGAAAAGCCCTCGCCCCCGGCGCCCGCCTGCTCCATCACCTCCGCGGCAAAGTCGACATAACGAAGCCGGTCGGAGCGGCCGGGCCGGGCGCGTTCGAGGAGCCGTTTCCACTCATGCTGCCCGGACGCCACCAGCCCTTCCGTCGATGCCGAACGGTCTAACAAGACCCAGAGATCCATCCCGTCTTCCAGCCGCCGGATCTGGGGCCGGGTCAACACCAGGACGAGGAGGACCAACAGCAGAGCCCGCAAGGGTTCCCACAATCGCAACGGCTTCCACAGCCAGCCGGTCACCACCAGCATCGGCAGCAGAAGCAGCCATTCCGGATGAAGAAATCTCACAATGCGATCGACGGTTCCGATGATCTCATGCCGGGGGCGGCCCCCTCCTCAGGCGGGGCGGTCGCGCTCGCTTCCGATTCCTCGCGATGCCGATTGCGAGACCGCCCTCGAGTGAAACACCAGGAAAGCAAAGCGCTGGCAAGCGCCACGAGGATCCACACCCGCCACGCCGCATCCTCACGGGAATGCAAGCGCACCACTTCCGAGGCAGGATCTCCCAACCGGTCCTCGAACGCCGCCTTGGTCAGGTCAGCCTCGCGCGTGTCCCCGAAATGCGCGGCGCCCCGCAGCAGGGCCTCAGAGCCCTGCGTCACTTCAAAAAAGCCCGGTCGCAGCGGAGCCCCCAAGAAGCGCAGCCGTTCCGCCTCGTACGTCCGGCGCTCTGTTCCAGCGGCCGAATCGGCGCGAAACTCGATTGGCGGCGCGTCCGGGTCCCGCCGGAACGCCAGACGAATCTCCTGACCCGTCTCGAAGTTGGCGGTTTCCAAGCCGACCTTGGCGTCCCGGACCCGTTCGAGAAAACGATGCACCAAAACAACGAATGCCGACAGCCGGGCCCCGTTGGAACGGGCGATGTCAAAGTTGAAAATGAGCGTCTCCCGCCCGGGAACGCCCCGCAGCAAGATCATCGGACGCTCGCCAATCCACAACAACACCGAGTCTCCGGCTTTCCGGGAAACCTGCAAGCTCTGCCGGCACAGAAAGGCTTGCCAGTTCAATCCGGCAACCAGGGGATCGTCTTCCGCCACAATCCTCCCCTCCAGGTAGGCGTTGCCCGCCAGGGGATCGTCGACAAAAACGAAAGCATTTCCCTCGGGCAACTCCGGATCAAGAGGATCGAAGCGAACCAGTCGAAGATCGGCGTCCTCCCCGGGCTCAGCCTCTTCGACGTTCTCGAAACTCCCGAGCACCTGATCGAACAAGACGCGAAAGACCTCTCCGCCGGAATGTCCCACCCTGAGCCTCTTGAGAACCGGACGCACTATGGGCAACCGGTCGTCGAGTGGGAACGGGTCGCCGGACAACACCAGGGTGAGAGAGCCTGTCTCTCCAGAAAACGCTCCTTCCAAGGCCAGGGCTTCGCCCGGTTCGAGATGAATCGATCGTGGCTCCCCTTGGCCGCCTCCCGCCTCGATCCACCACTGCGCGTCGCATGCGGCCACTCCATAATTGCGGACGAGAGTTCGCCAAAACAGAGACCCACCCCGTTCCTCGACGCTCAATCCGGCGAACCCGGTGTTTTGCACGGGCCTTCCCACCGCCAGCAAGCGTCCTTCATACGGAAGGTTGTCCACCACATGATCGGTCGCGTAAACCACGAGACCTTCCCGCCCAACCAATCCGCGAGCCACACGCAGGGCGGGTGAGACATCGTGGGCTCCTAACTGAGGTTCCCATTTGGCGGCGGCGGCGTCCAGTTCATCCAGCGACGTCCCATGGTAAAGACTGGGCGTTTGCAAATTGGTGTCCATCAACACATACTCGAGCGTGGCGGCATGCTCCTCCATGCGCCCCAACCGGGTTTGCAGGGCTTCCCGGGCTTGGTCGCGAAACACGGCCATGGACGAGGACGCGTCCAAGACGACGGCGACTTTGTGGACGGCGTCTTTCTGCAGCCAACGCGGCTGAACCAAACTCCAAGTGATCAGGCCAACTATGGCTAACTGAAGCCAAAGGGGCGTCGACGATCGCAATCGCTCGAAACGGCGCCCGCTCACGCTTTCCCTCTGCATCTGCTCCAAGAGAAACAACGTGGCCGTCGCGACCTGCCGGGAACGCCGCTGGAAAAAATGGATCGCCAGCACCGCCGGAATTCCCAGCAGACCCAAAAAACCCAGGGAGTTGCCGAAACTCACATCCATCGTTCCACGGCCCCGATCCGCGCCGCCTCGGCCTCGAGGGCCTCCCGAAACCCTCCCTGCGCCGCGACGCGAGCCAGGGGGATCCCATGCTTGAGAGCGAACTCCTTCCACATGTCGAAATGGCGAGCATAGGCCTGCCGGTATTTCCGCAACAGGGCCGGCTCGACCCGATGCGGATGGCGCGAGCCTCTTTCCGCATCGATAAATTCGTAGTTGCCCGACCAGTCCGGGTCCGCTTCCTCCCGGCGCCAAGGAGCCAACACCACCGGGCGCCCCCGCCTAGCCGCGAAAGCGGCCATCAGGGGATCGGGCGATCCAGCATACAGCAAGTCGCTCACAAAAACGCGCAGTGCGTTCGCCCGCAGGGGCGCCCGGGACAATCGCGGCGCCGCTGCAGGATCTTCCGGCCGAAGACCTTCACGCTCCC
This sequence comes from Verrucomicrobiales bacterium, assembly GCA_035513055.1. GTDB lineage: Bacteria > Verrucomicrobiota > Verrucomicrobiia > Verrucomicrobiales > DEV007 > DATKCT01. The sequence continues at coordinate 16,345 of DATKCT010000070.1, read as the reverse complement.
CCAACCAGGCATCGCCCAGGAGCAGGTCGTCGGTCAGGCTGCGGCAGCGGTCTCCCCAGATCAGATGCGTCCGCAACGCCGCGCCGCTGCGCCAGGACGCCTCGACGACGAGATAAAACAATTCCACCGCCCGTTGCGCCTTCTCCGGAATGTAAAACATCGATTCAGACACGTCGAAGAGGAGATCGACCATCGGCCGCACCTCCTCCCGGAAGAGCTTCATCGTGTATTGCCCCGTACGGGCATAAGCTTGCCAGTTGATGTGGCGCGGGTCGTCACCAGGCACGTAGGACCGGTGATCCTGAAAATCGAGCGAACTTCCCACTCCCGCTCCCTGCGCGTCCCCGGCCTGCCCGCGCCACACCCGGTTCCGGAAGGGCAACCGGTAGACCTCCGACCACCCACGGGCCCGCACGCGGATCTCCGAGAGATTCAGACTTTGTTCCGGTCCGGGAATCACAATTCGGGACTCGATGTTCCAGGCGCGAGGGTCTCGTTGGCGGACGCCATTTGAGGCGCTGTCCCACGCAGGGCTAGCAGCCGCCGGACGCGCAGCATATGCCGCAATGCGGCCACACCGACGACCACAATGCACAAACCCGTGGCCACACTGATGACAAGCAAGGCCTCTCCACCCAGATCGTGATAGCGATCCGCGAAAAAGAAACCCACGAAAGGGAGGAAGACTCCCACCCAAAGCACTCCGTGAATCTCCACGGCGGCATCCAGAAACAGGAGGAGCATTGCGAATAAGCAGACGACAATCTGAATCACCACGTAGTGAGCAAAGGTTCTTTCCGCCTTCTGGTTGAAGAGCCGGATCCAGGCCACGGGCCAAATCAGAGTTCCTATCAGTGAGACCAGCAGCAACCAGTCCCGCTCGTCGATTCGGCCTCCTCCTACCAAGGTTTGCGCCGATATCCAACCCCAGACGCCGAGCCCCGCGCAGCAGAGAAAAAAGAAGAACCCGTAGGGCCAGCCCGGACCGAAGACCATCAAGGCCAAGCGCCCGGGCCAGCCGCAATTCAAAAAGCGCCGGTAGACGCTCGGCACGAAAGTGGCCGGCTCGGTCAGGGCATCCACCACGGCAACCGCCATGATGAGGAAAGAAAGGGAAAGGTAGAATTCCTCGCCCACTCCGGCAAGCCCGCTCAACAGCACCATCGCCGTCGCCACCAGAGCGCTCAGCCGCTTGCGCACACTCAGATTGGCTGACTCCGGTGCGATCTGGCTGGCCCCAAAATCCAGAAAGTAGTAAATCCCGAACACAATCAAGATCCCCCAATCCAGATAGTAGGCCCAGGCCGCCGGTTCGCCGGTGTGCGGAATGGGATCGTGCATGTGACCGAAAATGAAGAGCTGCATGACCATCATGCAAAAAGCGAAAGCGCTCACGAGCAGTCCCAATGCGAGCGCGCCGCGCAGGAGGAAAAGCCGCTGACCCGATAAGCCCGCCAGAATGGCCGTCATCAGGCAGGAAACCAGCCAGATCACTCCCAACCAGAACATTTCCACCGCCAAGTTGATCCCGCCGAGCCAGTAACGCAGGACGACATAAGGAAGAATGGCCGAAAGCAGCAGAGTGGTCTGCGTCACCAACGCCAACCACTTTCCAAAAACGATCCTCCAAGCGGAGAGCCGGGTCAGAAGGATGGTCTCCATGGTGTCGTCGCGCATCTCGTTGCTCAACACGCCGAAAGCCCGGAGCGGCATAACGAAAATGAGCACGAACACGAGCATTCCCCAAAAGACCCCGCTCAGCCCCTCAGCCCGCATTCCGGCGCCCGCGGCAATCGCACTGAAGAAGGCGATGAGGATCATCACGGCCTGGACAACGATGAAAGCGGCCGTAAACATCTTCGTCCGCATGCCCTGACGAAGCTCCTTGACCAGCATCGGACTGAGCCGGTCCGGGAAATCCCGCAAGGCTGGGTGCGGGGTGGATGCAGCGGCTTCCATGTGAAGACTTCACGAAGGGCTATCGGCGCCGCCCGGGGCGGCGGCAGGCAGCGGCGGCGGAGGGACCGGAGCGGGACTGGGGCCGGACGCCTGCACCGTCTGCAAGAGCAACGCGGCCTCCGCCGACTCCATGTTTCCCACGATCTGAATAAAGGCGTCCTCGAGGCGCCGGCGCTCGCGATGAAAATCAATGACCGGCAATCCGGCGTTCACCATCCGCCGCAGCAATTCTGCGAGTCCGTCGGGAGATTCGTGGTCCACTTCGATCCGGCCGCCGCCGCGCAGATCGGAGACATAACGCACGTGCGGCGTCACGGCAGCCCAGTCGGCCAGCCGGCTCGACTCGCCAGCGAGTTGGACCTGGATGATGACCCGGTCCCCCGCCGCCTCCAGCAGCGCTTCCGCGGTTCCATAGTGGATGATTTTGCCCCGGTTGATAAAGAGCAGGTAATCGCACATCTCCTGCAACTCGCCGAGGATATGAGAGCTGATGAAGATGGTCTTCCCTTCGTCTGCCAGCAGGCGGATGAGCTGTTTCAATTCGACCCGGGCCCGCGGATCCAATCCGGCCGCCGGTTCGTCCATGATCAACACTTCGGGATCGTGAATCAGCGAACGGCCCAGACACAAGCGTTGTCCCATTCCCTTGGATAACTTGTTGATGAGCCGGCCGGAAAGCGGCACCAGATCCGTGAAGGCCATGACCTCCTGGACTCTGCGGTCCCGCTCTGTTCCCCGAAATCCCATGGCTCGGGCATAGAAATCAAGATACTCCAGCACGGTCATGTGGTCGTAGGCGCCATAACTGTCCGGCATCCAGCCGATGATCCGGCGCACTTCCGCAGGATACTGGACGACATCCCGCCCCGCGATAGAGACTTCCCCAGCCGTAGGATACTCCAAAGTGGCCACGATTCGCATCGTCGTGGTTTTGCCGGCTCCATTGGCGCCCACGAACCCGACCACTTGACCCGGCGGGATCTCAAAAGACACATCGTCCACTGCTTTGATTGAACCGAAGTAGCGGTGGAGATTGCGGACGGAGATCGCGGCGTTCACAGGATTTTCAAAAGTCCTTACGGGGCCTGCTGCACGAGGGGGACGGGGCCATAGAGGACGTGCTGGGACTCTTTCCAACGAATCCCCCGCAGGGTGTCGACGGCGAACGCGCCCACCGGAGCCGATGCGTAAAAACTCCCCGGCCGGGAGGCCACCTCGTCCATGATCCGCGTTAGGCCCTGTGATCCGGCTCCCTGCAATCCGCGCCACCAGGCATCGAACTCGGCTTCCTCAGTCTTCCGCAGCCGCAAGGGCCGGCCCGTGGCCAGCTCGCCGCTCGCTGTCCAGTAGGATCCGTCCTGCGAAATGTAAAAAAGCCCGTCCAAGTCAAAGCCGATGTTGGAGAACAGCACCACATCGCCTTTCGCATCCTCCGTCGCCAAACGTTCAATTCGCGCTCGCGTCGGGCGCACCGATTGGAGATAGTGCCCCTGTTCGCTCCGGCTGAAGAACCAGTCTCCCCGCATCCGGTCAGGCTGTCCCCGTTCAAAGAGGAAAGCGAGATCGCCGCTCCAACCGGGCCGCACCCGGGTCCATTGCGTGCGCGGCAACATGACGTGGGAAATGAACAAAGGATCCGGCGCATCAAAATCCCCGGAGAAAAGCACGCCTGTCCTTGAGAACTGCTCTTGCGTAACAAAGGCGCGATGCCCTTCGGCATCGAGACCAACGACAGCCATTCGGTTTCCCACACCGCCGAAGCGGTCTTGAGCAAGGATGATCAGCACCAGCAACAGGCTCGTGCCGATCGATATGAGGGGCGTGGTCAGGAAAAGCCGGTGCCGCTTTCCGGACCTGGCCAAGACGAATAGATTGACGGGACCGACCAGGATGGCGAAGAAGGTCAGAACCACCACAATGATCCAGGCGTTGAAAGACCGCAGTCCCAGCGCCGTCTGCAAGGGCCAACCTCCGCGCTCATAGGTTTCCGCCAAGAGCTTGTTGCGCCGTAACGGCGTCATCGACTGGTAGGTCGACACGGCCGGCCCCGGATCAAAAGCGCCCGAAAACAACCGCACCTTGCCCGCCCCAAGGCTTCGCTCGCGTCCTCCGCTCTCCCCTGGAAAACCCAGCACCTTCAGATCGTAACTCTCCTCCAAGTCGTAAATATCCAAGGTCCCCCCGAGATGGACCCATTCGAGGATGGCCACACGCGCGTCCGAACGGAGAAGGTCGCCTGACCAGACTGCGGCAGTGAGCACGAGCACATCGAGCCCACTGTAGCCGCGCCAGTCCGCAGGGAGGTCGATGGGATCGTAGGCGGTTCCGAAGTCCACTCCGTACGATTGCCCCGTCGCGGACTCGACCCGCTGATTGAGGGTTCCGTCGTGAATCGTAGCGAGATCCGAGCTGAGCCCGATCGCGGGCCAACCCGAAGGAGAATTCGAATACACTTGAAAGCGGGCCGGCTCGAGCCCGGAAGCCGTCACCGTCACTTCAAGCTCCCCCGCGTTGTAACCATGGGATGAGTACTCGGTAGCCACGGGCACGAGAATCTCTTCCCGGGACAGCCCGCCTTTACCCGTCGCCGTGATCGTCGCCCGCGTACGAAATACGCCGGACCCTGAGCTGCATCGGAACGTCAGGTTCCATGTGATCGACTCCGAGAAATTGTTTTCCACGGCGACCACAACCGGAGCATAACCATGCGCGGGCAACCGATCGAACACGGTATAAAAGTGAATGCTCGCTTCCCCGTTCTTGCCGTAGCGATGCACGCCCTCGAAGGCCCGTCCCCACAGGGTCGAAGCCGCTCCGGTCCACAGTCCGAGCGCAGCCAACCCCGCCCGGATCCAGGTATGCCTCCCTTTACACACCCGCTGATTGCTCCTCCTTCAATGGTTTCGGCGTCTGATGAGAATGGAACGGCACTTCCTTCAGCACGTCCACCACGATGTCCCGCGAGGTGCGTCCCTCGATCCGAGCGCTGTATTCCAGAACGAGGCGATGCTGCAAGACCGGGACGGCTATCGCCTTGACGTCTTCAAAGCTGGCGTGCGGCCTCCCTTCCATCAGGGCCCGGGCCTTACTCGCCGAAGCAAGGCTGAGAGCGGCCCGCGGGCTGGCCCCGAAACGGATCCCTTCCGCCGCAGCAGATTCGCCCGGGTGGGTGGCGTTCACCAGGCGGGCAATGTAGTTAGCAACCGTCTCGGGGAGATAGATGCGCCGCACCAGCGTCAAGAGACGCGCCAGTTCTTCCGGATCCATCACTTCCGGTACTTCGGGTTCAACGCCCAGTTCCCGGTGCGTGACAATGCGTTCGAGCGTTTCCACCGTGTTGCGGCGAACCTCGACTTTGAAAAGAAACCGGTCCAACTGCGCCTCCGGCAACGGATAGGTTCCCTCCAACTCAATGGGGTTCTGCGTCGCCAATACGAAAAAGGGTTCCGGGAGCGGATGCGTTTCGCCCAGAACGGTGACCCGGCGTTCCTGCATAGCTTCCAACAGGGCGCTCTGCGTTTTCGGCGAAGCCCGGTTGATTTCATCGGCCAAACAGAGGTTCGTGAAAAGCGGGCCTGGTTGGAAAACGAACTCCCGCCGCTTCTCCCCCTCCTGAAGGATGGGGTTGCCGGTTATGTCGCCGGGCAGCAGGTCCGGCGTGAATTGGATCCTCCGGGTATCGAGTCGCAGCGCCTTGGCCAGGGCTTTGACCAGCTCGGTCTTACCCAGCCCGGGAAGACCCTCCAAAAGGAGATGACCCCGCGCAAAGAGGCCCGCCACCACCGTGTCGATGAGGTCCTCCTGCCCAAAGAGCACGCCGTTGAGCCCATCCCGCAGGGCCTGCACGCGGGTGCGCCCCTGCTCTATTTCCTGTTCCGATGCGTATTCAACCGCCTTATTCATCAATCCCGGACCTCCACCGAGCGCGTTCGCCGAAACCCTAGGAGACTCACTCTTTTGCGCAATCTCCAATTAGAGGTCGCGAGGCCGCATTTTTCACGGCCCTTTGCCGCCATTTCGGGGCGCCGGCCCTCCTGCCCGCGCCACGGAGGGATGAACGGGACAGGCGAGACCCCTGCCCCTGCGTGGGGCGGATTCTCCTGTCCGCAGCTATGCCGCAAACCTTCGCGGGCAGGAGTGCCCGCGCCACGGTTCGAAGGCCGGTCCCTACCGGTGAGGAACAACGATCTTGTCGTCGGGATTCAGCGGCGGATTGCGCGCCGGATCCGCGGCCACGCGGCGCATATCGTGCTGAGTCTCCCTGGTCCCCCGGATCAACTTGACTTGCTTCATATGCCCCCAATCCGTTGGGCCTCCCGCCGCCGTTACAGCATCGTACATCGTCATCCCTTCGCGGAAAGGCACTTGGGAAGGACGGCGAACCTCTCCGCCTACCGTCACGGTGCGAATCGCCGCTCCCTCCTCAGACGCCTTGCAGATCACCACCGGGAAAGTGAAGATCTGCTTGGCCCGAAAGGTCTGCTCGATCCGCTCCTGCAACTGGCTGCAGGTAAGCCCTGTCGCTTGAATGTTGCCAATGTAGGGGATCTTCAGCAACCCTTGTGAGTTCACCACGTACTCATTGGTGATCATGGCGCGGTCCTTGTCTGGGACGCCCGAAATGGAAATTTGAACCCGGTTCAAGTTTCGCAGAACCGACTCGGTCTGAGCGTGAATGTTCGCGGTGAATGCCAGCAGGATAGGGAGAAGCAGGCGCAAGTGTTTCATGGTTCGGTCTGGTGTTCGGTTTCGAGTTCAGTCGCGCCGCCGGGGCGCCAGAGAGCAGGCTGGGCCTTGCATCATGGGGTTCTCACTTCGGATCGCGCTCAATACTCGTCGTCTGGATCAGCCGATGCCGGGCGTGACGGCGCCGGTCCTCGCACCGCTCGCCTGGATTCTTGAGCAGTCCGCGCAGAATCTGCTGCGGGGATAACGGCCGCCACCTCGGTTCCGGCGCTGCCGCTGGATGCGACTTCGGGGCTTGTTTCGCGGCGGCGGGTCCGCGTTCTTGTGCTCGTCGGCGAGTAGTAAGTGTAGTAGCTGGTGTAGTACTGGTACTGGCTGTCGCTCCGGACATCCACATTGTTGAGAACGACGCCGAGCAAGTTCCCGCCCACGTTCTCGACCAATTGCTTGACCCGGACGAGCATGCTCCGCGGGAGTTTGCGGTGCTGGATGACGAGCATGGTTAGGTCGACTTCACTGGCCAGCACGGAGGCATCGCTCACGCCCAGAATCGGCGGTGAGTCGATGAGCACCAAGTCGAAGCGATTCTTCACGTCGGCAATCAGTTCCGACATTCTCCGGGAATTGAGAATACCGGCTGCATCGGCCGGAAGGATCCCGCTGGGCATAAAGTAGAGGTTGTCCACCGGCGTCTGGAGGATAACGTCCTCCAGCATGAGTTCCGTGGTCAAGTAGTTCGTGAGCCCGACGGAGTTGTTGATGTCAAAGAACGTATGCAGCTTCGGCCGCCTCAAGTCGCCATCGATCATGAGGGTGTTGTAACCGCCCTGGGCGCAAATGTAGGCCAAGTTGACCAAGGTGGTCGATTTCCCCTCGCCCGCCCCGCCGCTGATTACCGTGATCGAGTTGGCATCGGCGCTCTTGCGGTTGAATTCGATGTTCGTTCGCAAGATCCGGTATGCTTCCGCATCCGGCGTCAATCCACTTTGTTTGTGCAGTATGCCCACATCCCGCGGAATCACTGCGAGAACCGGAACGCCCAGGTATTTCTCGACGTCGTCGAGGGTCTTGACGCTGGTGTCGAGATACTCGAGGAAGAATGCCAAACCGATTCCGAAACCGAGCCCGACAACGGCGCCGAGCACCAAGTTTAAGGGAACATTGGGTTTAGCGGGCGTGTTGCTTGGCTCGGCCCGTTCATGAACCACGATGGGGGTCTTCGGCATCGCCAAATCGATGGTTTCGGCGGCCACTTTCGCCTCCATGGTAAACAGCATTCCCTTGGACATCTCGTAGTGTTTCTTGGCCTCGGAATACTCGACCGTACGCCGTTGCTCGCTCATCGCGTCGTCCTTCTCAGAGCTTTCCACATCCTCAGCGTTGGTAAGGGACATCTGCGCCATGTCCAGGCGCGTCTGGAGTGTGGTCCGGACGTCCTCGACGGCTTCGAGCAAGTGCTTGTACGTCTCCTCGATTTGCCCGTGAATTGCGGCCACATCCGGATGTTGGGCTCCCAGACCGGAATCGAGCATCCCCCGCAGTGTAAGCTGCAATTGCGTGTACTGGGGATACAGCACGGAGATCACGGTGTTCTCGATCGCCAACTGATTGGCATTGCGTATGAGGTTCTCGCCCTCCAAACTTTTGAGAGCTTTCAACTGGCTGCTGATCTGCTGGATCTGAGTCCGGGCATCGTAGCTGTCCCGGATGCTCTGTATGACGGTCGTCGACTTTCCGGTGAAGGCATCGAAGCTGCCCGACTGACTGGGCATAAGGGTTTCGATGTCCACGATTCCGTAGCGCTCGGCGATGTCGAGCATCTCCAAGCGGGCGTTCTCCACCTTGTCCTTGTGCGTGTTGAGTTCGGACAAGAGGGTTTCTACGGCGCGGTTAGCCCGTTCCTTCTCGAGGCTCCGGCGTCTCTCTTCGTAGGACTTGGCGATGCTGTTGGAAATCTCGGCAGCCAAGTCCGGATCGGTGTCGAAATACTGGATGAGAATGAGGTCGGTGCCCCTTTCTTCTTCTGCCTCGAGCCCTCCGAGAAGTTTACCGTAGGCCTGGGCCCGGGTCACGCCCCAACGCTCGTCGAGGTTGAGATCGTCAACCACCTTGTAGAGCGTTTCCTTACTCTTGATGATTTCGAACTGGGTCTGCACGAAGGTTGGCGGCACGTAGAAGGCCCCCGGGCGCGACCCCGTCTCGAAGACATCGTAGTCAGCGGCTTCCCGGTTGATCTGAATCTTGACCCTCCCGAGATACTCCTTGGGCAGGATGTAGGTGATCACCGCCGCCGTCATGAAGACGAGGAAGAAGGCCAGCAAAATGACTCCATAGCGGTTCCGGAGGACCTGCCAGTAGTCGACGGCATGCAGTTTGAGTTCGCTCGAAGCCTCGTTCATGGATCAATGTGATGGATGACTGTGCTCTCTGGCCGGAAGCACCATGCAGACGTTTCCTTGCGCCCGCAAACGGAAAAGCTCCCTTCCCTTTCGACAGGCAACCCTGCTTCCCGTTCGAGATTCTCCCGGCTATTTCAAAAACCGTTCTCCATTCGCCGCTCCCGGACTTGGCGGCCGGAGCCGTTCCGCGGTTCCATCAGGTCTCCGGTTTCGCGGCCGGCTCTCTCTCAAGGAACGCCGCCTCCTTGCCTTTGAGGAAACGGAAAGCTCCCTCCCCGGGCGGGGGAGGGAGATTCCGCGTTGGAAACCTCAAAGAGAGCCGGAATCAGAACGTCGCGCTGACTCCCAGATAGACCTTGTTCCGGTCGTAATCGCGGGAGAATCCATCGGAAAAGTCCCGGTCGGAGTCGAGGTCGGAATACGACCAGCCCGCGTTCAGACGGACGTTGCTGTAAACCAGGTACGACAAGCCCAAGTAGATCCCGAAGTAGTCTTCATCCGCATCGGAGACCCCGGGAATCACGCTATCCTGGAATTCGCTGTGGATAAACTGCAACCCTGCCGAACCCACCAAACGGGGCGTAAACTCATAGCTCGTCGAAAATCCGGCCCGGAAACTCTCCCGGAATTCGTAGCTGCCCAACTCGCTGTCCTCAAAACCGTAGCGCCCGAAAACCCGGATCGAGAAACCCTCGTTGATCAAATGTATGAGCGAAGCCTCGACAAAAGGACTCGTTCTGCTGCCGATGTCGTCCCCATCTCGAAACTGCGCGCCCACCCGGATGGTTCCCCGCATCACCCGGCTGAAGGCGTGATCGGCGCCCACCAGCAGAAAGTGGTCTGCGTAGTCGCGTTCGGATTCGTCAAAGTCGGTGTAGAGAAACCGGTACTCGCCTACGAGGGTGGTCACTCGTGTCCAGAGATAGCGAAACTCCTGACCAAAACCAAGCGAGTAGCGATCCTCCACCGACTCGTCGTCATAAAAAATGCCCGTCAGCAACACAGAAGTCACTGTCGAAAACCGGCGTGTCCAAGCATACGAAACGGCGAAACGGTCGTATCCATAGAAGTACTGGTCGGTCCGGCGCGACCGGGTCGCCCCGATGTCGGCGTCTGGCTCAATCTCGTAAGTGACGTAGAAGTTGTTCGATAGCGTGAGACGCCGCGAAGGCTTGTGCACGATCGTGTAGGAGAACCGGGCGTTGTAGAACAAGTCGTCATTGCCCGGTTGGAGATTGCGATCGTACCAAAGCAGAGAGAAGGACGCGCCCAGGCTGTGCCGGGTCACCCGGGATCCGCCCGCATAGCGGGCGCCGATCCCCGCCTGCACATACCAGGCTTCATCCTCCTCACCGTTCGGAGCGGTCTCCGGGTTGTCGTCATAGCCCAGGTTCCCGGTGATGGTCCAGGTCAGTGGGATATCGGTGTCGAAATCTTCGGTTGTGTTCCCGATACTGAGCAGGCCCTGGCCATACGAGGTTGCCAGGCCACCCAACCCAATGGCGAGTGCAGCGAGCGCGCGTTTTTTCATACGTGTCCTATCAATGGGTTTCGGTTTCGCGGATTTTGGGCAAGAAGAAAACGGCTGTAAAGATATTTTTTAGACTTCTTAAAGAATTTCTCAACCCCGTTTTCGCTTATTTCCCGAGTTTTCTGAGCGGGTAGCGGGAATCGAACCCGCATAGCCAGCTTGGAAGGCTGGAGCTTTACCACTAAGCTATACCCGCGCGTTTCACAAGCGTCCTATCGCCAGAATGCAGATTGTCAAGCCGCTTCGCTGATTCCATCACGCCTTCTCGCCGCCGACCACCAAATTGACCAGCCGGTCCGGGACGAACACGACCTTCCGGGGCGCCCGGCCGCTCAGAGCCGCCCCGATCTTCTCCGAGGCCCGGACCCGTTCCAAAACGGCTGCTTCCGGCGAACCCGCGGGCAGGCGAATCCTGTCCCGGAGCTTTCCGTTGATCTGAACCACGATCTCGACTTCCGACACCGCCAGGACCGCCTCATCCCACTCCGGCCAGGGGGCGTAGGCCAACTCGGCCCCGCTCAGGCCCGGAAAAGCGGTGTGCAACCGGGCGTTCAACTCTTCCGAAAGGTGCGGCGCATAGGGATTGAGGACGTGCAAAAAGGAGGTCAAGACCCGCACCGGGCGTATTCTCTCGCCCGTCATGGCGTTCACGAAGATCATCATCTGCGCGATGGCCGTGTTGAAGAAAAGGCTTTCCGTGTCCTCGCCCACCTTCCGGATGGTCTCGTGGAGAACCCGCAAGAGGGCCGGAGAAGGCTCGACATCGCCCAAACGCGCCGAAATCGCCCAATGCTCTTCACCCTCCGGCTCCATGGCCAGGCGCCACACCCTCCCCAGAAAGCGGTAAACCCCTTCGACGCCCCGCTCGCTCCAAGGTTTCCCCTGTTCCAACGGACCCATGAACATTTCGTAAAGCCGCAACGAATCCGCTCCAAAAGCCGCGACGACATCGTCCGGGTTCACCACATTGCCCCGGCTCTTCGACATCTTCTGATTGTCCGCTCCCAAGACGAGCCCCTGATTGATCAGCCTCTGAAAAGGCTCCCGCGTGCCCACGAACCCCAGATCGAAAAGAACCTTGTGCCAGAAGCGGGCATACAGCAGGTGGAGCACGGCGTGTTCCGTCCCTCCGACATAAAGATCCACGCCTCCCGATCGCTCGCCTCCCATCCAATAGCGCTCGGCCTCTTCGGACACGAACCGGTCTCCGTTTCCGGAATCGCAGAAACGCAGGTAATACCAGCAAGAGCCCGCCCACTGCGGCATGGTGTTGGTTTCCCTCCGCCGTCCGTCCGGCAATTGAACCCAGTCTTTCACCCGCGCCAAAGGCGGCTCACCCTCGCCGGTGGGCCGGAAATCGTCCAAATCCGGCGGGAGCAAAGGCAGTTCACTCTCGGGCAATCCTTCGTGGCGTTCGCCATCCCAAACGATCGGGAAGGGCTCCCCCCAATAGCGCTGCCGGGAGAACAACCAATCCCGCAGTTTATACTTCACGGCGCGCGCTCCGAGCCCGCGCTCCTCCAGCCAGAGCGTCACGGCCTCCTTGGCCTCCGGCGTCGGCATTCCATCGAGAAAACCCGACCGGACATTGACTCCCTCGCCCACAAAACAAGCGTTCCCCCCCGGCTCCTCGCCAGCCGGCTGAACGACTTGCCGGACCGGAAGTCCAAAAGCCCGGGCGAACTCGAAATCTCTCTCGTCGTGGGCCGGAACCGCCATGATCGCGCCGGTTCCGTAGCTCATCAGCACGTAGTCGGCGATCCAGACAGGAATTGCTTCGCCATTGACCGGGTTGATGGCCCGAGCCCCGGTGGAGACACCGGATTTTTCCCGGGAAAGATCGATTCGTTCCAGGTCCGGCTTGCTGGCGACGCGTTCCCGGTATTCTTCGACTGCGGCCCGCTTTGCGGGGCCGGTGATTTCCTCGACCAAGGGATGCTCCGGAGCGAGCACCATGTAGGTGGCTCCAAACAAGGTGTCGGGCCGCGTCGTGAACACCTCGATGGTGGCGGGATGGCCCTCGAGGGCGAAGCGGACCGAGGCGCCTTCACTCCGGCCGATCCAATTGCGCTGCAAGGCCTTGATGCCGTCGGGCCAGTCGAGGTCCTCGAGTTCATCGGCCAGGCGTTCAGCGTAGTCGGTAATCCGAAGCATCCACTGCCGCATCGGACGACGTTCCACTGCAAACCCACCCACCTCGCTGACCCCGTCCTTGACTTCTTCGTTGGCCAGCACCGTCCCGAGCCGCGGACACCAATTCACCGGGGCTTCCGCGATGTACGCCAGCCGCCGGGCGTCCACCCAAGCCCGTAAATCCGCCTCGCTCTCGCCGGGATGCCCGGCCCGGCGCCGGGCTGTCAACTCGTGGACCGGACGCGCCGCGTTCGCTTCCGTGTCAAAATACGAACCGTACAACTGCAAGAAGATCCACTGCGTCCAGCGGAAATATCCGGGATCGGTCGTGTCGATTTCCCGCGACCAGTCGTAGGAAAATCCGATCCGCTTGAGTTGCTCTCGAAAACGCGCGGTGTTGCCTTCCGTGGTCGTGCGCGGATGCTGCCCGGTGCGTATGGCGTACTGCTCCGCCGGCAATCCGAAGGCGTCCCAACCCATGGGATGGAGCACGTTGTAACCCAGCTTCCGGCGATGCCGCGCCACGATGTCCGTCGCCGTGTAGCCTTCCACATGGCCCACGTGCAAACCGGCCCCGCTGGGATAGGGAAACATGTCCAGCACGTAGTACTTGGGACGCGCCGGATCGAAACCGGGTTCGCCGGGGTTCAGAGTTCGAAACGTGCCGGAGGTCTCCCAGTGCGCCTGCCATTTCGCTTCGATCTGATCGAAAGGATATTGTTTCCTCCTCTGACTCATGAATGGGTGCAGCCGCCCGCAGCGCTCCAAAAAGAATGCAAGACCTGCTGATTGCAACGCGCAACGCCCACAAGACCACGGAATTCCGGCAGCTCCTCGGGCCTTGCTTCACGGTGCGTGATCTTACCGGACTCGCCGCCGTGCCGGAGGTCGAGGAAAGCGGAGCCACCTTTCTCGAGAACGCTCGCCTGAAAGCCCTCGCCATCAGCCGGCATTTCCCCGGCCAACTCGTGCTCGCCGACGATTCCGGACTCGAGGTCGATGTTCTCGAGGGCGCGCCCGGCGTGCACTCAGCCCGCTTTGCCGGTCGAGATGCCGGTGACGCCTCCAACCGGGCCCTCCTCCTGCGCGAACTCGAAAAACGATACGCCCGGGGCAAGCAGCGCTCCGCCCGCTTCCGCTGCACGCTCGTCCTGGCCCGGGACGGACGGGAAATCCTCCATAGCCAGGGCGACGTTCCGGGCTGGATCATCCACCGCGAGCGCGGCAAAGAGGGATTCGGCTATGACCCGCTCTTTGTCCCGGCCGGGCGCTGTCACACCTTCGCCCAGCTTCCCCCGGAAGACAAAAACCGTCTGAGCCATCGATGCCGCGCTGTAGAATCCCTTCTGCGCAAGTGGGCCTCCGCGGCGCCAGGCCGCGAGACTTCGCCAGGGCCCGCGGAGCAGCCCAATCATCGTGTCTAGTGGAAGCGCCGCAAAACGCGCGACTCAATCTTTCCTCAGGGCTGTTTCATCTGCGGAGCAGATGACAAGCCCTGGAGAGAAAAGTGTGAAAAACAACTAGATTTTTGTGCGCAACCAAAGCGAACTTCGCCGTAAGGCCAAGCGCCACGTGCAATCCCAGCAATGCGGAGCCGGGGGCTTGAGCTTTGTCCACACCTGCCTGCAGCGCTTCACTCAGCGCAGCGTGAAGTTCGTCCGCTGGTTGAAGAATCACTTAAATTCCGATTCCAAGCGCTCCTGGAACGAAGCCCTCGTCCGTCTCGATCAAATCTACGCCCGGTCATGACGCGAATTTTGGACTCTGTCATAATGTGTCAGACACTAAATAAATACGTTGACAACTGGGCGCGAGGAGTCCAGGGTGGCGGCATGAGAAAGCTGCGCCGCTTCCTGCCCGGTCCCAAGGGGCAGACCCATTGCTATCACGTCGTCTCCCGTTTCGCCGGCCCTCACATCGTCTTCGGCGAGAGCGAACGGGAGTTCTTCCGCACCCTGCTGCGCAGACAACTGCGCTTTAGCGGCCTGCGCACCCTGGCCTGGTGCTGCCTGGGCAACCACTTCCACCTCCTGCTCGAAGTCCCCGATAAAGAGCGGGCCATCGATATAATGTGTCAGACACAAAATAAAAAGATTGACGAACGGGCGCGGCCGGATCCAGGATAGGGTCAAGGCATTGGCATTGAACGTTTTCATACGTTTGGGTCCAACGGCCACGGAAGCCGGAGCCCCTTGGACTGCGGCGAGAATCGCCGCACTTTTTCGAGGCACGGAGCGCCGGGGTGGGCGGAGGCGAAGCCTATCGCCCTTCCGGCTCCAAGCGGCGCAACGCTTCCGAAGCTTCCCGGGCGGCTTCCTCCGCCCGCCGCAGAGCTTCCCGGGCGCTTTCCACGGCTTGCGCCGTCCGGCGCGCCTCCGCTTGCAACGCCTCCACGGTGTCGCTCGATTCGAGACTGGGTGCCCCCGCAGATTCGGCCGCCGGTTGTACGCCCCCCGTGAAATCCACCTCATTCAGCAAGGCCGCAACCTCGGTCGAGGCCAGCGCATAACTTTGGATCCGGCCGGCCCGGGCGATGTTGATGCCGACGACATTGCCTTGCAAATCCACCAGCGGTCCTCCGCACTCCTCCGGTTTCAACGGCAGATCGGTTTGGATGGCGTTTCGAAAACCTTCCCGGTTCCGGCTCAACGGTCCGCCCAACCGGTTCATCATTTCCAGTCGCGCGTCGGGTCCGTCCAATTCCGAGGGCCGTTCCGCAAGCTTGATCCGAAGGACGCGCTCGTCCCCCTCCCGCAACACCTTGACCTCGACTTCCTCGCCCGGGCGGCGATTGCCCACCGCCATGGCCAACTGCATCATGGACCGGCAGTCCTCTCCCTGCACGGCGACGACGACATCTCCCTCTTGAATGCCCGCCTGCTCTGCGGGAGTTCCCGTCTGGACATTCACGATCCGGACGCCCTCGTCGATGGCCTCCATCCGAAC
Organism: Verrucomicrobiales bacterium; assembly: GCA_035513055.1. Classification (GTDB taxonomy): domain Bacteria; phylum Verrucomicrobiota; class Verrucomicrobiia; order Verrucomicrobiales; family DEV007; genus DATKCT01. The sequence continues at coordinate 691 of DATKCT010000070.1, read as the reverse complement.
GCCGAGGTAGCCCCGAGTCTTCTCCAGAGACCGGGCCGCCACGCTCAACACTCCGATGGCGACGGCGTCGCCCTGGGGTCCCGGCGCGGCCAGGAAGCTGCCCAATCGCGGGGGCGGTCCAGCATACCACAGCACCGGCCGGAGCCCGGTCCTGTCCACGCGCAGCAGCGCCAGGTCGTATTCCTCGAAAGTGCGGACAACGCGGGCCGAAAAAATCTCGCCGTCGTGAAAGGCGCAGCGCAGCGGTTCCTGGGCGCCCTCCACTTCACTGGCCTTGGTCAGGATCCATCCGTCCTCGTGAACCACCGTTCCCAGCGCTACTGGATTCTGTGGGTTTCCACGGTGCACAGAAACTGTGCTCTCGGACACTTCCCGCAAGGCGGGCCGGTGCGCTTCGATGAGATCCAGATACTGCCGGTAGAGCTTCTCCTCGTCCTCCCGGTCCAGTGGAGCGGGCCCGGCCGGATGGCCGGGGAGTGCTTCAAATCCTTCAAAAAAGTCCTCCCAGGGAATGCCTTGCCCTTCCTCCCCGAATCGCCGGAAAAGCTCCTGCCATCCCTCCGGCGTGCTCAGGTCTCCGGGTTGGATGCCCCAATCCCGGAGCAAGTCGGAGAAGTCGCCCAAGGGAACGTTGAAGCGGCCTTGTGATCCGGAATCCTCCGGCGCGGTCCGGAACCGTTCGAGGAGCCCA
>DATKCT010000069.1:0-67050 GCA_035513055.1 Verrucomicrobiales bacterium | reverse complement strand
CGTCCAGCTTCCGCAGTTGCTGGCTCACATTCGCGGCGCTTCGCATGGCGAGCTTCCGCGCTATCCATTCCTGCGACACGACCGTCCGCCGCCAAAGCAGGTCCGCCAACGCCAGTTTGCGCGGATCCGATCCCTTTGTTTTTTTAGCCAGTGATAGTAATTGCCCATCAGCACCCACGCATGGACCCGCCAGCCCGTCCGTCCACAGGCATCACCCAGCGTCTTCAGGAAAAGCCTCAGAATACGAGGATCGTTACGCTCCATGGGAAGCTCCGGAACGCTCGCTGGACGAGGGGCGGCTCCTCGTGCTCGACGGCGACGCTGGGCAACGCTCATTTTCCCTCGGAAGCCTGGGCATGGGGCGGAGCCTTGGCGCGACGCTCATTCCCCCCGAAACGCGCCAAGCATCAGGAGGTTCCTCTTGCTCCGCAGCAAAAATCTGCTAAGATTAGCCAAAATGAGCCGTATGACCCATCCGCGCCCCTTCTTCCCTCTGAACCCCGACCAACTCTCACCTCTGGGCAGGCCGGAATGCCAGGATTTGAGAAGGGAATTCCTGCTAGCAGTTGACGGAGCGGTGGCTCCATAGGATCTGTCCGACTTGTCACGGGAATGAGAGTTTCCTTTTCCATCAAATGAACCGCCGTGGCCACTGTGTGATTCTAGGTGCAGGCCTACTCCTCTCGCTGAGTTTCTTCGCGTGCTCGAAGCATGGTGGCTCAGAACGCGAGGAAGCTACCTTGGCGAACGCGTCTCACAATCCCAGTCTACTGTCGGCCGGAACGCATTCATCGGCGCCTTCTGAGAGTTCGGAGGTTCGGCAACTTCCACGGGAAGAGTTCATTAGGTTGCTAGCTGAGGCTCTGGAGGTTTTACAGGCTAACGCTGTGGACGCCTTGGCTAATCCTGAGAAATATCTGGAGGAGTTGAATCTGAGGCCCGCGCACGTCCCTGGGGAGCAAACGTATGACCCCAGAAGAATCGTGTTCGAACGTTTCTTTCTGGCCAACGTATATCTCCATCCAGATGAGTCCGTTAGATTCTTGAGTGAGCATATTCCGCAAGAACGATGGATGCACTTTGTCACAGTAGACATAACTCATAGCCTCAGTGACGACACTGTGGCGTTGGCTAAAACAGTTGCCGAGAAGTGGCCGCCTAGCAATTCCAGAGACAAAATAATTCGTGAGGTAGCGGGGTTTCAACTCCAAACCGATCCACTCGCCGCATGGGATTGGGCGATTTCTCTTGCGGAGGATGAGGAGCATCGCGATATCTACACGGGGGATTTTATGGCGGAACTAAAGGAAGGTAAATCTGTAGAGGAACAGGCAGAGAGTCTTGAGTATCTGATGACGGAGTCATCCGACGAAGCTCTCGCTTCGAGGGCAGAAGCTGATTATTTTTTCCTTCTCATCCATAGCAGTCAAACGGACAAAGCCATCGAATGGGTTGCAGATTACGATGCTGAAAGTCCCATGGCCTCAACATACGTCAACACTCTCTTTCACCACCTGGCCAAAGTTCAGACCGGAGAGGCATGGACGCTAGTCGGGAGAATCGCCGATAGGTCCCTTCAAGAGATTGCGGTCTCAACTCTATGCAAGGCAGCAGGACGTCAAGATCCGCAAGGGGCCGAACAAAATATACGCCTTCTTCCGGCACACCTTCAGCATCAAGCGCGATTGAAAGTCGCTCAATACACGAGAACGGTGGATGAGGCCCGCGAAAGTGCCGCCGCTGCGCTTGAAGAAGCTGCAAACGCAGTCCGAGCGCGGCAGCCATGAATCGGCGCGCCTGAAGAAATTCGGGCCCGGAGTCTTTTCGTCGCTCCCATTATGAAGAAAGCTACCCGCAAGCGAGAGCAACCGCTTGTTTGGCTTCGTCCCGTGGGGTTCTGGACCGGTGCCCGGAGATTATGTATTGGGCGTCGCCATTATGATTCCCTTCTAAAGTGAGTGTAATGAAACCTTGGATCCATGCGCTGATAATAGTTAGCGCTGCATTTTGTTATGGGTGCTCTAAAAGCACGAAACCACAGAGCGCAGATCCTTTGATGAACCCGCAATTGATTGAGACGGCCGGCGTGTATGCGTCACCCTCAAAGCAGTGGATGTTAAATATAGCAGAGAATCTGAGATCCGGAATCGACTATTCTATTAGCGGTAACTTCGACAACGTCGCGTACGTGCCCGACTTCGATTTTTTTGCACACTGGCGCCCCGAATTCCGGAACGGTTGGCAGCCGACGGAATCGGCGCGTGAGGCAACCACATCTTGCGAACGGCCGCCCCCGACACCTGAGCAGCGCTGGGCGACTCGGTTTGTGGATGGCGGCAGCCGAGAGCGGCGGGGCGGGAATAGGCCTTGGGCAGCGGCGGTCGTACGCTATGGTCGCAGATTATAGTGACCCGTGCGCAACTCCTCGAAGGCTTTGGGCATCCGGACATCTTTGTCCGGAGTCCAATTCTCAAGTATTTCGGCGATTCCCAGGATCAGGGAACGGACGTGACACGGGCCGCGATCGCCACTGTCGAGCGCCATGGCTGGAACGATGCGTTCGAGTGGCCACATCAGATTGCGGCCCTGGCCGTCGACCAGGAGGCCGGACGCTGGCTGGTGGCCGAGCTGCTGCGGGAAGGGGCGACTGCGGCCGGCCTCAACACCAAAGGGCATTTGATGCGTTGGTTCGGGACGGCCCCGCTCGATGTCGTGGAGGGCCTCCTCGGTGAGGTGACCGGCTCTCCCCTCTGGGGCCGGGATGCGGAGATCTTCGGGCTTCCTCAGTCCGGTCTAAAGAGGATGCCGGCTCAGGAACGGGTCGAGTTCCGCCTCGCTCTGTCGACTACCTCCCCGGGCCAGTGCATGGACCAGCTCGAGGACGCATTGAGTCGTGCCGCGGCGGCAGAGTCGTTTCCGGATGTGATGGTCGAGCGGCTCGGACTGATCGGGGATCGTCATGCCGAGATGCAGTCCCGGATCCGGGAAATCGTCATGAGCTGGCTAAACGGCGCCGGCCCGGATCTTTACCGTGCGGGGCTCGGCATTCGGCTGGCAGGGAATCTGAAGCTCGACGCCGCCATTCCGCGGTTCCTGGAGATGTTCAGCTTTGAATGGGACTGGTGGAACGAGTCCATCCAGGCCGCGATTGTGGCCATGGGGACACCGGAAGCTCTCGCTGCGGCGATCGCAGGTTATCCGAAGGCGGAGTTTGGGGGTAAGCACTTTCTTGCAAGCGCGATGGGAGACCTCCGCTTTCCTCACATGCAGGCGGATCTGCTGGAGTTGCTGCGCGCAGAGGAGGACGAAATGTTGCGCACGAGCCTGGGTTTCGCGCTGGCCCGTTACGGCACTCCCACTGCCATGGCCGCCGCACGGGGGGTGATCGACGATTGGCCGGAAGACGCGGACCGGTTTTCCATCGCCGAGATTCTCTACGCCTTCCGCACGCTGCTTGGGGAAGACGATGCGGCTATGCAAGGTTGGAGGGCCCAGTTCGAGCAGTGGCGGATCCAAGAACGGTTCATGCTGGACGGGCTGCGGGTGGTCCTCGAGCAACCGTTCGAGGATGTGGGACGCAACGATCCGTGACCGCGCGGCAGCGGAAAGAAGCTCCAGGCGCTTCGACCTCACCCTCTGGGTTGGTGAGCAGAAGGCGTGTTTTACAATCTCCTGACATCCGGGGTCCAAGGAACCGCTAGGTTGCGCGTCATGGTCATCAGCCCGACTGCTTCCATCATGAACCGCTCCAACGCCGCCCTCCCCATCTTACTGGCCCTTTTGCCGCTGCTTCCCGCCGTTCTGTCCGCCGCCGCGGAACAAGCCGAGGAAGCTCTCCGGCTGCATCGTCCCGAGGAAGCCGCCCGCGTCATTGACGAATCGCTGCCCGGGGCCGAGCCGGATTCCGCCCCCTACCTCGCTTATCTGCGGGTCATTGCCGCCTCGGAAGGCGGCCAGCCCGAAGAAGCCGCCGCCTTGGCCCACGCCTTCGCCGAACGGTTCCCCGAGTCCGAATGGGTCCACAAGATCCGCTTCTTGGAGGCCGCCGCCCTGATTCAACTTTCCCGGCATCGCGAGGCCGAAGCCATCCTTTCCCGGGAAGCGGACCGCCTCGTGTCCGAAGACCGGAAGCAAGAGATCGCCTCGCTCCTGATACAGTTAGCGGAGAAACTGACCGTGGAACGTGATCCCGCCGACATTGAGGCGCCCGAGCCCGATCACGGCAAGGCGCTGGCCCTCTATCGCAAGGCGCTCTCGCTCGAGATTCGCGACGACCTCCGCGGCACGCTTCTATTCCGGGTGGTGGAGTCGCTTCGAAAACTGGGTAACCACGGCGAAGCCATCGCCGCCTGCCTGACCTACCTGGAAGCTTTCGATCCCGGCTGGTCCGGTCCGGTGGGCAGCCCGGAGCGATTGCGGAGTCTGCCGCGTGAGGTTTCTGCGCCGGCAGGAAAGCACCGTTTCGAGGTCCGCCTGCGGCTTGCTGAGTCCCAACTCGCCAATGGTGAACGGATCGCCGCCCGGCAACATCTCGACGATCTCCTATCACTCCTACAGACATCGGAGCCCGGTCCGGAGGAACCCCGGGACTTGCGCGCCTCAACGTTGCTGGTGCGGGCGGAAACGTGGGACGCTTCCTCCGATCTGGAACGTCACGCCGACGCCCTCCGGAGGTTCCTCGAGCAGGAACCCGCCGATCGTCGCGCCCCGGAAACGGCCCGCCGTCTCGCGATGGCCTTCGACAACGCCGGACGAATCGAGGAAGCCATCGCAGCTTGGAGACGGTTTATCGCCGGCGAATCCTTCCGGATCGACGAAACCGAATCCAAGCGCCATCCCGCCACAGGTTTCACGCCGTCCGAGCAAGTCCGCCACTGGCAGCAGGAAGGCCTCTATCGCGTCGGCGAAATCCTCTTCTCCCAGCGCCGCTACGACGAAGCCATTTCGGAGTGGCGCGGTTATCTGGAACGGCATCCTAACGGATCGCGCTGGACGGATGCGCAAAACGGGGTCATCAACGCGGAGTTCGAGAAGGCTCTCGAAGCCGTCGCCGAAGGCCGCGACGAAGAAGCCCGCGAGGCATTCCATCGCTTCCTCACCGATCATCCCCTGGATGGGCGTTGTCCTCAGGTTCTCTTCACCCTCGGGCAGATGGATTATCACCGGGGGGAAAAGCTCGAAGAGGAAGGCGCCGCATCCGCCGAAGCGCGCGATCAAGCGTACGAGGAAGCCGTCCGCCAGTGGACCCGGCTGGCCGGCAAGCATCCCGGCTCCGAAGAAGCTTCCCTGGCCCTCTACCGGAGCGCCGTGACGCTCTCCGAGAAGCTGGGACGCATCGAAGAGGGGATTCCTATCCTCCGCAGGCTCGACTTCGGCTCCTGGGCCGGTCCGGCACAAGCCCGTCTGACTTTGCTCAGCGAGCATTCACTGGATGTCGCCACACCGCGCGCTTTCCGCAGCAATGAGGAACCCTACATCGAAGTGGGCGCGCGCAATCTGCCGGCCATCACTCTGCGCCGATACGATCTGGACCTCGAAGCCTATTTCCGCCGCGAACACGAACTAGGCCGCGTCGAAGAACTCGATATTGACCTCATCGAACCGGATCGCACCTGGGAAGTCGCCTTCGAAGACTTCGAGAAATACCAGCTTCAGAAACGCCGCATCCCGGTCCCCTTTGACGAGGGCGCCGCGGGCGTCGCCATCATTCGGGTCGAAGGCGAGGACTGGGAAGCCACCACCGTCGTGGTTCGCTCCGATCTCGATCTCATCGTTCGCAGCAGCCGCAACGAAGCGATCGTTTACGTGGAGAACCGTCTGGAACAGCGTCCGGCGGAAAACGTCCGCGTCCTGTTCAGCGACGGCGTTCGGGTCTTTGCCGAAGGTCTCACGGGCGCCGACGGCGTGGCCTTGCAATCCTTCCCGGAAGACGTCGCGCCCGAGTCGCTCCGAGTCTTGGCTCTGACGGGATCGCATGTCGCCTCCAACCGCCTCGACCTCTCCGGTCTGCCCGTCGCCTCTGGGTTGGCGCCGCGCGTCTACCTGCACACCGACAAGCCCCTCTATCAACCTGGCGAAACCCTTCATCTGCGGGCCGTGGTCCGCACCGTGCGCGACGGAGCCTTCGCCATACCGGATCGACGGGAATTCGACTGGAGCCTGTCCGATGCCGAAGGCCGGATTCTGCAAGGCGGACGCCTCACTCTCTCAGAAATGGGCAGCGCATCCCAAGCGATCGAGCTGCCTCCCAATGCCCCAGCCGGCGCCTACACCATCCAATTCGTCGCGGCAGATGCCAGTCTCCGCCAGGTCGCCTCGTTTCAGGTCCGGCCCTTCGCGATGCAATCCGTTCAACTGGACTATTCCTTCGACCGGGACGTCTATTTCCGTGGAGAAACGGTGACCGCCGCCATCGCGGCGCGTTACTCCTGGGGATCTCCCGCCGCACGCCAGGAGATCCACTACACACTCCCGGACGGACGCGAGTTTACCGATAAAACTGATGAAGAAGGCCTTCTCCGCATCAGCATGGAAACTGCCGGATTCCAGCCTGGTCAGGCTCTCGTCTTCCGTGCCGATTTGCCGACACTCAATGTGCGGGCAACCGGCTCGGTTTTCCTCGCCGAGGTCGGTTACACCATCCTCGCCGAGACGGACCGGCCCGTCGCTCTCGCGGAGGAGCCCTTTCAACTCCGCCTCACCACGCTGGCCGCGGACGGGAAGCCGCTCGGCGCCGATCTTACAGTGCAGATCCTGCGCCGTGCCGAAGCGCCCTCGAATCCGGTGCTTGAAGCCGTCCCCTGGATCGGCAGCCGTGCGGCTCCCATCCACGAAGTTAGCGTAGAAGAAAGGCGTCTCTCCACGGATCCTGGCACAGGCAAGGCCAGCCTGGCACTGAGCTATGCCGAGGGCGGAACCTACCTGATTCACATCTCCGGGAAAGATCGCTTCAACCAAACTGTGTCGACTCGCGCGATGCTTCGCGTGTCCGATGCCGCCGACGAGAATAGACTCCGCTTCCTTTCGGAGCGCGACGAGTTTCCCGTCGGATCCACGGCTTCCCTGCTCCTCCACTCCCGGCTCGAACGGAGTCACGCTCTGATTACCTTCGAGGGCGACCGCATCATTAGCCACCGCATCGTGGAACTCGAACCCGGATCAAACCCCATCGAGTTCGACGTCCAACACGGCCACTTCCCCAATTTCCACGTCTCCGTCGCAGCGATGGACGGCCGCGCCCTGCGGAGCGCCAGCCGCGCCTGCACCGCCACGCGAGAGCTTCGGGTCGAGATCCTCGGAGCCAACGGCCCCCGGGAACCCGGGGAAGAAGCGGAATTCACCCTCCGGGCTGCCGATCAACTCGGACGTCCAGTCGCCGCCGAGTTCAGCGTCGCCCTGGTAAACGATATGCTTTACCGTCTCGAACGGGATGTCCGGGGTCCGATCCGGGAATTCTTTGACGACGGCACGCGGAGGCGGGCTGCGTTTCGCACCGAATCTTCCTGCGGATTCTCTTATGGGGGCGTCTCCCGGAGACTCGTGGAAGTTCCTGACTCCTCGATCCGGCTATTCGCCGCCTGCAACAATGGTCTGGAACAGTTACTCGTGATCCAACAACAGGAACTTGCGTTGAATCCCACCAACTCCGCGTTGTTCACGGATTTTAACTTCAATTACTCCAGCATTTTCAACACGGGCCGGGTGGTTCTGGCCCAGACGGCGTCACAGCAAAGCGCGCCGGCACCGTCTGCCGGAGGACAGGCTCGAGCCGTGCCCAATATTGATGCTCTTCTCGGGAACAGATCGAACTATTCCCCGGCAACGGATAGCGCGCCCAATGTTTTCCTGGAGAACAACAGCTTGCTCGCCGCGGACACGCCGTTCGCCGCGGACACGCCGTTCGCCGCGGAAACGCTGTTCGGCGCCCTTGCTCCGGCGCCTCCTGCATCCGATGGCGAATCCCTCTCAGACCTTCCGCGTTATGAAGCCGCATCCGTATGGCTGGACGCCGTTCATACGGGCGAGGACGGAACCGCCCAAGTTCGCCTGACTCTCCCCGGCGCTGCGGGCCGCTGGCGCGTCACCGCCGTGGGTTGCACTTCCGACACTCTGGCAGGTGAAACGTCCATCGATCTGGTTACCCGGCGTGAGTTTTTCGGGGAGCTGCGCTTGCCCGCTCAGCTTCAGGAAGGAGACCTCATCGAGTTCATGGCCGTCCTTCATAACCTCTCGGACCGGACTGGGGAAGCGCTGGCCACTCTCCGGGTTGAGGGCGGCCAGGAATTGTTTCGCTCAACGCGCAGCGTTCCCCTCGAGCCTGGCGCCGCAACAGAGATCGTCTTCGACGCTTATCGCATTCCCTTCGCGGAAGCTCTGCGCTGCACGCTCACCTTGGAAAGCGGAGATGCCCGCGACGAGAGTACGCGCACTGTGGCGATCCGGCCTTGGGGCTTGGAATACTCGAGCGTCGCCAGCGGAATCACCGCCAGTCTCGGATCGGCGGACCTCGAACTTCCCGCCGATCAATCTTTCACTCGCCGCCGCCTCCTCGTCGGCATCAGTCCGTCCGTGGAGCAATCGCTCATCGATCTGGCTTTGGGCACTCCATCGCGGGTGGTTCCCTTGCGCAACAGCCGCGTGTTTTGCGGCATGCCGTCCCTCAGACAAACCACCGGAAGCGCCTTGCTCGGATCCGTCCACGCGCTGACCTATGCCCGCGCCCGCGGCGCCAAGCCCCGGGACATCGCGGCCCTGACCCGCCGTGTCCACAGCCTGATCTCCGCCGTGCTCCTGGCTCAGAACGAAGACGGCGGTTGGTCCTGGAACCAACTCGGATCGGGCTCGGAACCCGTGTCCACCTCCGTGGCCCTCTGGGCCCTGACGGTCTCCAATGAAGCCGGATTTCCCTCCGCTCACAGCGCCATCGAACGCGCCGCGGAATGGCTGCGCCTGTATTATCCCAGCATCGCCGCAACGGATCACGAACAGAAGGCGCTGCTTCTCTTCGCCCAATCGTTCTCCGGCGAACCCGATTTCTCCGCCGCCAACCGTCTCTACCGGGAGCGCGCCTCGCTCACTCCTCCCGCCCGGGCCTTTCTCGCCGCCGCCTTTGTGCGGATGAAGCGCGATGCTTTCGCTCGGGATCTGCTCGAACTGTTGACCACCCAGCGGGAACCCGATGCCGCCGTGCCCGGCTCCGCACGCTGGGCCGGCAGCAAAGACCACGCCCTCTTGCAGGATCCGGCGCTCACCAGCGCCCTTGTCCTGTGGACCTACGCACAGGCCGCTCCAACCTCGCCGGTGGCCAAGGCCTCCGCCTCCTATCTGCTGGCACAGCTCAGCGGTTATCGCCAACCGCCGGGCCACGTCCCCGGATTCGTCGTCGCCGCCCTTACCGCCTATCATGGCACTCACTCCGCTGCGCGCGAGGACTTCCGGGTCATCCTCACCGTCAACGACCGCGAAGTCCACCGCCTCGAGTCCAAGGACCTCGATGGCACCGTGTTTTTCTCGCTCCCTGCCGAATGGATCGAAGCCGGCGTGAGCCGGATTCGAGTGGCGGTGGAAGGCCGCGGCGAGATCCGCTACGACGCATGGCTGACCGGCTTCTCCGCTGAGCTGAAGGACCCCGAGTCCTGGGACACGCCGCATATCGCCCAACGTCATTATTACCATGACCGGCTTAGTTACCGCGACGTCCCCTTGCAGGCCCGCAGCACTTCCCCGGTCTCGCGGCTCCGGCTGGGACAGCGCGTCCGCGTCGCCGTGCACACGGTCAATCGCAATCCCTACCCCAATCCCGTGCTCTGGGAAGAACCGCTTCCCGCGGGCATGCTCCTGGTTCCCGGTTCGGTGGAAGGGAACTTCGACCGGATCGAAGAGGAACACGGAATCCTCCGCCTGCACTATCGTCCCGGAGCCATTCAGTCGCTCGGATATGAACTCGTCGCCCATGCTCCAGGCGCTTTCCGCGTCTTACCTTCCACCCTCCGCGATGCCACTGACCGCAGCCGGATGCGTATCGGCGCCGCCGCAGAACTCCAGATCCTGCCTCCCGGCTCCGATCCCCAAGAGGAATACCGGATAAACGTCGCTGAGCGTTTCGAACTCGCCGGTCACCTCTTCCGCGACGGCAAATACGCAGACTCTCGCGCTCATCTCGACGCCTTGTTTGCCGATGCCCAAGGCCGCCGAAACTTCGAGCGCGAGATCGCCCGGATGCTCCTTTGGATTCATACTGAACCGGAGGATTTCCAGCCGGCTCGCGTGGTCGAGATGTTCGAAATCCTCCACGAACGCTATCCGGACTTGATCATCCCCTTTGATCGCATCCTCCGGGTTGGCGAAGCCTACCGCGAACTCGGCGAGTTCGAGCGCGCCTGGCTGGTGTTCCGCGCCACGATCGAATCGAGCTTTCTCAACGACGCCAACATCAGCGCCGTGCTCGAGGATCAAGGGCAGTATCTCGGGTCCATCGACTATCAAGAACGCCTTTGGAAGGAATACCCCGATCACGCCGAGTCCGTGGCCGCGTTTTTCGCCCTCTCCCAGTCCTTGTTCGAGAAATCTCCCCGGGCTGATGCGCTCCCTCGCGAACCGGGTCAAGACCCGCCTAACCGGGAAGACTTGCTGAGGCGCAGCCAGCGTTTCCTCGAGCGCTTCCTCGCCTATTACCCTTCCGATCCGCTCGCAGACGACGCCGCCTTCAGTCTCATCAACGTCGGGTTTGCTCTGGAAAACTACAGCGGAGTCGTCGCGAGCACCGAGAGCTTCGCCGGATTGTTCACCGGCAGTCCGTTTCTCACCAGCTTCCGCTACATGGCCGCCCTCGGACATTTTTGGCAACGTCACTACGAGGAAGCCCTCGCCGCCGCTGTGCCCGTGGCCGAAGGCGATGGGAAGGACCGGGATTACGCCCGCTACATCACCGCACAGATCCATCACGCGCAGGGAAACGCGGAAGAGGCCATTCGCTGGTACGAAATGGTTCGCGGGCTTTACCCCGACGCCGCCCAGTCCATCGCGTATTTCCAGAAGCGTTCCCTGGCTCTTCCCGAAGTGTCCACCTTCCGCCCCGGAGAACCGGTTCGTCTCGAACTCGAATATCGCAACATTCGGGAAGCGGTGCTCAGGGTCTATCGCGTGGACCTCATGAAACTCTATTTGCGGGAGAAGAATCTGAGCCGGGTGAGTGAAGTCAGCCTGGCCGGCATCGAACCCGATGCCGAGATGACCCTGAGCTTGGGCGATGGGCGGGATTTCCGTCCCATGACTCACGGATTCGACCTGCCGGTCGCTGAAGATGGCGCCTACCTGGCGCTCTGCCGCGGCGACGATCTCTTCGCCAGCGGTCTTGTCCTGATAAGTCCCTTGCGGCTCGAAGTCCATGAGGACGCCGCCTCCGCTTCACTCCGCGTCAATGTCCTGGATATCGCCGGGGATAGCTACGCCGCCGGAGCCGAGGTCAAGGCCATCGGCAGCGTCAGCGGCGCCATGGTCGAGGGCGTCACCGGACCCCGCGGCGTGTTTCAGGCCGAGGATATCCGCGGCCTGTCCACCGTCATCGCCCGTCATGGAACAAGCAGGTATGCCTTCTTTCGGGGCAAGGAAACGCTAGGTCCGCAACCGGAGGATCAAACCGCAACCGCAGACAAAGCAGAGGCTGCAAAGCAGTTGGAAGCCGGCGATTACCTAAAGAACATCGAAGGTTCCAACCGAATGCTTCAAGAAACCAATCTGAAGAACTGGGATATGCTGCGCCGCAACAACGACACCGGCGTTCAAGTGCAAAAGACGCGGTAGCGTGTCCTCCCACGGCGCCTTGATTGTGAAGCCTGCCCCGTCACGGCCATGCCGCGCGACGTGCCGCTCTCCTTCGCGAAGCGATGGCAGCACGTAGCCGGGGGGTTGACCCACATTTTCTCCTACCCATCCTGTGGTGGCGCGCTGCGCGCCATCGGCCAGCCAGGCTAACCGGCCAGCCGCAGTCTCAAACCGGCGTTGCCGCCCGGAGATCGAGAAAAAGCACCTGCGAACGCCGCCCACTCGCTTCCCAGGTTCTTTTGCGCTCTTCGGGGAGATCCTCGGGCTTGCCCTCGATGAATCCCGCGAGCCGTTCAAAATAGCCGCGAGCCCCAGTGGTCAAGAGAAAGAGCTGGCCGGCGCCATCTCGCCGGGCCCGGTCGATGGCATAAGCCACCAGCCTCCGGCCATAGCCCTGGTTTTCATGGCTGCGGCGAATGAACAAACAGGCCAGTTCCGCGGCCCGCCGTTCCGGAAAGTAATGCAGAGCCATGCAGCCAACGGCATTCCCGTCGACCTCGATCACATAATAGTCCGCGATCTCCTGGGCCAATTCTTCCGCGCTGCGGTCTCGAAGTTCTTGTTCCACAACGGAACTGCGGATCATGGCGTGAATCGCCGCCGCGTCGCCCGGACCGGCAGGCCGGATTTCCTGGTAGGCGTCCGCATACACCATGGTTCCGATGCCTTCGTTGCTGAACAATTCCGCCAACAAGGCGTCATCGCGGGTTCCATCGACAATGTGAACGCGCGGCACCCGCTCCCGGCAGGCCTTGGCGGCATGCCGCAACTTCGACAAGAGGTGCGGAGGAAACTCCGGGGACCCGGCCCGGTCCGTCAGGGCCTCGGCCTGCTCGACGCTCACGTGCCGGATCTGCTCGCCTCGAGAATCCATGACTCGTCCCAATGTCACAAAAACGATCTTGGCCGCTCCCAACGTCAGCGCCGTTTCCACCGCCGCGCTGTCTGAGTTCAGCCGGAGGGTCACCCCCTGCCGGTCGTAACCCAGAGGGGCCACCAGCGGCAGGATTCCTTGTTTCAAAAAGGACATCAAACTCTGCCCATCGACCCTGTCCACCACGCCGGTAAACTCTTGGTCCACCCCGCCGACAATCCCGGCCCGGTGGGCAATGAGAGCATTGGCCGTAGCCGTCCGGATCCCTGCCACGGTCAAGGCCTGCATCAGCGTGCTGCTCAAGCGGGTGATGGCGTCGATGCTCACTTCCAAGGTCGCAGCATCGGTGCGCCCCATTCCGTCGACCGTCGTCAATTCGACTCCTCGTTCCATCCCCAAGGTCCGGATCTGATGGCCGGCTCCGTAGACCAACACGACCCGCACGTTGAGCGACTGCAGCACTGCCAGATCCAGAAGGAGATGAGAAAGGTGCCCGGCCGCCAGAACCGCGCCGTCCACCGCGACCACAAAGGTCTGCCCGCGAAACACCGGCACGTATTGCAGAATGGCTCGAAGATCGCCGAACCGGACTTTGCCCCTGTCTTCCTCGCTCATTGCGCTCGCAGCCTATGCCCTCGTCACAAACTCGCAACAAACTCCCAACCCCATCCCGCCGCCATCGCCGCTCACACCGCCCGAAACGGCTCGGGATTGTTCTCGAAGTAATGCACCAAATTCAGCGTCGCGCGCATAGCCTGCCGAGGCACGCTCTCATAAGTCCGGGAACCGATATGCGGCGTCGCCAAAACCTTGGCGTGCCTCAGCAGAGGATACTCCGGCGGCGGCGGCTCTTCCTCCAGCACGTCCGTCGCGTATCCTGCCAGGGTTCCGGCGTCCAATGCCTTCAACACCGCCGCCGTATCCACGAGTTCCCCACGCGACGTGTTGATCAGGATCGCGCCCTCTCGCATCCCTTCCAACAACGCTGCATTCACGATGTGACGCGTTTCGTCCCTCAGCCGCGTGTGCAGACTCAGCACATCGCAGTTACCAAACAATTCCTTCAGCGAAGCGCAGCGAACGATTCCGAGTTCCGCCGCCTCTGCGGGCCAGTGATTTCCGTAGCCCCAAAGTTCCATCTCGAATCCGCGGGCCCGCTTCGCCACCTCGATTCCAATCCGGCCCAGACCCACTAGCCCCATCCGTTTCCGCCACAACTCGTTTCCCGTCACACGGATCCAACGCCCGGCCCGGGTGTGATTGACCTCCTCGACCAAATGGCGGACCATAGCCAGCAGCAGACAAAAGGTGTGCTCCGCTACGGTTGTGTGATTCACTCCCGGAGTGAAAAAAACCGGAATCCCGAATTCGCGACAAGCGTCCAGGTCAATCTTGTCCAATCCAATCCCGTACTTGCTAATAACCTCCAGCCGCGGCCGCATCGCTTCCAAGACGCGGCGGGAAAGCACATCATCGCCGCACAGCAAACCGTCCAGCTTCCCCGCCAATTCCAGCATCCGCTCCTCACCGAGCGGACCCCGCTCCCGCACCAGGTCGAAACCACTTTGCTCCAAGATGGCCTGATGCTCCCCCGGTGTGTCCTGAAAGGACGTCGTCGAAAGAAGAATGCGCTTCATTCGCTCCTGAGTTAGGATGTTTCCTCCGGAAAACAACGCAAAACTTCGCGTCCCTCCCACAGCCGTGCCCGCAACCGCCGAGAATCGCCTCGATTTCTATTGCCGCCAGGCCGAACAACGCGGCGCCAGCGATCTCTTCTTGCACGAGGGTCTGCCGCCTCGCCTGCGCGTCGAAGGGGCTCTCGTCGAGTTTCCCGGCGCCGGTCCGGTGACCGCCGCCGACCTGGCGCCGCTCAACGCCGGCGCTGCGGCGTTTCCCGGTTCCGCGGAACGGGATTTTCACTACGTCGCCTCCTTCGGCAGCCGCTTTCGAGTCCAGTCCCACCGCGTCCTCGGCCGTCAAGCCGCCGTGCTCCGGATTGATCCTGGTGACAGGTCCCGCTGGTTCCGGAAAGTCCACGACCATCGCTTCCCTTCTCGACTGGCTCAACGACTTCGAGTCCCGGCACGTTGTCACCATCGAAGACCCCGTCGAGTACGTCTTCGAATCCAGAACCTGCCTCTTTTGGAAAAGGAGTGGGAACTCGACTTCGCGCTGCAGATCGAAAGCGTCGGACGCTTCCGCGCCAACGCCCATTACAACCGCGGCAATCTCCAGGCCGCCTTCCGGCTCATCGCCGATCACATCGCATCCCTGGCCGATCTCGGCCACAGACCCATTGTCCAGCAACTCTGCAACCTGCGCGAAGGCCTCATCCTGGTCACCGGCATCACCGGCTCGGGAAAAAGCACCACGCTCGCGGCCATGGTTGAACATATCAGCCGGCTCCGCTCCGGCGTCATTATCTCTGTGGAGGATCCTATCGAATACATTTTCCAACACGCGGCCTGCATCATCAAACAACGCGAGGTCGGCGTCGATACCCATAGCTTTGCCGCCGCCCTCCGCCATGTCCTGCGACAAGATCCAGACGTCATCCTTGTCAGCGAACTGCGCGACCTCGAAACGATCCGCACCGCCATCACCGCCGCGGAGACCGGGCATCTCGTCATCAGCACTCTGCACACCATCAACGCCCCGAAAACGCTCGACCGCCTCATCGATGTCTTTCCCGGCGACCAACAACCCCAAGTCATCGCCCAGATTGCCAACTGCCTGCAAGCCGTCATTTCCCAGCGGCTTCTGCCGCGCTCGGACGGCAGCGGCCGCGTGCTCGCCAGCGAAGTGATGGTCATGAACCACGCTGTGCGCGCCTGCATCCGTCAGCGCAAAGTCGAGCAGATCCCCAGTCTCATGCAGATCGGCGCACGCGACGGTATGCACACTCTCGACGAAAGCTTGGCTGACCTTGTATTCACCGGTCAGATCACGGCGGAGGAAGCTCGTCATCACGCCAGCCGGCCCGATGCCCTCAACGAGCGTATGCCCCGGGGAGCGGCCCTGGGTCGCGCGCGCCGGTAATGGAACTTGAGGAGATCGTGTGGTCAGGGGTCAGTGGTCAGTGGGCAGTGGTCAGTGGGCGGTGGTCAGTGGGCAGTGGGAAGTGGGAAGTGCGCCGCTTCGCTGAGCACGAGAGGGGAGAAGAGGCCCTATCGTGCTCGTGCTCAGTCCGGAACGGACGGTGCTCGTAATCGTCATCGTAATAGAAGGGCCGGGCGAAAAAGCGGCTCAACGATCCGCTAGAAAGTGGGTTCTTCGATTACGATTACCGCTTCGCTGTGGTCAGTGGGCAGTGGCCGGTGGAGACGCCTGCCCCAGGGCTGGCGGACGAGGGTCTCCCCGGCTCTCGTGGAGGGACGCGCTCCTGCGCGTCCTGCCGGGGGGTGGGGGCGTGGCCGGTGGCCGGTGGTCAGTGGGCAGTGGCCGGTGGTCCACGGCCCCCCAACTCTCACTCACCCGCGCTGGTTTTCAGGTAGGCCAGGGCCTTGGCGTAGCTGCAGCGCTCCAAAAAATGCGCCAATCGTGGATCCAATTCCGCCTCCAACCGCCGCCGCTCCTCGTCGATTCTTTCCGAAATCTCTCGCAAGCGCCGGAGATGCTCCTCGGGATCACGTTCCCGAAGATCTCCGTCCCCAATGATCTCCAAACGTTCCGTCAACAAGGCCGTCAGCTCATCCCGGTCCATTTCGGTCATAGCCTCAATCATTCCGCTTTACCGCCGCCTGCGCAAGCCGGCGCCAACGTCCACCCCATCCGCGAGAAAGAACGAGACTCCCCTCCAGTCCACCCTTGACAAGATCGTGTTGCGACAATGCCATTTCCAGTCATTTTTGCAGGCATGAAACTTCCGACTTACCGCCTGGGTTTCGCTTCCATCGCGCTCCTGCTGCTCCCTCTGTTCTCCTTGCCGGCAGACCAGTCCCCATCCGCATTGGCCTCCGCAGGCGCCTCGTCCAGCGAGACTCCCGCGCTCGTCATTCCCTTGCCCTCACCGGCCCAATCCAGTTCCCCTTCCAGCCCGCTGGAAGCGGAAAAAGAACGGCTCGCTCTCGAGAACGCCTTGGCCAAAGAACGGCTCGCCGCCGATCTGCGCAGTCAACGCGAAGAACTGGAACGGCTCCAAGTCGAGGTCGAACTGTTGACCAAGCGCCTCGAGTTGGAAGCCGCTCGCAAGAAAACGGAACTCGACGGCGAACTCGCGGAACTCCGCCGCGAATCGGAACGCCTCAATCTCGAAAACACCATCGCCAAGGCCCGCGCTGAGATTCAGGCCAATGATCTCAAGTTTTTCAAGGGCGAATATCAAGCCGAATTGGAAAAGATGGAGGTCGAAATCAACCTGGCCGAAAAGTCCACTGAACGGCAAAATTACGCCGACCAGAAGCCGGTTTATCGCTTGGATCCGCTGGAAGAAGGCCGTCTCATAGTCAGCGACCGCCGCATTGCCCTCAACGGCCCGATCACTGCCCAATCCGCCGAGCACGTCTCTGAGCGCATCAGTTATTTCAACAACAAGAGCAACGAGTTTCCCATCTTCATTGTAATCGACGATTCACCGGGCGGATCCGTCATGGCCGGTTACCGGATTCTCAAGGCCATGGAAGGCAGTCCCGCCCCCGTCTACGTCGTGGTCAAGTCATTCGCCGCTAGCATGGCCGCCTGCATTTCCACCTTGGCCGAACGCTCGTTTGCCTATCCCAATGCCATCATCCTTCACCATCAGCTCAGTTATGTCGGGTTCGGAAATCTCACCGAACATGCCGAGGAATTCGAAACGGCCAAAGAATGGTGGCGGCGCTTGGCCACTCCCATCGCTGAGAAAATGGGCATCACTCTCGATGCCTTCATCCAGCGTATGTACAACGAAGCTACCGATGGAGACTGGGAAGAGTTCGCTGATGAAGCCGTCGCATTGAAATGGATCGACACCGTCGTCGAGGATATCCGGGAGACTTCCCTGCTGAAGAATCCCGATGCCGGCGGCGCCAAATCCATCGAGATCCCCAAACGCACGACACCTCCCTCGACCGCCGCGCCCATGCACGGTTGTGTCGAAGAACTCGACGCTCAAGGCAGAGCGCTTATGCGATTGCCGCGCGTTTCCCGGAAAGATTTTTATTACCTCTACAATCCCGACGGATACTATCGGATCCACTAAAGGATCCGGGCGCCTCGAGGAAGTCATCCTTCACATGTCCGCATCCGGTCCCCCCTTTCCCGTCCGGCCGGAAAAGGCGGAGGCCCTGCGGCGCCGCATGGCCGCCCTTGCGATTTTCGAGAGCGAGCTGGAAGAGCGCTTCTTCCACGCGACCCCGTCCAAACGCGGGCGCCGTTCCCGTTCCCATTGTGCCGGCGTCGAACTCTTCCATCGCCGGAGCGGACATCGGATCCGTTGCGCCAAGTCGACCTCGCAAGCGTTGAATCGATTTCTGGCCCGCCGCGAGTTGGTCCGCCGTCTCGAGCGGCACGCTGGGGCGCCAGCCGAGGGTTCCTCCTGCCCTTCCGTCACCTTTCCCGCAGGCGAACCGGCGTCAAACCCGTTGGAACATCTGTCGCGGCTCCTCAGCCTGCGCTCCGAGGAACCCCACCTGCGCCGGCTCCGGACGTTGTTTCGCAACGCGGACCATAAGCCCCCATTCCGACATCCCTCTGGAGGCTCAAGCTCCCACACTGCTCCTTCTGCCCGGCAGGGTCCGAACAGCCGCGCTCGCGCCCCCTCGAAAACGCGTTCGCGCGAACCTTAGCGCCTTCCTCCCCGGGGCTCAGCGCTCTCCAGCGGATCCGGTGTGTGAGAAATGCGCACGGAATGCAATCAGACCCGGCCGCGGGTTGCATTTCGCTCCTGAATACCCACTTTCCGTGGGTCCCACGATCGCCTCCCGATGTTGAGCCTTTCCAGAGTCGCCAAACGCTACGCCGGCAGGGTTCTG
Organism: Verrucomicrobiales bacterium; assembly: GCA_035513055.1. Taxonomy (GTDB): domain Bacteria; phylum Verrucomicrobiota; class Verrucomicrobiia; order Verrucomicrobiales; family DEV007; genus DATKCT01. The sequence goes on along the minus strand of DATKCT010000069.1, from coordinate 48,405 downwards.
TTCGAGGACGTGTCCCTCCAACTGAACCGCGGCGACCGCGTCGGCCTGGTCGGGCCCAACGGCGCAGGGAAGTCTACCCTCTTCGGAATCATCCTCGGTTCCGTGCCGCCCGATGAGGGAGAAGTCAGCCTCGAGCGCGGTCTCCGGCTCGGCTATCTGCCTCAGGAAACCGCTGCCGCAGGCGATGAAACCGTGCTGGAACTCGCCACCGCTGTCAGTCCGGAAATCGCGCGCCTGCGAGAACTCCTCTCTCGCCTCGAGCACGAGCACCGGACTCACGAGGAGGACTACCACGAAGCTCGTGTGGCTTACGATTCACTCGGCGGCTTTACCCTCGAACCCCGCGCCCGGCGTATCCTCGCGGGCTTGGCCTTCCGGCCGCAGGAAGCCGGCAGACCCGCTCGCGAACTGAGCGGCGGCTGGATCATGCGCGCCCACCTGGCCCGCCTCCTGGTCATGGAGCCGGACCTCCTCATGTTGGATGAACCGACCAATCACCTCGACCTCGAGTCCTTGGGCTGGCTCCAACAATATCTCCAGCAATATCCGGGGGCCATCCTTCTCATCTCGCATGACCGCGCCTTTCTCAATGCGCTCTGCACTTCGACCATCGACATCGAGCAGGGGCGGCTCAACCGCTACCGCGGAAACTACGATTCCTACATCGAACAAAAAGAGGCCCGCTACGCGCAAGTCCTCGCCGCTTTCGAGAACCAGCAACGCGAGATCGCCAGATTGACCCGCTTCGTGGATCGCTTCCGGGCCAAAGCCTCCAAAGCCGCCCAAGCGCAAAGCAAGATCAAACAGCTCGAACGAATGCAACGGATCGAACTGCCCGTTCGCCCTGGGCGCGCCCTTCAATTCCGCTTCCCCCAACCCAAGCGCGCCGGTCAACGCGCCGTCACCCTCGAAGGGGTCCAGCAGGGTTACGGCGATGTCATCGTCTACCGGAGACTCGACTTCAGCGCTGAACGCGGCGAGCGCATCGTGCTGGTCGGACCCAACGGCGCCGGAAAATCCACTCTGCTGAAGATCCTCGCAGGCATCGTTCCCATTCAGGGAGGCAATCGCAGCCTCGGTCATAACGTGACCCTCGGTTACTACTCTCAGCACCGCACCGACATGCTCGCCTCATCCAAGACCGTTCTGCAAACCGTCCTGGGAGGCCCACATGCCATCGGTGAAGAACACGCCCGCACCCTCCTCGGCAGTTTCCTTTTTCGCGGCGACGACGTTTTCAAGCAGGTCTCCGTGCTCAGCGGAGGCGAAAAAAGCCGGTTGGCGCTCATCCGGTTTCTTCTCGATCCGCCGAACCTTCTTCTGATGGACGAGCCCACCACACACCTGGATATGCCCAGCATCGATGCCCTGCTCACTGCTCTGCGTCAATACGAGGGCACGCTCGTCTTCATCAGCCATGATGTGCATTTCATCCGTCTCCTGGCCGACAGCGTCGTCCACATCGACGCCGGCAAGCTTACCCGTTACGCCGGCGACTATGACTATTACCTGGATAAAACCGGCGCCGATTCCGCACGTGCCGCCCTTACCGCAGGCCAGTCGCAGCTCTCCCCCCCCGCACCCTCAGCGATCCAGCCCGCGTCCCGAATCGCTGAGGCAAGCGGCCGCAAGTCCAAAGAGCGCAAACGTCTCGAAGCCGAAGGTCGACGCCAACGCGCCGAACAGCGCCGGACTCTCGAGACGGAACTCTCGTCGACGGAATCGCGCATCCTCGCGCTGGAGACCCGGAAAAAGGAACTCCACACGCTCCTGGGCGATCCCGCCACCTACGCCGGCCGGGGCCAGCTCTTCGCTTTCAACCGCGAACTCGAAGAGGTGGACGTCGAACTGGATTCGGCCAATAACCGCTGGCACAGCCTGGCCGAATCCCTCTCCGCAGCCCTCACTTGACGCCCCTTGTCCGTCCCCCCAGTCCGTCCCCCCAAAAAGCCTATAGCCCCAATCCTATCATGACCTCTTCATCCTGGTCTCCCTCCCCCTGCGTGAAACGAAGGCCGCACGCCTGTCGAAGAACCGGCAAACGAGTCTCGCTCAGCCGGCACGATGCTCCTTGACCAATTCCGGTCGAACGATAGCAATAGGCCACCCGCCCTTCCCTTGTCATGCAATCGCCTTTCCCGGCATCGATCCCAACACTCAGGCCGGAGGCTGGCCGGCCTTCGAGCCGCGGCCGGGCCATTCCGATGCTCAATCTCGCAGCCCTGCTTGCGGCTGCGCTGTTCTCTCTTGGCGCCTGCTCTCCACTGGAGCCCCCGGCCATCGATCCTCCACTCATCGCGCGCGTCGCTCTCTACGATTGGCGCGACGACGGCGGTCCAGGCAATGTCTCCATCCGGATCAACCTCGGTTCCCAACACGCCTACTTCTCCCGCGGCGGCCGGCCCATCGGCTGGTGTTACGTCGCCACCGGGAAGGAAGGGCACGGCACTCCAGCCGGCTCCTACCGGATCACGGAGAAAATCGAGGACAAGTACTCCAACCGGTACGGCTGGATCGAGGACGAATTCGGGAATGTGGTCGATGACGACGCCAAACCCAGCGACAAAGTCCCGCCTGGATGCCGGTACGTCGCCGCGCCCATGCCGTTCTGGATGCGCCTTACCTCCTACGGCATCGGAATGCACGGCGGCATCATTCCTCAACCGGGCCAACCCGCTTCCCACGGTTGCATTCGCCTTCCCAAAGATTTCGTCCCCGTTCTCTTCGAGGCCGTCGAGGTCGGCACCCCGGTGAAGATCCATTACTGAGTTCAGCCTCCTGAGGACGAAGGAGCATGCTGGGTTCCGCGGATCGCCGCCAAAAGCAGGTCCCGCACTTCCCAAGACTCCAAATCCCCGGTTCCATCCCCGGCGGGGCCTCCCACAAGGACCGGCCAGTCCCGCGAGTCTTCCGGAATCCGGCCGTGCGAACCCCTAACCAGACCCGCGTCCAGCGGGATGACTTCCATCAAACTGCGAAACCCCATTTTCTTTCGCGCCAACTGCCAGCCAATCCGCAGTCTCGGACAACACAGGGCCGGATCGAGAAAGAGTTCCACAGGGTCGTAACCGGGTTTCCTGTGTATATCCACCGTCCGGGCGAAATCAGGGGCCCGGGCGGCCTCTTCCCAGAAGTAGTAGGTAAACCAGCTCCCCGCCTCCGCCACCGCAACAAGATCGCCGGACCGCGGATGGTCCAATCCACAAGCGCGCTTCCCTTCCTCATCCAACACTTCCGCAACGCCCTCCACAGCCGCACAACACTCCCGCACTTCCTCCCGCAGATCCGGATCGCGCACATAAATATGAGCTGCTTGATGATCCGCGAGAGCGAAGGCCCGGCTCGCTCCACAATCGAGGCGCTCCCGGCCTAACTCTTCCCGCACCGCGAGCCAGCCCTGAGCCCGGAAGACGCGATTCAAGTGCACCGGACGTTCCACGGACTCGATCCCATACTCCGAAAGCAGCACGGGCGTCACCCCTCGCTCGCAGTAAAAGTCCAGCAGCCCGCCCACCAATCCGTCTATGGCGGCGATCTCAGCTCCAATGGCGGGTCCCTCCGGGCCGCTGCGCTGCATCTCGTAATCGAGATGCGGAAGATAGACCAACGAAAGATCCGGATGATGCCGATCCTCGACCCAGCGCGCGACGGCCGCTATCCATTCCGAAGAGGCGATCCCCGCGGCGGGCCCCCAAAAAGCCGGGAACGGAAACGGACCCAGTTCTTTGACCAACCCGGTGTGCAACTCCGGCGGCCACGTGTAAATGTCGAACACCTTCCGCCCGTCTGCTGGATACATCGGCCGTGGCGTCGCCGACCAGTTCGCGCTGGAATACATGTTGTACCACCAGAACAGCTTGGCGCAGGTGTAGCCCGGGCGCTCGCGCCGCATCGTTTCCCAAAGCTTCTCACCATGCACCAGCCGGTTCGATTGCTTCCAAAACATCGGCTCGGCCAAGTCGCGATCATACCATCCGTTGCCCACGATCCCGTGGTCGCGCGGCCGCAGGCCCGTGAGCCAGGTTGCCTGAGCGCTGCAAGTCACCGCCGGAAATACCGGCCGGATCCGCCGGACGCCGTGTTCGGCCGCGAAACTCCGCAAGCGCGGAGCCCGCTCCAACACGCGCGGCGTCAAGGCGACGACATCGAGAATCACTACTCGCGCCACATCCGAATACCCATGTTGAGTTCTTGCGGTCAACTGCCCGAATACTCCCGCATCGCCTCGATCATCTCCCGCACCGCCTGCTCCAATCCAATGAACAGCGCCCGCGACACGAGATGATGTCCAATATTGAATTCCACAAGATGCGGCACGGAAAAAAGACCTCGCACGTTCTGCATGGTGATGCCGTGCCCGGCGTTGACTTGCAGTCCTGCGGCTTGCGCCTCGATCGCCGCCCCTCGCAGGCGGCTGATCTCCGTCTCCTGAGACGCCGCGGCCGCCTGCGCATACGCTCCGGTGTGCAACTCCACCATGTCTCCCCCAATCTCCCGGCTCACCCTGACCTGCTCGATCTCCGGATCGATAAACAAGCTAACCAAGATCCCGCGCTCCCGCAGTCGCGCCACCGCCGGACGCAGTTCCTCAGCCTGACCCGCCACGTCCAACCCGCCTTCCGTCGTGACTTCAGCGCGATTCTCCGGAACCAGACAGACAAAATCCGGTTTCCATCGCAAGGCGATCTCAAGAATCTCTTCGGTGTTTCCCATCTCCAAGTTGAGCGGACAGGTCACGCCCTCCCGGATCTCCTCAACGTCCCGGTCTTGGATATGCCGGCGGTCTTCCCGCAAGTGGATCGTGATGGAGTCCGCTCCGCCGCGCAACGCCGCCTGGGCGGCTTCTAGCAACGCTGGCTCGGACCCCGGCCAGTCCGGCATCAAGGCATAGCGCGCCTGCCGCAGCGTGGCCACGTGATCGATGTTGACGCCCAACTTGAGTCCCATGCCGTTTCTCCTCTCTGGTCAATGCCGAAAGTGACGAAAGCCTGTGAAAACCATAGCCAGATTCCGCGTGTCCGCCGCCGCAATCACTTCCGCGTCGCGCAGGGATCCCCCTGGCTGAATCGCCGCCGTCGCCCCCGCTTCCGCCGCAGCAATCAGACCGTCAGCAAAAGGAAACATGGCGTCGCTGGCCACCGCCGAGCCCCGCAAATCCAACCCTGCCTCTCCCGCTTTCCAAACCGCGATCTGGCAGGCGTCCACGCGGGACATTTGACCCGCGCCAATGCCCAACGTCCGGTCCGCCGCGGCAAAGACTACGGCATTGGACTTGACCTGCCTGACCACCCTCCATCCAAAACGCATCGCCGCCCATTCCTCGGCGCTCGGAACCCTCTTTGTCCTGACAGCTTCACCAAGGCGCCGGGCATCCTCCCATTCATCAAGCCCCAAGGCCCGGGCGTCTCCATCCATCACCAAAATCCCTCCCGGCACGGACCGGATCACCGCGTCCGCCGCAATCGCCGCCAACGCCTCCGGCCGCAACTCCATCATCCGGACATTCTTCTTCTTCCGAAACCGCTCTCGCGCCGGCTCCTCAAATCCGGGGGCTATGATGATGTCCACAAAAATATCGCCGATGCGATCCGCCAACATACGGTCGACAGGGCGGTTGCACACAATCACTCCGCCAAACGGAGCTTGACGGTCGGTGGCGAAAGCTTTGTCCCATGCCGCTCCCAAATCCGCGTCGGAACCCACTCCACACGGATTGGTGTGTTTCAGGATGCCCACTGTGGGCTCGTCGAAATCGCCGATCAACTCGGCCGCAGAGGCGATGTCGAGCACGTTCGTGTAGGAAAGCTCCTTCCCTTGCAACTGCCGGAAGCATTCAGAAAAACGCCCATACAGCGCCGCCTTCTGGTGCGGATTGTCCCCATAGCGCAATCGCTGCTCGAAGGGCCGCGACAAGAGCAATCCCGCCTCGCCGCCTTGCGCCCTCTCCAAATACGCTCCGATTGCCGCGTCATAGGCCGCTGTGCGTAGATACACCTTGCTCGCAAGCCGCCGCCGCGTATCCAGACTCGTCGCGCCGCTTTCTTCGATCTCCGCCAACACCGCCGCATAATCCGCCGGATCCGTCAACACAGTAACCGCAGTGTGGTTCTTCGCGGCCGCTCGCAGCAAGGCCGGTCCGCCGATGTCGATTTCTTCAACCGCTTCCTCCAGAGTGGCTTCCCCATCCGCAGTCGTCGCCTCGAATGGATACAGATTGACCACCAAGAGATCGATCGGACCGATGCCGTGTTCCGCCGCGTCTCGAACGTCGCCCGCCTCGTCGCGGCGATAGAGCAGACCCCCATGAATCATGGGATGCAACGTTTTGACGCGTCCGCCAAACAGTTCCGGGAATCCCGTGTAGTCGGAAACATCCCGCACCGCCAGGCCTGCGTCGCGCAACACGCGCGCCGTGCCGCCGGTGGAGAGCAACTCGACGCCCAAGGCGCTCAGCTTTGCCGCGAACAGCGCCACACCGGTCTTGTCCGATACCGACAACAGCGCGCGCGAGATTTTCATGGGGGCGATCTAAACCTCCTGCCTGAGGCCCCGTCAAGCGGCGGCGGAAACGCTCGCCCGGAACCCGCGCCACTGCCTGTTGCTGTCTGATGCCCCCTGATGCCCCATTTGAAGCTCCGGCGGTAGGGTTCGAACCTACGACCTAGTGGTTAACAGCCACCCGCTCTACCGCTGAGCTACGCCGGATCGCGCCGAAACAGTTGGCCTCCGCTTCCGGCATTGGCAAGACGTTTTTTCCCCGCCAACTTCCCCCAGCGCGCCCCGTTCTCGTCTGCTCCTCGCCGGCGTTCTATGTCCCCTGAACCTCCAGCCATCCCTCCCCGCAGTTGGGCCGAGATCAACCTCGACGCTCTCCGCCACAACGCCCGGATCGCTCTGGCCCGCGCTGAAGGAGCCGAACTCATGGCCGTGGTCAAAGGCGATGCCTACGGACACGGCCTGGAACATGTCGTCCCCGTTCTCGCTCCCTTCGCCCGCTACTTCGCGGTGGCCAGCGCCCTCGAGGCGGCCCGGGTCGAAGCCATCCTCTCCCAAACGCCCGGTGGACCTCATCCCGATCTTTTCCTCCTCGGATCCTCGCTCCCCGGCGAACGCCAAGCCGCAGCCGCCCATGGCTGGCATCTCAGCGTGTCCTCCCTCGAGGAAATCCAGGCCTGCGCCCTTCTCGGAAGAGAGTTCGGCCGGCCTGTCGCCGTTCACCTCGTCGCCGATACCGGCATGGGCCGCATCGGGTTCTTGGAAAGCGAGTTCCTCTCGGCCGTCGAAAGCGCCAGCCGCCATCCGCAGCTCCGGGTCGCCGGCCTCGCCACGCATTTGCCCAGCGCCGCCGAGGACGAGCCCTTCACCCACGCGCAGATCCGGCGCGCCGACGGGCTGTTTCGCGCCGCGCTGGAAATCCTCCCTCACCCCGTCTCCCTACACCTGCACAACAGCGCTGCTCTTCTCCTGTTCCCTCCCAGAGGCGTCCAGCTCGTGCGCCCGGGCCTCCTGCTCTACGGTGTCTCGCCGGGATCGAAGCCCGAACCCGGGCTGGAACCGGTGATGAGCTTCCACACCCGGGTCACCCTGGTGCGCAGCCTTCCAGCCGGCCACGGCGTCAGCTACGGACGCACCTGGATCGCCTCGCGCCCTGTGCGCGTCGCCACCCTGGGAGTGGGCTACGCCGATGGCTATCCCCGTCAGCTCTCCTCCTCGGGAGCCGAGATCCTCATCGGAGGAGTCCGCTGTCCCCTGCTCGGCCGCGTGACCATGGATCAAATCGTCGTCGATGTCTCCAGCCTCCGCCCGGAGCCCCGTCCCGGCGACGAAGCCATTCTCTTCGGCTGCCAAGGACAGGCGTCTTGCCCGGTTGAGGAAATCGCCTTCCGCGCCGGAACCATTTCTTGGGAAATTCTCACCCGTCTCACCGCCCGGCCGCCCCGAATCCCCAGAGAGCAGGGAGAATTCCTTGGCCAGCCTCCACTCCAGAGGTAGGCTCCTCGCCCGTGCTGCAGATCATCTTCAACGAAATCAGCGCCGCGGAAATGTCGCAACTGCCCATCGAACAGCAGTTGGAGATTCTCAACGAGTTCCAGCTCTCGCCCGAAGACCTCGAAAAAGGAGCCGGCTCAGAACATTTTGGATCGATCGAACGCGACGGCTTGCGGCTCCATCGCTACCGCGCCAACGAACTCCGGATCTATTTTCAAATCACAACAGAAGGCGCCTTGGTGCACCGGGTCCTCCATCGCAATACTCTCCAGGATTTCCTCTACCGCACGGCGTTGCCCATGACGGAAGACGAAGCCCTCAGCCGGTCCAAAGTGTTCTGGGAACTCATCGAAGAAGGCAGGAACGCCCGCCGGGCTTGACCCGGTTTCGCCCACACCGGCGCCAGCGCCGAAAAAGAGGCTTTCCTCCGCCCCTCAGGCCAACTAAGGATACCTCCAACCGCCCGCCGCAGTCACCGCCGTGGAACTGAAGGAAATCCGCCAGATCGTGGAATTGATGAACAGGCACAACCTGTCGCTGTTCCATCTGCAGAAGGAAGGCTTCAGTCTCAAGCTGCGCAAAGGCGCCGATCTGGAAGAACTTCTGCCCCTGCTCCGTTCTGCCGCCGGCGCCGCAGAGTTCCCGCTGCACGGCTCGTCCAAAACACCGCCCCCAGCTCCGGCGGAGGAACCGGACGATCATGCCACCGAAACGGCTTGGGAGGAAATCACTTCCCCTATGGTCGGCACCCTCTATCGCTCTCCGGCGCCGGACTCCGGTCCCTTCGTCGACGTCGGCAGCGAAATCGAAAAGGGCGCCACCGTCTGCATCATCGAAGCCATGAAAGTGATGAACGAAATCAAGGCCGACGTGAGCGGACGCATCGAGAAGATTCTCGTCGACGATGGAAGCCCCGTTCAATATGGGCAACCGCTCTTCCTCGTCAATCCCAGGTAGGCCGCGGGCATGTTCAGGAAGGTTTTGATCGCCAATCGCGGCGAGATCGCTCTGCGCGTCATCCGCGCCTGCAAGGAACTCGACGTCAAATGCGTGGCCGTCTACTCCGAGGCCGATATCGATTCCATGCACGTTCAGCTCGCCGACGAAGCCATTTGTATCGGCCCCGGGCCCAGCTCCGAAAGCTATCTTAAAGTCGACCGGATCATCAGCGCTGCGGAAATCGCCAACGTCGACGCCATTCATCCCGGCTACGGCTTCCTCTCGGAAAACGCGCAGTTCGCCGCCATTTGCGAGAGCTGCAAAATCAAGTTCATCGGTCCGTCCGCAGATGTGATCGAACTCATGGGCGATAAAAACCAGGCCCGGGCCACAGCCATGAAATACCGTGTGCCGGTAATCCCAGGCAGCCGGGGCGTCGTCCGCAATGAGAAAGTCGCTCTCAAGGTTGCCAACCGGATCGGCTTCCCTGTCATGATCAAAGCCACCGCGGGCGGCGGCGGCCGCGGGATGCGTCCAGCCCTCAACGAAGCCAGCCTGGTCACCGGCTTCCAGGCCGCCAGTCTCGAGGCCGAAAAAGCGTTTGGAAACCGCGACGTCTACCTCGAACGTCTCATCGAACATCCCCGCCATATCGAGTTCCAAATCGTCGCCGATCGCCACGGCAACGTAGTTCACCTCGGCGAACGAGATTGCTCCCTCCAGCGCCGGAACCAGAAAATCATGGAGGAATGCCCTTCTCCCTTCCTCAATGATGATCTGCGCCAACGCATGGCCGAAGCCTCCGTCCGCCTCGTGCGCCAAATCGGGTACGAGAACTGCGGCACCATCGAGTACCTCGTCGACAACAACGGAAACTTCTTCTTCATGGAAATGAACACCCGCATCCAGGTGGAACATCCCATCACCGAAGAAGTCTACGGCTGCGATCTCATCAAGGAACAAATCCGTGTCGCCGCCGGAGAACCGCTTTCTAGCCACGTCCAAAACGCCTTTCCGCGGCACCATGCCATCGAGTGCCGGATCAATGCCGAAGATCCTTACAACGATTTCGCGCCGTCCCCAGGCCGCATCGACCTCTATTACGCTCCCGGCGGACGGGGCGTCCGGGTCGACACGCATATCTATTCCGGCTACGAAGTCCCGCCCTTCTACGATTCCATGATCGCCAAACTCATCGTCACCGGCGCCACCCGCGACATCGCCATCGCCCGTATGCGCCGGGCCATCAATGAGTTCCTCATCCGGGGCATCAAAACCTCGATCCCTTTTCAAGACTCCATCCTCAAATCATTCGATTTCAAGAACGGATCCTACTACGTGGGCTGGGTAGAACAGTTTCTCGCCAAACAATCCCACCCCTGACGCCGTGCGCACTCTCGCTGACTGCCGGCTCTACGGCATCCTCGACTTCGGGTATGTCGATCCGGCCCTGGCTGGGCAGACCGCGCGCTTTCTCATCGAGGGCGGCATCGACATCATTCAGATTCGCGCGAAAACCCTGCCCGAAGACAGCATCGCCGCTCTCGTCGAGGACATCCTGCCATTAACGCGATCAGCAAGAATCCCCCTCGTGATCAACGATTATCCCCATCTCGCCGGACGCTGCGGAGCCGACGGCGTCCACCTCGGACAGGACGATCTCCCCGTCGCTGAAGCGCGAGCTGCCGCCGGGTCTCCCCTCCTGGTCGGAAAGTCCACCCACAGTCCCAAACAGGCCGCAGCCGCGATCGAGGAAGGAGCGGATTACCTCGGCTTCGGCCCCCTCTTCCCCACGCCCACCAAACCGGACTACCCAGCCATCGGCCTCGAAGACATCGCCGCCGTCACCGCTTCCTCGCCCGTTCCCGTCTTTTGCATCGGCGGTATTCAACCGGACAACCTCCCTTCCGTCCTGCAGCACGGCGCCCAGCGCGTCGTTCTCGTTTCCGGTCTTCTCCGCGCCTCCGATATCCCCGCCCGGACGCGCCAGGTCCGAGCCGTCCTCGATCGCTTCCTCCCCTCCCGCTCTCCAGCCTGACAAGCCCGCCATGTCTGTTCTCGTTGCCGGAACCATCGCCATTGACGACGTGAAAACGCCGGTCGCCGAACACCGGGATCTCCTCGGCGGTTCCGCTTCCTTCGCCGCCATCAGCGCCAGTTTCCACGCCCCCACCCGGCTGCTCGGCATCGTGGGATCGGATTTCCCCGCCGAACACATGGACCTGCTCAGATCCTTCGGGATCGACATCAGCGGCGTGGAAATCGGCGACGGCAGAACCTTTCGCTGGTCCGGCGAGTACTTCGATGATCTCAACCGCCGCGAAACCTTGGAGGTACAGCTCAATGTCATTGAAGACTACCGCCCACGCCTTCCCGCTGCCTACGCAGAAGACTCCCACATCGTGCTGCTGGCCAATATGAGCCCCGTCACCCAGATGGACGTCCTGCAGCAATGCCGCGATCCCCGCTTCGTCATCGCCGACACCATGGACTTGTGGATCGACGTCAGCCGGCCCGCTCTCGAGCAGCTCCTCCAGCGCATCGACCTCCTGGTCATCAACGATTCCGAAGCCAAACAGTTCATGGGTGCCAACAGCGCTGTCCGCGCCGGTCACCAGCTCCTGGAATGCGGTCCCCGCTTCGTCGTGGTGAAAAAGGGCGAACACGGCGCCCTCGTCTTCGCCCGCGATGGCTTCTTCGCCTGCCCCGCCTTTCCATTGCTCGCCGTCGCCGATCCGACCGGCGCCGGCGACACTTTCGTCGGCGCCCTGGCCGGACACCTCGCGGCCCGGCGGGATGAACCCATCGATTTGCCCGCCATTTGCCAAGGCGTCGTCCGCGGCGCCGTCCTCGCCAGCTTCAATTGCGAGTCCTTCAGCACTCGGCGCCTCCAAGAAATCTCCGAACGCGACATCGAAGAGCGGCTCCGTCTTTTTCGGAGCTACACCGCGGTTCCCTGAGCACCCTTATCCTCTTATCCTCGAAACTCGGGCTGCCCCTCCCGCCCGGACAACCTCGCAACCCGATCTCCAGCGCCTCTCTCTCCCCATTCCCCGCGCGCCGCCGCCGGTGATCCGGTGGTGTCGCTGCGCTCACCACCAGCTACGGGCTGTGACGCCTCCGGCGCCGGACGGGCAGGGCGCCAAGTGGGCCCGGCTCTGCAGCGAAACCGCCGGCCCTCCGACTGCCCAATCTGCCCTCGACATGCGTCGATGGGCCTCAGATAACGGGATCCGCCGGTCAATCCGGCAGAAGTTCCGCGACGGCGTCCCGTTCCTCCCGCAGCTCCGCCACCGAGGCATCCACTCGCTCCCGCCCAAATGCGTTGAGCGGCACCCCCTGCTCGGCTTCCCAAACTCCGCCGCCAAACCCCCGCACAGGCATCGACGCGATCAAGCCCGCGTCAATGTCATAACTGCCGTCCGAACAGACCGCCACGCTCGTGGCGTCGCCCTCCGGCGTCCCAAATTCCAAACTCCGCACTGTGTCGATGGCCGCGTTCGCCGCCGAAGCCGCCGACGAAGCCCCGCGCGCTTTGATGATCGCCGCCCCGCGCTGCTGCACGGTCTGAATAAACTCGCCCTCCAACCAATCCCGGTCCGAAATGACTTCCGGAGCCCGCCGCCCCCCGATCCGGGCATTGAAGAAGTCGGGATATTGCGTCGAAGAATGGTTCCCCCATACGATCATGTGCATGACCTCTCCCACCGTCGCGCCCGCCCTCGCGGCCAACTGGGATTTGGCCCGGTTTTCATCCAGCCTGGTCATGGCGAACCACCGCTCCCGCGGCACGTCCGGCGCGTTGCGCATGGCAATGAGACAGTTGGTGTTGCAAGGATTGCCCACGACCAAAACCCGCACCGCGGAGTCCGCACGCTCTTGGATCGCCCGTCCCTGCCCGGTAAAGATCTTCCCGTTGATCCCCAGCAACTCCTTACGTTCCATCCCCGGACCGCGCGGCACGCTGCCCACCAGCAGCGCCCAATGGACCCCGTCGAAGGCCGCCTCGACATCGCTCGTAGCCCGCACTTCGCGCAATAAGGGAAAGGCACAGTCTTCCAGCTCCATGACCACGCCTTCCAGCGCCTCCATGGCCTTGGGAATCTCCAAGAGATGCAGCGACACCGGGCGCTCCGGTCCAAAAACCCCGCCCGAGGCGATCCGGAACAGCAATGCATAACCGATCTGACCAGCCGCACCAGTGACGGCCACGCGAATGGGATCTTTCATAACGAAGAGTCGAGGATAAAACGATTGGCGTTGTTAGTATTGGAGGTCCATGCCCAGCAGCCGATGTTCCACTAAACTGCAGAGGCAATGCATCAGAACCTTGTGCGCCTCCTGAATGCGCGCCGTCGAAGGATTGTCAACGATCATCTCGACTTCCGCCAGTCCGCGGCACCGTCCGCCGTCCCGCCCCAGAAACGCCACCGTTCGCAACCCGTCGCGCGCAGCCTGTTCCAACGCCAAGCGCACGTTCGGCGAGTTTCCGCTGGTCGAGAACACCACCAACACATCCCCTGCCCGCCCTAACCCAGCAACCTGCCGGCTGAACACGGCGTCGTAACCGTAGTCGTTGGCCGTCGCTGTGAGAAACCCAGCGTCCGCCGCCAGCGACACCGCCGCGAAAGGAACCCGGTCGCACTTCAACCGGCACAACAGCTCCGTCGTGAAATGGCTGCTGTCCGCTGCGCTTCCGCCGTTTCCGCAGGCCAACACCTTCCCCCGCAGCGCCAGGGCTTCCGCCGTAATCTCCGCCGCCGCCGCCAGCGCCGCCGCCTGCCCGCGCAGCGTCTCCAGACACGCGGAAACCCCCTCGAGGACCCGCCCCAGATACTCCGCGGTCAGTTCCAGGGACGCGCCGCTTTCGGCCTCAGACTCTCGACTCCTCATCCTGCGTATCTCCCATCTCGATTCTTCGTGAAACCCTCCGTCCTGATTCCTCCGCCATCGTCCGCAAATTCCGGCGCAGCCGTTCCCAAGACGGATAGCGCAACAAATCCTCCACCGATACCCGGTACCGGCTCCAGATGTCCGGCAACGCGCTTCCGCCCACCAAGTCCCGGTAACCCACCAACACATACTGGGCCTCGCTGAAGTACAGGCTACGCAGCAATTCTTGCAAGGCGCCCGCCCCATACCTCTCCATACTCCCCTCCTCCCTCCGGTCAAAGCGGGCCCGAAAGGCGCCGTTCTCCAGCCAGCGCTCGCGCAAGGAAAGATCCGAGTCCATCCCAAAAAGAGCCACCTGTCCGGTTGGCTCTTCCGTTCCGCCTCGTGGCTCAATCCGGTTCCAGCGAAAAAGTCCGTTGGCCTGCTGAAGCGCGTCCACAAACACCGTAAAACCCCGCAACGCTTCCTCCTCCCCCACGAGATGCCCAGCGTCTTGCCGCAATCGGACCATGGAAAACATGCGCCGCAGCCGCCGGGCGCGCTCCTTCGAAACCATTGCCTCTCCAACCATCCCGCCCAAAAAGGAGTCGATGGTGCCGGATCCGTTTCCGGCCGGGAGATCCGTCATCAAGCGGACACCGCGCAACGAAGCGTAGTCCGCCAGCTTTCCCCATTGCCGGCTGACGATCCATTGGACATAGACATGAAAACCAAGTTGCCGCGCCACCGCTTCCGGTTGCGCCCTCTTCAAGTCCTCGACGAATCTCCGCGGCGCTTCCCCCACCGCCAAAGCCGCCGGCCAAAGCCGCCAGTCGCGCTGACCCTGCTCCAAATCCGCCAGCAACCCATGTCGCGCGTAGGGCTCGAGCCAGCCCTCCTCTTCCTGCGCGAACCGGACCCAATCCCTCCTCCGCGGTGAATCCGCCGGTAAAGCCAAGAACTGCTGAAACCCTTCCCACAACGCTTCCAGCTTCCGCTCCCGCACCGGCCCGTAATTCACCGTATCCCCACCGTTGCCCGGCGCGGCGAGTCTCCGCATCCCGTCCTTCACATCCTCCAAACCCGAAGGACTCGTATCCAGGAACATGGGATCAAACGCCCCGGCGCTCAACACCCGCTCCGGGTCCTCCCGGAGGCTGTCGAATACGGGCGCCACATGCAGGAAACCGAGGCCCAGGCTCACGGCGACATCGATCAGGTCGTAGACCCCGCGCAAATCTCCACAGCCTTCCTCCCCGGCATGCCGCAGCGCCGGCAGGTTGACTTGCAGACCCGCCAATTTCCCGTCGCCCGCGGCCTCCTCGACATCCACTGCCACTCCGCCTTATTCGAAAAGCTTTCGGATCCCGTCAATCAAACTCCCCGGATCCTTGGTTAATTCCCGGGCGGCCTCTTTCAGGAGTTCTTCGAGGTCCGGCAAATCCGACGTCAGCTTTACGTGCGGATCGCCAAAGTCGCCCTGGGAGCGAAAGGCAACAGTCAGCCGGTCCTCATCGATCATGGATTGCTCGATCAACTGCCGCACGGTCTCGGGTTTCACCACCTTGAGCTTACGTTCCACAAACCGGTCCAGCCGCGCCAAGGCGCTCGCCGTGGATTCCGGCGTCAGCCGCAGGCCGCAGCGGAAATCATGGCTGTTCGCATCGCCGTCATAGCTGCTGCCCGATCGCAGCGCCAAATCATACTGCTCAAAGCGCAGTTCGCTGTCGTCTAACAAAGTGTAGAGGTCATCCCGGTAAGACAGGTGCAAGACGGATTCCGCCCGCAGATTCCCCTTCAGAGCGAGGTTGTCCAACTCAATCCCAAAATCCGCCAAATCCCCGATCCGCTGTTCCACCTTGTCCAACATCGGCATCACATCGATGAACGAACCGTCCACGACGTCGAACCGGCACCGCAGCTCCGGCTCGAGTTCCCCGGTCTTCGCATCGAAAGGCACGGCCTCTCCCTCGCCCCGCAGCTTCAACTGCCCATAGACCAAACCCCCAATCGCCGCAGAGTCCAAGGTCGCGGTGCCCCGCATCTTTAACTCAGCGTGATTCTCCCGGCCTAACGCTTTCGGATCCACCCGGATATTCGTCGCGTCCACATACACATCGCTGCCCACCAACCGCGTCCCATACTTCTCCAAATGCACGTAAATCGACGCGTCCTCGATGGCCGCCCGGTCCAACCACGCCGCGAAGGGCAGATCCTCGACCCGGAGGTTCTCTTCCGTGCCCCCGTCATCCCCGCCGCGTTTCCGGTCCCCCGGTCGCCGGCGTCTCTCCTTGCGTTTTTCCTCCCATCCCGGCCGGCGCAAGAGCGACTTCAACGAGTTCTCGCCCTCCTTCGGAACCGTGATGTCCGCCTGCACGCCCTTGGCCGCCAGTTCCCGGACGTGAATCCGGCCCCAAAGCAGCGGCCAGGAAGCCACCGACAGCCGTAGCTCCTCGGATCGCAGCACAGCCTCCCGCATCGGCTCTCGATCGCCCGGAGGAGCCCCATCGGTAACCCAGCGGTCGCGTTCCCCCAACGACACGTCTCGCAACTTCAATTCCGCGCCGGACCACGACCACCGCAACGCCGTCTCTCCCATCTCCGCCCGGCAATTCCAGCGGGCTTCCACTTTGCGCACCAGACGCTCCGGGGTCAACTGCGCTGCGACCCACCACCGCGCCCCTACCGGCGCCGCGACCAGGAAGGCCAGAGCCAGCCCAGGTAAAAGCACCCACCAGAACCGGAAGCGTGAATTCATCCGCACCAGTCCCTATACTCGCTCTCTCGAGCGCCGTCATCCCACAAGCGTGTGTTTTCCCTCTCATCCAGGGTCTTTTTCCACCCTGTTCAGCGGTTTCTCCTCCCCCAACAGCCCAGGAAAGCGGGCGCGTCCCGCCTTCGATCCCCTTGAAAACGTGCCCTCCCCAGTCCCGTTGGCGCATACGCAGTGCGCCCGTCTTCAGCGCCCGCTTCCAGCGTTGATTTCACCTCCCGAAGTCGCCATAGTGATCGTATGCATCCGCGCACCCCTCTCCTCGCGGCCGTTTTGCTGACTGTCGCCCCATCTCTGGCCCAAAACCCGGCGGCGCCCGAATACTACAAGCTCGAAGACACTCAGGGCAGGACCATCGAAGCGGTGATTCTCTCCGTCGAGGATGGCCAGGTAACTCTGCGCACCAAAGCGGGCAGAACTTCGACCGTCTCCCTCGATAAGTTCGCTGAAATCTCCCAAAAGGACATCCTCGGCTGGCAGGCCGAGTCCGGAGGCACTCAGCAAACCGCCGGGAGCGGCGATTGGAACGTCGAAACCATTAGCGAAAGCACGGAGAAATCGATCTACCGCACCCGTCATTTCGAAGTGAACTGCGACAGTCTCCTGTCCGCCAACATCGTCGCCCAATTCACTCCCATCCTGGAAGGAACTTACTACGCCCTCCGTTCCCTGCCGCTGGGTAGCCTCCGCCCCGAGCCCGCCGAAGGCGATCGCTTCTCCGTCGGGATCCTCGAAGACGAACGCTCCTTCCGCGTCCTTGCCGGCCGGATCCCGGACTCCGCCGTCGGATCCTACAACCACAGCAACAAAGAACTGCTCCTGCCCATCGCCCGCATCGGCATCACCAAAAGCAACGGAGCTTTCTCCGTCCGGCCGGTCCGGCGCAACCCGGGACTGGTCCACGAAACGACCCTGCTCCTCCTGCAGAAAGACATCGAATCTCTTCCGCCCTGGCTGGTCAAAGGCGTCGCTGAATATCTCGCTGCTGCCGATTACCGAGACCAAAAGCTCGTCTTCCAGAACCATAACAAAAACATCGCCCGCCACCTCCAAGACGTCTACAAAATCTCACCCAAAGCCATCCCGGTCACCCCTTTCGACCGCCTCGTCGGGCTCGACTACCCCAGTTGGACCGCCTCCTCCGAGAAGGAGCGTCAGAGCTTTACCGTCTCCTCCATGCTGGCCATCTATTTTCTAACTGAACTCGACAACCAAGGACGCAACCTCCGCTCCTATACGTCCGCCCTCACCTCAGGCAAGGAAGCCGGTGACGCCTTGGCTCAAGCCCTCAACGGCCGCTCCTTCGACGAGTTCTCGGCCGACATGCAGGCCGCTCTCACCCGCCAAGGTCTCACCATCGCGAAAGGTTGAGCCGGATTCCGCGTTCCCAGGCGACCGCTTGCCCGCATTTCTCATACCGTTTCCTCGCCTTCGATCCGCAAGGGTTCGCGGGCAAGAATGCCCGCGCTCCAGCAGAAAGGGTGTGAGAAATGGAGGCTAGAATCCCTTCGGAGATCGCAACTCGCCCTCTTTCCACACCGGCCACCGGTCCGCAGGCTCGTCCGGGTCACGTTCCAGGCGGGGCGGCCACTGCTCGAAATCCCCTGCCCTCTTCCCGTTTCCGCGGACCGGCAGACGCAGCTCCAGGTCCCGCATCCGGGCTTCGCCGTCCCGCACCCGGCTCTCCATCTCATGGAGGCGCGAAGCCTGCCCGGCATATTCCCCGGCGACTTGCGCAACCAACACTCGCGTCGATTCCTCCGACGAAGAAACGCGGGCCTCCAACTGCTCGACTCGCCGCAGCGGCTCCTCCAGCGACTTTTGCATCGCCTGCCTTTCCTGGTCCCACTGCCCCAGCGCCGACTCGAAGCGGCGCTCGCTTTCAGCCCATTCCCGGCGGCTCCGAGCGAGTCCGTCCTCGAGCCGCGTCACCTGACCCTGAAGCTCTCCCAGCGCATTGCGCAATACCGCGCGAGCCGCTTCTCCCTCCGTCCACCGCACTTCCATTGCCGTCAATGCGTCCGTCGCTTGCTCCAGCTCTGCTTGCACCCGGGACAACGTCTCTCCCGTCCCCTTGACTGCCGCCTCCAGAAGCTGGACTCCCCGCGATAAACGGCGATGGCGCATCCATCCCGCCAGCAGCATCGCCAACACCAGCGCGCCGCCCACGAAGCCCGCCCCGCCCAGGAGCCACGGAAGCCATTCTCCGTAGGATTCGCCGCGCCACATCACATCTTGCTCCCCCACCATAGCGATCGGTCAGCGGGTCCGCCGCCTCACCAGCAGCATGCCCGCAAGTCCCGCCAACAACATCGAAAGCGTCGAGGGCTCCGGCAAGTGCGCATCCGGCCCCGTCAACCTCAAGGTGTCCAGCTCATAAACATTCCCGAGGCCCTCGGTTCCAAACTCGTTCAGGTCTCCCGATCCCCCATAATTCGGCGATCCCGCCTCGCTGCCGGTGTATTCCTGATTCCAAATATAGTTTGCGGGATCCTGCGTCCCTTTGTTCGCCTCGAAGACGAGATACGGCAGCGTCTTCAAATCGTCCGCCGTCAAACCGAGATTCGCATATTTCAAGGCGAACTCAACGATGGTGTCGTCCAACGGGCTCACCCGGGACCACAAGGTGTCCTGCCCATTCAGATTTGGCGCTCCCGGGTAGGGTGTCTGCGTGATCTCTCCATCGGCAATGAACTCGAGATCGTATCCATCCCCATCCACAGCGAAATCCCCGTTCGTGTCCCGGAAGCCTGTCACCCCTTCCTGTCCCCAGGAAGTCCCCTGTTTGTTCTCCGGATCGTCCGTACTCAACAACCAGCCGCTGCTCCCGTTCTCCTCAAGACTCAACCGGATACGGTAATCGTACTTCAGACCCTCCCGGTCGATCGTCACCGGATCGTCATTCTTGTAAATGGCGTTGTCATACAGATCGATGGCGAAATAGACGAAGTCCTGATCGAAGCCGGACAGACCGCGCACGATGTCGAGATTGGCGAAATAGTCGCCGTCAGTCCCATAGTGTCCCGCTCCATTCCAAAAGTTATAGGTCTGGTTGGTCGGACGTTCCCACTGATCGATCGCATACTGGTCGGCGCCGGAATCGACGTACCAGTGGGTTTTCCCATCCTCGGCGAAGCTGTTGTCGCCGGTCACCGCATCGAACCATTCAAAGTCGAAATTCGGCGTTAGCGGCGGAGTTTGGCTCAGAACCTGGCCCGCTCCAAGCGAGCCAGCAAAGAGCCCAACCACCATCCAACCCGTTCCCAGAAATCCTGTCTTTATGATCTTCACAGCCGCCCCTGTAGTCTATGACCCCTAAATACGTCAAGAAACAATATTCTGCGTCTGAAACTCTTTTGTAACATCCGCCTCAGCTCCTCCTCTTCTTCCGCGGGATCTTTCCCCACTTTTCGGTTGTGACCCCGTTCCTCAACGTCTACTGGATCGTTGCATTTCAACCGCAAAAGCGACGGAACCTATCTTAAATGCGACTCATCCGCTTGTATCGCGCTAAACGCCTCTCCAAACGTCAAGCCGTTCCCTCCACCAAACTGGTGGACTCGACCTCATCCGGCGACCAGAGTCCACAGGTCCATCCACCCGCACTCCGCTCGCTCCCGCAGCCGGCCGGTCCTGATCCGCAGTCCTCTATCCTGCCTCGCCCCCTCGGCCTGGCGATTCTCGATTGCCCAGGCTGCGCCGCTCGCTTGCTCCCCCCGCCGAGGTGGAGCAAGCCCGTCCTCGTTTGCCCTTTTTGCACAGAAACCATCGTTGTCCGCGTCGAATGCCCTGCCTGCGATTGGGCCGCTCTGCCCCCGCCCGGTTGGAACGTGCCTTCGGTTCCCTGCCCCCAATGCGGAGCCTCGGCGCCCAACCCCGCGTTGTCGCGTCCAGCCCTTTTCCGTCCCTTCCAAAGCGCGGCTCCCCCTCCTGAACCCCTCCTCCAGCAAGCCGAGAAACTCCCTCAGCCATCGACCAAGGGGCCCCGCCCTCGTCTCGCGCTTATCTCATTGCTGGCGTTGCCTTTGCTTGCTCTGCTCCTGGTTCTAGCCCTCGACTTGCTGCCGAGCCGGTCCGGCGGCCAGACCCGCTCGCTCGCCTCTCCTTCAGGTCCTGCGGAACTCCGGGCACGCCGAGCCGGCACGGTTCTGAGCTTTCCAGTCGCCGGCGGCGCTCCCACACTCGCCCCCAGGGCGGCCGCCCCACAATCCGCCATCCCAGAGCGCGAATTCGCTCATATCCTCCAAGAAAAACGCGCTTCGGAAACGGCGGGGACTCAGGTGCTTACCACGTTCTTCGCCGCCGCCGATATCGAGGCGAAACTCGCCTGCATCCTCGATCCCGACGCCTTCGAACCCTCCCTCCGAGATTATTATCAAGATCCCAACCGCTGGGAACATCGGCTCGACCTCCAGGCTTTCGCCTACCCACAAGGAAGCCAAGATAAGGAGCAGGACATCTTTCCCTTCGTGATCCGCCCAGCCTCCAAGCTCACCGTGGGATCCCTGAGCGAAGAACTCGAAGACTCGCGCCTCCGTCCCACGATTGCCTACGTGAAAAAGTTAGGCAGCCGATATGCCCTGGATTGGCCGACCTATCGCCAAACGCGCGATCATTCCTGGGACCGTTTTCTCTCCTCAAAAACACCGGTTTCGGAGGAGTTCCGCGTCGTGGTCCGGCTGGCCCGCCCCACGACGCACGAGGCAGATGCCGTCATCTCCGTATTTGGAGTGACTCTCCCCCATCTTCCCGTCTTCCTGCGACCGGCTGACACACCAGCCTATCGCACTCTGCTCGCCGGCCTCGAATCGGCAGCGGCCCGCTTCGCCAGCCTCCGCTTGAGCTTTCGGCCTCTCGGAGATACCGCGGGAGAAGCCGGAGCCGCTTCTCCCTCCATTGAAGTCGAGGAATTCATCTCCTGGGGCTTTCTGGGCCTGCATACATCGTCCTCCGGCCCGTAGGGTGAGCCCTGACCCGCGGGCAAGAGTGCCCGCGCCACGAATCCTCTACCGGGGGGCTGACATGTCCGTCCGCCATCGAGCCTCAAGAGTTCGCGGTCAGGAGTGCCCGCGCCACGGTTTTCCTCCTCCCGTGGGGCGGACACGGTTGCCGGCCGGAGACCTTGAGATCAGGCGTTCAGAGCGTTGCGTCCTTGGCCTCCCCTTGATCAATGCCGGTCCGGGCGGATGGCCCGCTTGACGCGGCGGTTGCGCCGGTCCTCGGTATCTGCTCCCGTCCCCTGCGGCCAGCGCGGCGAAGCCGCCGGCTCCGCCTCCGTGGCTTCCTGAGCCGGAAGCTCTTCTACGCCTCCAGACACTTCCCGGGCCTTGCCCGCGCCGGTGTGGACGGCGCTTCCCTCCCCAAGCCCGGCGCCGGCCGGATCTTCCGGCGCCCACGCTTCCCGCGGGTCCGGATGGTCCGGAAAACGCTGATGCGCATCCGCCCCGATGCCCGTGCGCAGGTCTTCGTAATAACTGGCCTCGGCCAACTCCCGCTCGCTGTCCACAACCACCGGCTGGATGAAGATCAGCAACTCCTTGCGGACCTTCCTGGTTCCGCTGGTCTTGAAGGCGTGCCCGAGAACGGGGATCCGGCTCACGAACGGAATCCCGTGCGAATCCTCTTCTTCCGTCTCGGTAATGAGGCCTCCCAACACCACCGTCATCCGGTTGGGGATGGTCACCGTGGTCGTAAGACGGTCGGTTCCAATAATGGGGACCTGGTCGCCGGCTACCTCCGTGGTTCCGATCACGGTGTCGTTCACTTGAGCGATGGTCAGCGTCACCTCGTCGTTGTCGTTGATCAAAGGGATGACTTCGAGCTTCAGAACCACGTCGCGAAAATCGATATTCGTCCGCACCGTGTCCGTGTTGGAGAGGTCGGTGATGCTGCTCGTCGGCACGGGCACCTCTTGTCCTGAGGTGATCACCGCTTTTTTGTTGTTGGCCGCATACACCGCGGGACGAGACAGGATCTTGAACCGCTTCGATCGTTCCAAGGCGCGGATGAAGACCTCGACATTGTCGCTGATCTGGCCGTAAAAATTCAGCCCGCTCAGGGGCGAGACCGCCTCGGTGAGGACATTCTCACGCATGTCCCCGACCGCATTCAAGAGTCCCGGCCTGGTCAGAAAACTGCTCGCATACCCGCCGTCTCCGCTTTTCTCGAACTGCTGGAGCCATTCCACGCCGAAATCGATGCCGTCATCCAAGTCTAACTGACCGATGATTGTGGCCAGGTAGACCTGCGGCGGCTTGCGATCGAGCCGGTCCAAGATGTCGTCGATCTTGTTCAAGCTGTCCCGCGGACCGGCCGCGATGATGGCGTTGGCTTGCAGGTCGGCGATGATGCGCGTCTTGCCTACCTGAACGGATATCGGCGCCGTGCTCTCCAAAGGATCCAGAAGTTGGTCGACACGCCCCCCGGGATCGGTCTCGGAAACATCGCGCGTCTGCACGCCCCTCCGGGATCGCCCGGTCAGAGTCGATGGCAAGACCGAAGCTTGCGGCTGCTCTCGCGTCGTGATCGATCCGCCTCCGGGCAGCGGCGTCGTCCCCGTCCCTGTATCCTGCAGGACGTCGGCCAAAACGGGCAAGACTTCGTCGACAAACACGTAACGCAGACGACGTTCCAACGTCTCCCCGATCGGGATGGGCTGATCGAATTGATCGATCAGGCTGGCGATATAGGTGAACTCCTCAGGGCGCGCCACCACCAGGATCCGGTTGAGCCGGTCATCGGCCACCACCTGCGGCGGCGTCTCCTCATCGGATCGCGTTGTTGCCCGCGGACTCGAAGCCGTCAACGTGTTGCGTCCCACCGCCGCATCCGGCCCCCGCGTGGCCAGCGTTGCCTGAATGATCTGCGCCACGATTGAGGCTTCGGCATGCACGAGATCGAAAAAATCCGTGATCCGGTCACCCTCGCGATGGGGGACGTCAATGACCGTGCGCAACTGTTCGAGACGCCGGATGATCGAGCTGCTTTCGGTGATGATCAGACCCGGGGGATTGGCCACGGGCGTGATCCGTCCGAAAGGATTGAGCCCAACATGATTGGCGAAAATCGAGCCGGCCTCCGTGGGATCGAGGAATTCCAAGACCATGAAGTAGCCCACCAGCGTTGCGCCTCCCGGCAACTCGGCGAGTGAACGGTGGATGGTCATGCCCTCGCTCACCGTAGCCTGTTCGGCGTCCTTGAGCATGACCCGGACGCTGCGCCCATCGTCCGCCTCCGACAGGATATAACCGTTGATCTGCAAAGCGCCTTCCATGAGCCGCAAAGCCTCCTCCGGACTCACGTCCCGCTCCGTCACCAGGCTCAGGGATTCGCCGTCGAACACCCGGCTGTCCTTGATCACCACCTTTCCCGACAGGCGTTGGTAAACATCGAGGATGTCCGACACCGGATTGTTAGGAAATTTCAGAGACACGCTCCCGTCCGCCTCCCACGGTTGGGCCTCCTCTTGAGCCCAGAGCGGGCAGGCGGTGAAAACGGCGAATGCAGTCGCGATCGCGCCCACGATCCGGGCGCTTTCGCGACGAGAGTGAAAGGAAAGGGAATCCATGAGAAGTTGCAGGGCCCGCCCTCAGTCCAGGCCCTCGGGTGCGGCGCGGATTTGAGCGATGGTTTCGCGGGCAAAGCTGTTGAGCCGTTCCGAACCCGCATCGGGATTGTCGCTGAGAAAATCCGCGAAAGTCGCCCGGAACTCTGTTTGCCGGATTCTGGGCAGCAGATCGAGGATGGTGATGAGATCCGGATCCAATTGTTCCACCCAAGGTTCCCGCTTCCATTCTTCGGCCGGTCTTCCGGGCTCCGCGCGCCGCCGCCGTTGCCTCCGGATCTCCTCGGGAGCGATTTGGAGCGGATCGAAACGCACGGTCACCTCCTGACCTTCCGCCTCGATGCGGACCTGGACGGTTTCCATCCGGGATCCATCTACGGAAACGATGCGCCAACCCAGAGCGTTCGGTTCCCTGCCCACGGTTACGGTCTGGTTATTGCTCCGGTTCAGAATGGTGGCTACCGGACCTTCCGGAAGCTTGGCGATGCCCGTCACGACCAAGGCGTCCGACAAGGTCAGCAAGCGCCGGAAAGGAGACGAGGAAAACAGGGAGTCGTAGCTGTTGGCGGGCAGCTTTCCCGGAAGGTCCGGGTCGGCGCTCTCTTCGGCGGCCGCGGCCGGGCCGCTCAGCAGAGCGGCGAGACACAGCCCCAGAACCCCGCGCCACAGTCTCTTGTGCTTCTCCTCCATGCCTTCAGCAATTCAGCGTTGATACCAGCGGGCGACGGTCACCCGGCACTCTCCCAGGGGCTCCGGAGTCCGCGCATCTTGCTGATCCGGATAGACCTTGAGAAACTTGATCGCCTGAAACAAGGCCGGCGCCTGGAGCGAAGCCAGCCACCGGTAAAGCTGATACTCGGGCCCGTCCAACTGCAAGGTCACCGCCACTTCCTCGAAGTGGGCCGATCCCTCCGGCTTGACCAACACAATCTGGTCGATGTCCAAATCGTGCGCCAAAGCGCTCGATCGCATCTCTTCGAGCAGCCCTGAATGCGCCGCTCCCCGGTCCACGAAGCGAGGCATGTTCTCGGACAACCAAGCGCCTCGCTTCTCCCAAAACGCCCGTTCCATCAGCACGGCTTCATTCGTTTCGATCTCCGATTCGAGCGCCGCGAGTTTCTCCTGTTTCTCCTTTACCCGGCCCCGGTATTCCTTCCACAAGATCCCGTTCACCACCAGAAAGCCCGTCGCTGCGCAAAGCGCCAACAAGCGTCTTTCGTTTTTGCGTAGTCCTCTCATGCCGTCTGTGGCCTAACGCATGGCGCCTTTGATCTCGAACGTGGCGCTGCCGTCTTCGGCCACCTGGGGTTCGGGCATGCTCCAAGCGAACAGGCGGGCATTCTCATCGGCGTTGAGCAGACGGACAAATTCAAAGGCCTCGCCCGCCCCCCGGGCTCGACCCCGGAGGGTCACTTCCGCCCCCTTGCTCTCGAAATCGCGCAACACCAGGCCGCCCTCGGGCATGATCCGGGCCACATGATCGAGATGCAAAAGGGGATAGCGCCTCGGCTCGATCACGTCTCGCAACCCGCGCCAGCGTTCCGCCGTGCTCCGAACCGCACCAGCCGCCGCTCGCGTCGGGGCCACCTGCTCTTCCGCGCCGGCGATGCGCTGGTCAAGATCTCCCTCCCTCTTCTTCAGAGAAACCACCAGCCAACCGTAAGCGGCCAAGCCCAGCAGCACCGCCGCCAACTGGACTTTCTGCAACCGCCGCCTGCGCTGACTCTGCCGCACCCGCGGCGGCAAAAGCGCCGTCGCTCCCGCGAGACGCTCGCCCCGCGGCCTAGCCGGCTGTGGGCGCTCCCGCACCGTCAAGGACAGTCGCAACCCCGAGCGGAGTTCCTCGACCTCTTGTTCCGGAAACGTTCCCCATAACTCGACCCCCTCGGCCGCTCCCAAGACGCCTTCCTCCTCGAGACTCAGCAGGCTCACCTCGATCTCCCGGCCCAACTCCGAGGTAAGGCGAGTCTGCGGGCTCAACACGTGCCCGTGCGCCAAACAGCCGCGATGCCCCACCGCCAAGACCAGCCGGCCTTCCTCCGCAAACACCGCCGCCCGCCCTTCCGGGAGGGGAAAAAACCGCGCCGCCGCGGCATAGGCCGAAGCCCGGCGCAACTCCAAATCCCGAGGCAGAGCGTCGGACAGCACGTCCACACTCATCACGCTTTCGCCGTCTTCCGAGACCAGATTCCAGGCCTCGAAAGCGGCCCGGCCCTCCCCTCTCGGGGTGAGCCCGCGCCGCTCCAACTGCGAATGGATCATTCGCCGCATGTCTTCGGGATCCGCCGCCGGCAGCCGCAGACTCAACGTCCGGCAGTGCTGGCTCGGCACACCGATGTAGACGCTTCCCTCCGCGCGCCGTAAATCCCGCGGCCGGGAGAGGGTCCCGGCGAGACGGCGCCCGCCGCCCCCGTTCGTCAGCCATACCTCCCAGTCTCCACCCGGACCGGGAACCACCACCGTCGCCTTCCTGCGAGTTCTTCGAGTCATCGGCGATCCGAGCCCTCATCAACGCTCGAAGAGTTCACGATGGCCGCCGCCAAGGATGGCGACAAGCCTTTTTGATCGATCCCCCGCCCAACCCCGGCTCTCGACCCTCCGCACGGGATGCGCCAGCGTCATCCTCGATTGAATCCGGACGAAATCCCGGAAGCCGAGCCCGAGCATCTCCCGCACCTCCCGCATGTCCGTATAGATGACGTCGTCCCAAGTGTGATCGATCTCGTCGGGCCCGCGCCGCCGCTGCACCAGACGCTCCGCCGCTTCGAAATCCACTTGGCAAATCATCTCCACCATCTCCGCGCTGGCTTCGTTCACATCCAAGGTCCCGTCGCCATACAGCGTAAAGGCTTCCTTCCAATCTGGGTTCAGTTCCGTGACCAATTCCATCCCCCGCACCAACCGCACCTCTTCCAGATCGCGAAAACCCACGTTGGCCGGATACCGCGGCCGGCCCCGCTGGGCATAGAAATCCCGCTCGGCGCCCCGGACCCTCTCGTCATCGTCAGCGTCCACCCAGTCCGCCAGCGAATCCACCACCATACTGGCGTTCTCCAAGTCGAGTCCCCAACGGAAAAACAGATCGCGAACCGCCTCCTGAATCACTGGACTTACGGCGATGAGATGAATGGCGATGCGCGCCCCTTCGGTTGTCGCCGTCACTTCAAACCCGCGCGCCGTTCCCATCTCCTGCCGCAGTACCGGGTCGCCCCGTTTTACCAAGGGATGCCCCGCCAAAACCAAGCCCGATTCCGCCAGAAACCGGGCTTCAAACTCCTTCGCATCCGCCGCGTCCCGTTCCACCGTCCGCTTTGCGTATTCCACAAAACCCACAACCGCCACGGCCATGATCATGATGGCCCAAAGCACCACGAGCATGGCCGAAGCCCGGCGGCCCCTTCGCCCCCGGCTGCTCAACCACGTTATCCGGCCCATTCTCATTCGTGTTCGCGCCGTCCGTAAATCATCCCTTCAATAAACCTCGAAAACCTGCCGTAGCGGAGACCGCGCATCCTTGGGCGTCAGGCGCATCTCCAAAAGCTGAGGCCGGCCCGGATCTTGGCGCTCGACCCACCGCTTGTTGCCGGCATCCCACACTCGCCACTCCAAGCCCGCGACTTCCTCGAGCAATTCCATCCAGTACCGTCCCTGCGCGTCTGGCTCGAGCGAGAAGCGCCGCGCCGCGCCGCTTTCGCCCTCTTCCTCTCCCGGCGCCAATTCCGGCCGGCTCATCCCCACAAAAAAACGCTGATCCAGAACCCCGGATGCCGGGCCGCCCTTCTTTGCGCCGGCTGCCGGCCGCGCCACACCCGCCTTATCCTGACGGAGCCGGATCGCAATCGTCGTTTCTCCCGCGCTGGTGGGTTCCTCGCCCAATGCAAAAGCCGCCGGGTCTCCCCGCAACACCAGTTCCTGCACCAGCGGCGCCGTCTCGATCACCCGGATCTCCAGCGATCCCCCGGGAGGAAAGCGCGAAAACGTCGCTTCCAAGAGACTGACAAAAGCCTCGATCTCGCGTTTCTCGCTTTCAATCTCCCGCAAATCCGAAGTGGCCTGGATCGAGCCCCTGACAATGGCGAAAATGGTTCCGCCCAGCACCACGAAGATCGTCATCGCGATGACCACCTCCAGCAGCGTAAACCCGAGTCCCAACTGCCTCCGGGACCGGCTCTCAAGGTCGATACACATACAGCTCCAACCGGTCTTCGATCGCTCCCTCCCCGCCATCCATCGGAGTGGCCACCGCGCGTAGCATGAACATCCCCGGCAGCCGCTCTCCCTCGAAGTTTGTCAAAACAAGCTCCTCCACGTCCGTCCGGTAGCGCACGCGCAACTTCTCGTCCGGGACATCGAGCGTCATTTCGTTGCGCGGCCGGATCTTGGCCTCCCGCAAGACCGAGAGCAGCCCGGCGCGAATAGCCCGCTCCCGCTGGATCGCGTTGGTGGCCTCGATCGCCGCCACAAGCGACTGCGCCAGTCCGGCGATCACCAGCGCAAAAACCGCCGTCGCCAAAATGACTTCAAACAGCACGTACCCGCCGGTCCGTCTCCGGGACCCACTCACCCCGGCGCCTGTTCCGTCAGGGCACATAGATCTTCTCATCATACAACTCGCCCGTCAGCGAACGAAACGATCCCTCGACCACCGTAGCCCCGCGCCGGAACCGGGCCGACGCAGGGTAGGCCAGCCCGGAAGGCTGAAACACCCACCGGACCATGGTCCCCGCCATATCCAGTCCCCTCCATTCCTCCTCACCCCAATGCCGCAGCTCGCACCCCGTCTTTTCCTCCAGCCGAAACCACTCCATTCGCTCCCGTTCCAAAACCTCCCCAGCACGTTCCAAAACCACCGCTTCTTCGTTTCCGGTCCCGGCCTCCCCCTCATCTCCGGCGTCGGCCGCCCGCTTCCCAATCCGTTCCACTTCCATCCGCTTCCATTCCGCCCGCAAAAACGAGCGCCGCTCCTCCCGCTGCTTCTCCATCGATTCCAGATGAGCCAACAACTCCTCCGGATTCAGATAGGGATCGACCAGACGCGATCCGACGAAGCCGCCGGAGAAAAAGACGATCTGATAGGGCCGCCCCTCACTCATGGCCCGGTCCCGCATGCTGCGGACCATCTCTTCAAGACGAGTCAAGGGTTCCCGGGCCGCCCGCTCCTCGCGCAGTCCCTTCATCGATGGATAGGCCAGCCCGACAATGATCACCACCACCGCCAAAGCCACGGCGATCTCTATGAGCGTGAAGGCCCTCAGTGCGGCCCTCCCGCTCCCTGTCCTAGCCCATATGAGAAATGCGCACTGGGCGGCCCGGCCGAAAGCCGGCTGCTTCCCGGGCGCCCCCGCCCTGCCCCGGCAGAGGCTCCCAACGCGTTCCGCCAAATGGATCATGGCCAACCGCGAGTCCAGGCGGCCGCTCTTCGCGGTCACCCCGCCCGGCTAACTCGCAGGACTCACCTGCTCCGCTTTCCAGTTCCCGATGTCGTCCTGGCTCTCCACCCCATCCTTGCCCAGCGAAAACACATCGTACGATTTCCCGCTGCGCTCCGATGGCTGCCGGTACTCATACACGCGGCCCCAAGGATCCTTCGGCACCTCCTCCATGCACTGCGTCCATCGCTCCGGCAGCGGATCCGTCTCCGGACGCTCAACCAAGGCCTGCAATCCCTGCTCTGTGGTCGGCGGCTGGTAGTTCCGCGATTCATACCGGGTCAGCGCAATCTCGATGGCCCGGATGTCCTCGGGAACCCGGTCCTCCTTCGCCCCTTCCAGAGTCCCGCTCAGCATGTAAATCCCCGCCCCAGCCAGCAAAGAAATGATGGCCAGAACGATCACCAGCTCGACCAGGGTGAACCCGCCGGACCGAGCGGTGGACCGCGTATCTTCCAATCCGATCTTCGTTTTCATCAGTGGTTTTGAGGTTTGTGATAGACAGCCGCAGGCCCGGCCTGCTCCCGTCTTCCCCGCAACCCTCCGCCACACCGCCGCCGATGCAAAACAATTTCGAGCCCGCTCCCTCCTCCTTAAACATAGGCAAACTAGATAAAATTTTATGCAAAATTTGGAGAAACGGACGGTCCGAGCGCCCCTTCGCGAGCCCCCTTCGCTCGCTGTTGACTTTGCCGGTCCTCCGTTTCAAGGTCGGGTCTCCCGGCCGCGCCGATCTTTCCGCCTCGCGCCGGGCCCGTTCATGCCGGAGTCCAAGCACGTCTTATTCGTCTGCACGGGAAACCTCTGCCGCAGTCCCATGGCCGAGGCCATGTTCCGCCACATGGTCCAGGATATGCCCGGCTATGTCGTGGACTCCGCCGGCGTTTGCGCCGCAGGAGGAGAATTCCCCAGCCTCGAAACCCTCGAGATCCTCGCTGCCCGGGGCATCTTGAGCGATGGACTTGTCAGCAAACCCCTGACCAAAGCCATTATCAAGCGGTCCACCCATATCTTCACCATGACCGATATGCACCGGCGGTCCATCGTCAAAATGTACCCGAAAGCCGATCGTAAGACCTATCTGGTGACTGAATTTTGCGAGATCAACGGCCGCATCGGCTCGGATATCCCCGACCCCATCGGCTTGGGCATGGCCGCCTACGAGGAACTCTACGAGATGCTCAAGGCGGCCCTGCCGACCGTCTTCAAGTTCATCGATCAAACCAGCCGCTGACCCAGCGCTCCGCCGCCCGCCCATGGCCGCCTCAACCCCTTCGCTGCGCATCGCCGTCGCCGCCGACCACGGCGGTTTCTCCCTTAAAGAAGAGGTCCTCGACCACCTCCGCGCGGAAGGTCACCGCGTCGAGGATTTTGGAACCTATTCCAGCGACAGCGTCGACTACCCGGATTACG
This sequence comes from Verrucomicrobiales bacterium, assembly GCA_035513055.1. Taxonomy (GTDB): domain Bacteria; phylum Verrucomicrobiota; class Verrucomicrobiia; order Verrucomicrobiales; family DEV007; genus DATKCT01. The sequence continues at coordinate 17,426 of DATKCT010000069.1, read as the reverse complement.
CCGCGGCCGTCGTCCAGGAACTCCTGCGCCGTCAGGCCGATTTCGGCATCCTCGTCTGCACCAGCGGCATCGGCATGTCCATGGCTGCCAACCGCAACGCCGGGATCCAAGCCGCGCTCGTCCGAAACGCCAGCCATGCTGTGCTCACGCGGGAACACAACAACGCCAACGTCCTTTGCCTCAACGGAGCCGAAACCAGTCCCGAAGAAGCCAAAACCATCATCGACGCCTTCCTCTCCACGCCGAGCCTCGACGGACGCCACCGGCGCCGCGTTGACAAACTCAATCAGGCGCCCGCCCACGGCATGGCCTGGATTGCCGCCGCCGACCCCGAGATCGCCGCGGCCATCCAGGCCGAGGGACAACGCCAGCGCGACAACATCGAACTCATCGCCTCCGAAAACTTCGCCAGTCCCGCTGTGCGCGCGGCCCAAGGATCGGTCCTCACCAACAAATACGCCGAAGGTTACCCCGGCAAACGTTACTACGGGGGCTGTGAACACATCGATACCGTCGAACAGCTCGCCATCGAGCGCGCCAAACGCATTTTCGGGGCGGATCACGCCAACGTGCAGCCCCACAGCGGAGCCCAAGCCAACACCGCCGTCTATTTCTCCGTCCTCAAACCCGGCGACCGCATCCTGACCATGGATCTCGCCCACGGCGGTCACCTCACCCACGGCCACAAAGCCAATTTCTCCGGAAAACTCTACGACGTCGTCCACTACGGCGTCTCGCGCGAATCGGAAACCATCGACTACGACGCCCTGGAATCGCTCGCCGCCGAAGTCAAACCCCGCATGATCACCGCCGGAGCCTCCGCCTACCCACGCACCATCGATTTCGAGCGCATGGCTTCCATCGCCCGCTCCTCCGGCGCCTACCTCTTTGTGGACATGGCCCACATCGCCGGTCTTGTGGCCGCCGGTCTCCACCCCTCTCCCGTACCTCACGCCGATTTCGTCTCCTCGACGACGCACAAGTCGCTCCGAGGCCCGCGCGGCGGACTCATTCTCTGTCAGGCTCAGTTCGCCAAGGCCATCGACTCCGCCGTGTTCCCCTGCGTCCAGGGCGGACCCCTCATGCACGTCATCGCCGCCAAGGCCGTCTGCTTCTATGAAGCGCTTCAGCCGTCTTTTCAAGACTATCAGAAACAAATCGTGGCCAACGCCGCCGCCCTCGCCGCGCGCCTGGCCTCCCACGGCTTCCGCCTCGTCTCCGGAGGCACCGACAATCACCTCATGATGGTCGATCTCCAACCGCGTGGACTCGATGGACGCGTGGCCGAGGAAACCCTCGACGCCGTCGGGATCACCGTGAACAAAAACATGATCCCCTTTGACCCCGCGCCCCCCATGCGTCCCAGCGGCATCCGCATCGGCACTCCCGCCGTCACCACCCGGGGAATGGGCCCGGCCGAGATGGAACGTATCGCCGATTGGATCGACCAAGCCCTGGCCCAACGCGACAACTCCGCCGCCCTCAAACGGATCCGCGCCGAGGTCCTTGAACTCAACGCTCTTTTCCCCGTTCCCTGACCGGTCCCACCGCACCCTGGCCTCATGCCGGATTCCGTCCCTCCCAATCCCTTCCGCGAGGAACTCGGAGCCCGGCTCTCTCCGGACCCCTGCACCCTCGTCATCTTCGGCGCCACAGGCGATCTCACTCACCGCAAACTGGTTCCCGCACTCTATAACCTGGCCGTTGACGGCGAACTCCCCGCCCAACTCCGCGTCGTCGGCTTCGCCCGGCGGGAAAAGGACGACGCCGAATTCCGCGCCGGCCTCGAAGAGGTCAATCGCAAGGTCTCCCGGCAGGCCCATGACCCCGCCGTCTGGGATGCCTTCAGCGCCGCCATTTCCTATCATCAAGGCGAATTCGAGGATCCCGGCTCCTACCGCTCTCTCGCAGATCGCCTCGCCTCCCTCGAAGCCGAACACGGCGCCCCCGGAAACCGCCTCTTCTACCTCGCCTCCGCCCCCGATTCCTTCGAACCCATCCTCGAACAACTCCGCAACAGCGGTCTCCACCACGCGCGCTCCGGCTGCTGGGCTCGCGTCGTCGTCGAGAAACCCTTCGGGACTGATCTCCCTTCCGCACGCCAGCTCAACGAGTTCGTCAACGCCACTTTCGAGGAACGCGACACCTACCGCATCGACCATTACCTGGGCAAGGAAACGGCCCAGAACATCATGGTCCTCCGCTTCGCCAACGCCATTTTCGAGCCCCTCTGGAACAGCCATCACATCGACTGCGTCCAGATCACTTGTGCCGAAAACCTGGGAATGAGCGGAGGCCGCGGCGGGTACTATGACAAAGCCGGAGCCCTGCGGGACATGGTGCAAAACCACCTTCTCCAGCTTCTCAGCCTCGTTGCCATGGAACCGCCTACCGGATTGGGAGCCGACGCCATCCGCGACGAAAAGATCAAGGTCCTGCGCTCCCTTCGTCCGCTCGACAGCGCCAAAGACGTCGCCGCCAACGCCGTCCGCGCCCAATACACCGCCGGCCTCGTCGATGGCGAACCCGCCCGCGGTTACCTCGAGGAAGACCGGGTCGCCCCCGGCAGCGCCACGGAAACCTATGCCGCTCTGCGGCTGCACATCGACAACTGGCGCTGGTCCGGCGTTCCTTTTTACATCCGCGTCGGCAAGCAGCTCCCTCGCAAAGCCACCGAAATCTCGATCCACTTCCGAAACCCGCCCTCCGTCCTCTTCAACCGTCAACCGGGCCACGCCGGCAGCAATGTACTGGTCATCCGCATCCAGCCCGACGAAGGCAACTCCCTGCGCACGCTGTCCAAAGTGCCGGGCGCCGCGCTCCGTCTCGAACCGGTGAAAATGGATTTCCATTACCGGACCTCATTTGGTCAGGCCAGTCCGGAAGCCTACGAACGGCTGCTGCTCGACGCCATGGCCGGCGACGCCACTCTCTTTGCCCGCCGCGACGAAGTCGAACAAGCCTGGCAATACATCGACTCGATCCGCTCCGCCTGGGATGATCCGCAGGCCCGGATCCCCGTCGCCCATTATCCCGCGGGCAGTTGGGGCCCCGAAGAAGCCGATGCCCTCGTCGACCGCGACGGCCGCCGCTGGCGCCGCCTCTGATCCGGACTCCCGCCCCCTTCAGCGCCATGGCCAACCCCATCTCCCCGATTCCCGCCGTGTCGGGTCAGCCCGTCGCCGTCTCCAAAATCGAATCCTACCTCCGGGAATCCTGGGAGGCTAGCGAGACCTCCTGTCGCGCCTCGCTCTACAACCTCGTCCTTTACACCCAGCAGGAGGACAGCCTCGAATCCAACACGGTCATCCTCTCTCAAATCGCTCGCGAACACGCCTGTCGCGCCCTCCTCGTCTGCGCGCCCCCACATCAAGCACGCCGTGAAGCCCGGGCCTGGGTCACCGCCCATTGCGCCTATGACCGCGAGAGCCGCAGTTCCATCTGCAGCGAACAAATCACCTTCGTCGTCCGCGGGTTCAACCCATCCGATATCGCCAGCATCGTTTTCCCCCATCTTCTCTCCGATCTGCCCCTAGTCTTCTGGTGGCAAGGCGATCTCAATGAGCATTTCACTTCTCCTCTGTCCCGGCACATCGACCGCTTTCTGTTCGACAGCTCCGGCTGGGCCAATCCCCGGCGCTGCGTGCTTCAACTTCTCGACCGCCACCATCGCCGCCACAAACCCTTCATTCTCCACGACTTCACCTGGGCTCGCACCTTCGCCTTTCGGCTCGCCTTGGCGGCCTGCTTCGAAGAACCCGAAGCAAGGACCCAGCTTGATGAAATCCAACGCGTCCAAGTCGTGCACGGTCCTGACGGAGCCGCCATGGCTCAGCTCTTCCTAGCCTGGATCGCTTCCCGGACCGGCTGGATCTGTTCAGGCTGGAAAGGCCAGACTCTCCGGCTCCGTTCCGCCCCCGGGTCCCAGATCGAATGCGACTTGGTCGCCCGGCCGGAACCAGGCGCTTTGCTTGAAGTAACCCTCGAGTCCCCCCATGGCGAATTCCGCCTCGCCCGCGGTGACCGCTTCGTCGAACGGACCTCCCGGCTCTGGGGACAGGCGTCGCGCAGTCTCTTCCCCCTGCAACCGGATGATTCCGCCGCGCTGGTCAGCCAGATCCTCGGCCGCGGCGGCAACAACGCCGTGTATCTCGCCGTGCTGCGCTTTCTGCGCGATCACCCCTGCCCGCGCTCCTAACCAGCGCTCTAAAAAAACTCGAGCGAAGCGAGCAAATCTTCTCACTCCCGAAAAACTTGTTTTGTCTACTTATTTCGCAAACACCACACTAGGCGCATCATCCGCTCAAGGCGCCGCCCAGACGATCCGCTTGTGGTCCGTCGAATTATCGGGTTTCCTGGCGCGCGTCGCGCGGCTGCCCAAGCCGTGCCACTCCGGCATCCCGAAAGGCAGGTCGCGCCTCGGAACCGGTTCGTGATCGGCGTCCGCCCAATCGGTTCCATAGATCGCGTTGTCCGCAACCGCGCCCGCCTCCGGTTTGACGACGTTGCGCAGCGCGATCAGCCCTTCGTTCCAGTTAGCAAGCAATGGACCGTGGTCCAACGCCGATGGGTGTGTGATGTGCCGCGCCTCGAGTCCGGCGGAGCCGGGCCACCGCTCGACGGCATCTTTGGCCGCATTGCCCACGGTGACGACTGCTTCGAGCCGGTTCTCCACTCCAATCCTGTCCAGCATCTCATTGCGAAATCCAAGGATGCCGGGCTCTTCCGTGAGGGCGGCCAGACTCCCAAAGAACTGGCCGAACACCGGATAGAGGAATGTGTTCACCATCAGGTAGTCTCTGCGGATTCCAATGCGCCTCAGGAACCCTTGTACGCGCTGACCCGACGCCCCAACGAAGGCCCGGTGTCCAACGAGTTCGTTGGCCGCCGGATCCTGGCCAACGACGAGAACGCGCGCCGTTCCGTCCAGCCGGCCGCGATAATAGACCGGACCGAAGTCCAGCCGGAAATCATTCGGAAGCGCCTGGTAAATCGCTAACGGGGCGCGGGCGAAGAAACTCGACCAGCCCGCGTCCGGTCCGGGATCGTGGCCGATGCCGGCGTCATCCTCAGCAATGCGCGCCGCGGCCCGGAAAAACCGGTTGGAGGCGAGATCGCCGATGGTCTTGATCCCGAAGGCGTCCTCCAAATGCTGCTTGTCGCCCGCCGATACGCCGTGGAGCGCATCCACATCAAGCTGGACCAGTTCAGATGCCGGTTTGCCGCGGTGAGCGGCGTTGACCCATCCATCGAAGCTCCCGATTGCCATTTTGTTGTTCTTCCTCCTGTGTCTCTAGCCCGCATTTCTCATACCGTTGCGTCGCGAGGCGCTGCGAACCCCTTACTGCCAGCCGAGCGAAGCGAGACAGCCAGCCCCTCTGGGGCTGCCCGAAGGGCGGAGCGCAGCGACGGCAACGCCGCGCGCAGCCGGGGACGCTGAACTGGGTGAGTACACCCTGCTCAAGCCCGAGGCAAGCGGAACGTAGGCAGGATGAGGCGCAGCGCGCCACAGCAGAAAGGGTATGAGAAATGCGGGTCAGAGCGCCACCCGGGTGCGAGCGACCGGTTGCCAGGCGGCAAAAGCAACAATTTCCAGTTCATCCCCATGAACACCGGGGATAGGCAGGCTCAGCAGGGCGCGCCCTGCCTCGTCGAGGCCCAGCGTGCCGACGGGCCGCCCTCGGGCGGTCACTTGCACGAAATCGGAGCCGGGTGAGTCGATGCGCAGTCCCAATCCCGTCTTCTTCGCGAACACCCGGCGCAGCTTGAGTTTGCTGAGTTCCTCGATCACTGCTTGAATCAGTGCGTCATTGTCGTGGAGGACATCCTCGGGCGTCATCGTGTAAAGAGTGTCCGGCTCGATCCCGAAGTCTTCAACCAGCTCGCCTGCCGTCAGACCCACGCGAAGAGTGCGCCGAATGGCTGTTCGCAGATCGGCGCCCTGCGGCAACAGCCGGAATCCTCCGTGATCCGGCTCGTCTACAGAAAGGAATTGCAGGAGCCGGTGCGACCAGACATTTGCACCGCCGGCGCCGGTGCTGCTGTGCAGCCCGACAATGAGTCCGATCCCATGATCCTTGAAGCCGGCGGCAAACATGTCCGCCGCGCTGTAGCAAAGACCGTCCACAATCAAAACCTTCGGCCCTTGGTATTGCTGCCCGCGCCGGTTGCAGTCTTTGGGCGGGGTCATGGGAGAACCGAGCGAGTGGGTTGCGCCGCTGGCGACCGATCGTTCCATCGACCTGAGCCACGGCTTGAGCGCCAATCCGGGAAGGCGCACGGATTCGCCATGGGCCCGGCAGAGTCGCAACGTGGCCGGTGTATTGATAAACTGGGCGGGTTCAGGCTCGATCGGCACTGGGCTCAGCAGTTCGAGGGCGCGTTCCGCGGCATGGATGAGCCCGCCGCCGTTGCCTCGAATGTCGATGATGAGACCGTTCTGCGAAAACTCGCCGAGCAGCCGCTCGAATTCGTCCACAAACAAGTCGGCGTCGTCGACGTTGAAGCTGAATATCCTCAAATAACCATACTTTTTGCGGTTGGGGCCCGTGACGTGACGTGCCCTGAAGGTCGTCGGAAGCCTGCTCGGGATATCATTCCCGCGAGCGGGTTTCAAGTCGCCTCCCGCTTGCAGACGCTCCTCCTCGATAACCTGGGCCGAGGCAAACAGCGCCTTCTTTGCCAGTTGGAGGTCGTCGGTGTGATCGTCGAGACCGAGACCACTGGCCGCGACCAATCCGAAATTTTCGGGAGACAGATTGCGATACCCCATGCGGGGCTCGAAGAGGAGCCAAGCCTGCCTGTATTCGCGTTCGTCGCCGCCTGCGGCTCTGTAAGTCAGCGTGACCCAATCGGCATCCGGAATCTGCCCCCGCGTCAGCGATCGCAGGGTTAACGAATTCATGGCCCGAGCGCGTCGCGCGGCAGCGTTCCCGCCCGGCATCCTCCGGGCCAAAGCGCGGACATAACGCTCGATGGGAACACCGTTCCAATAAAGGACCTCGACGCCCGGTCTGAACCGGTCTTGGACGGGCTCGCCGACAACCTTCGAGATGATGAATCGCCTGACGCCGTCCTCGCCGGCGCACTCCTCGATTAGGTAGGGAAGCCACGCCACCTTGCCGCGAAAGGGCCGGGGCAACCGATAGCAGGTGTGCAGATCGCGCAGCGAGTCAAAGACGCTGATCATCTCCCGATGAAAGTCCAGATCCGACATCGGGTTCCCCCGGGATTGCTGCAGCTCGTGATCCAGATTGCGAAGGCGTTGCACGGGATCGACGGCGTGCATCGTGCGCTTCATGGGCAGATGGACATAATAACGATCCAGCAACAGGATCGCCTGTTCAATGATGCGTTTTCGGGACTCGTCGTCCAACCGCGTCTTCTCGTCGAGGTAGCGCCGGAGTTCGATGGAATCCTCCGGGCGCGCAACCAGGTGTCCGGAGGAGTTCTCGACGTTCAATTCGCCTTCGCCAGGCGCCGCAAGCGTTAGACCGTGCCGCGCCGGAAGCTTTTCCTTGATAAACTGGGGAAGATTCACCGATGCCATCAGCTTCCGGAAGAACTTCGGGTCGTCCGCCGCTGTCATCCCTTCCAGCTCCATCGGCGCGACCCAGTCGGCCAGATCGCCTGCTCTCAAGGCGGCGATAAACGCGCTTTCACCGGCTTCTTCCTCGAATTCGAGGACGACCCGGTGTTTCGGCTCTGTCCAGCCTGCCGGCATGAGATCCTCGCTCAAACCCGATGCGGTCAATTCGACGCCCGGCGTCCAACCCACCGCGATCGCGTCATCGAGATCGCTTGCGTGCATGGGGAGGTTGGCGAGCGTATCGGCCAACTTCTGTTTCGCCTCGGCGAGCGTGAATACGAGATCCACATCTCCCGGCTGGGTCCTCAAGTCCAAGATCCGCTTCGAGCGTCCAATCTGAACTTCCTCGAGACCGGCCGCTCCAAAGCGCTTCATCACCCGGGATTGACCCAGGCGCGGTATGCCCCCGATCATAACCATAGTGAGGCTCGTTTCCCTAGCGTTGACCAAATGTTCGAACGGATCGCCGGTCGCGTCGTCGACCACAATCAGATCGGCCAGCTTGCCGGCTTCAATGCTTCCCAGCTTGGCGTCCCAGCCCAAAATCCGGGCCGGCGTAACGGTCATCATTTCGCACAACTCCCTAAAGGTGAAAAGTTGACCCAGCTCCTCGCTGATGATGGCGGCCACCTTGACTTCGCCCAGAAGATTCTTGCTGCCGCTCGGAGACCAATCCGAGCCCAGTGCGATCGGAACTCCCGCCGCCTTGGCCGATCTCACGTCGGTCGTGCCTCCGTAGAGCAGGTAGTTGCTCAGCGGAGACCAAACGATCGAAGCGCCGTGTGCCGCCAGCACCGCAAAATCCCCGGGTCGCAACGCTGTGCTGTGCACGCCGCATAACGACTGGAATAAGGCCCAGCTTCCGTCACTCCGCTGGAGACCGGTGAACTGCTTGAGCGCGCTGTTGTGCGTCCCATCGTTGATGCCCTCGCTCAGGTGCTGCAAATAGCATCGCGGAGCCGCCCTGAGCTTCTCGACATAGACTTCGAGGTCTTTGTCCGGCGCTCCGATCTTCGGCTTGGCGCTGGGAAGCCCGGGGATGTCCGGCGCTTCGACGTTGCGCACCAGTCCCCGGTAAAGCTTCCGGATCCCGGAATTCGCCTGAAGCGTGATCCCCTGCGATGTGGTGACGCCGCCAAATAGGCTGCGGCACTCGACAAAGCGCACCAGGGCTTCCGCATTGCCCGCCGTGTTCGCCAGCACCATCGCCGGTTTGGTCACGTTCGCCTTGTACTCGTCGGTGCCCTGCCAATGCCCGCTGTGCATGTACGTGCGGGGAACCTGCCAGAGCGGGATGGCGTTGTAGGACAAATGATTGTGCAATTCGATGAGACCGGGGTAGATCGTCCCGCCCACACGCAACCGCCCGGCATTCTCGAACCCGGCCGGAGCCGGGTCCTTCTCCTCCAGAACGGCGTGAATCGTTCCGTCCCGGATGTAGATCGCGCCGTCGCCGACTACACCTTCCGGAGCCGGATTCCGGCTCATGGTGACGACGCGCCCAAGGAGCACGTAAGGGTCGACGAGAGGATCGATGGGCATGCGGGGTCGAGTCCAGTCCTACAATGCCGCTCGATGATCCCGCCATCAAGGAGGACGAGAGGCGGCGGGAGCATACCAGATGAGACTGAGAACGCCCATGAAACGTTCATCAGTGTGAGGAACCCGGAAAACGGGCGTCTTCACCACACCCCGTCCTCTCCAATCTAAGGAAGGACCACCGCCCTGTAGTGGCCGTTGGGGCCGCGGTCGACGGTATCCTCGAAGGAGGTTACACCATCCACTCCAGCGATGGGCGCCTCGTTGATCCTGGTCCAAGTAATCAAGTCTTCGGAGAACGCGACATCGTAGGATCTGCCTTCGACCGACGACCACTCGATTGTTTGGGCGCCACCGGCACGATTCGTTGCAGTCACCCGGAGGAACGAAGAAGCGTCGTTGGGATCGGTCCCGGCCACGGCTTCCGCGGCGTCGGACACGCCATCCCCATCCGAATCGATTTCTCCGGGAATGATCACTCCCGGCGAGACATGCGCGAACACGGCGTCCACATTGTTGAAGTTATTCAAGGCGATGCGCAGTTGGTATTCGCCTGGCTGCAAATTCATCACCGTGGCTTCACCCGCTCTCCAAACTTCCGAAGGCGTCGGATCGGCGGAGGTATCCACGGAAACCAGCGGGGAAAGCAGGGTTGCGCCGGTAGCGTCGTAAATGCCTACGGTCGATGGCGCCGAGCCGTCGTGCCCCTCGCGATTGGCGAACGAAGCGCCGAACGTGACATTAGACGGCCCTGTGAGAGTGAAGTTTTGGAACAGGTCAAAAACGCCGTTCAGATCGACGATCTGCGAACCATCCGCGGCCATATCGACGCCGCTGGCATAGGGCGTGCCGTCGTTCCGGATCATGTTCCACGTGGCGTCCGCTCCGGTCTGGCTCCAACCGGTGGGGACCGTGCCCAAGTTGTTGGTGTTGATGTTTCCGAGCACCGGCTCCTCGAACGATCCATTGACCAGGATATTCACGGGCGGCGATTCCTCGAGAATCTCGAAAGCAATCTCGCCAAGACCGGCGCGGTCGCCGCCGGGCGTTTCCCCGCCGCTGCCGTCGCCGGGCGCCACAAAGTGGTTGTCGGTGACCGTGAACTCGACATACCGCGCCGTTACGCCCTGCTCGAAAAGATGACTCTGTCGCTGATTCGAGTCATCGTTGCTGAGGTTGAAGGCCGGCGAGTAGGCGATCGAAGTCCCAAAACCCTCTGGGCCTTCCGCGGCAGTGGCGAACCGGAGCTGGAATGCGCTCGCCCCGTTGGCATTGCTGGAATCGTATCCCCACACGCTGATTTCTGAGAGCAAGACGTCGCTGCCCAAATCGAGAGTCAGAACCGGCATGCCGGCCACGGCGATGTAGTCGGAAGGAAACCCGCCGGGCGCCGCGGTCACCCAGTTGCCGGTATCGCCGCTGATCAGCTTCTCGAACGGCGCCTGGCCACTGAAGCCAACGCCCGGTCCCTGAATCAGGTTCGACACCGGGAAGAGATCGTCGCCCGCCGTGGAAGAGGTGATCGAAGCAATCGGGTAAAACTGCGCGCCCGGCCCTGTCGAGGAGATCGGCTCTCCCGGATTGTTGAAAAGAAAGGCCACTTCCTCGTCCGATAATTCGCGCGAGTAGATCTGCACGTCATCGATGACTCCGGTGAATCCGAACCCGCCGTTGAGCGCGCCGATCTGAATGACCGATGGAGCCACATCCTCGTATCCGCTCGGTTCGAGGACTTCGTCCACGAGTTGACCATCGACGTAAACCCGAGTGCGCGTGGCGCCCGGCGCCAAGCCGTTCTCGTCCAGATGCGTCACCACCACGTGATGGGTCTGCCCGGTGTTCAGCACCGGCTCGGTCTGGATGATCGGGGCTTCTTGGACAAACCAGAGCACCGGGTTGCTTTCTCCCACAACATTGGTGGCGAGAGCGAAGGGATCGCCCGCTGCCACCCCTTTGGCCAAAAGCATCGAGGCGCCTTGATCCGCGGGATCCTGTTCCACCCACATCGAAAGGGTCATGCTTTGCAGCGACGGAATACTGGCGTCAGCCGCCAATTGACCAAATCCGCCCCCGCCATCCGCGGCCGAGCCGCCGTCGCTGAAGCGCACGGCGTTTCCAGTGGCGAGTCCACTCTGGCCGAGTTCGAACGATCCCGTTCCCGCGGCCCCGTAGGAGCCGTCGTAGCGCTGACCTGAAGAATCCACCATCACATCGCCTTCCGTCTCATCCATGCGGTAGTGCGCCACCAGCCCGGCAGCGCTGTCGACCCGCGCGCTCAGGTCGACGGTGATGAGCGGATCGCCTGCGTCGTTGCTCGCCACCTCTAAGGTCGCCTCGAAGAGACGGGATTCACCTTGTGGATCGAACTCCACGACAATACTTCCCTCCGTGGCCGGAGCCAGCGGCCCCGGAATGGAGACCACATTGTAGAAAGCTTGCTCAGGACCCGTCAGCGTGGCGCTCTCGATGACGAGATCGGCGCTTTCGCCGCTGTTGTAGGCGATGATTCCTCGTGTCTGAAGTCCCGGATTCTGCCCTAACTCTCCAAAAATGTTGCGGCGCCGGATGGAGAGGTTAGGATCGTCAAAGCTCGAGACCGGGAGCCCGTCGGCGGTGGGACCGCCCAGCAACTCGATCTCGATGTCCGCCATCTTGCCCTCGCGAATCTGAACGCTGTTGACGTACCAGCACCGCTGTTCGTCCTGATCCCCATCGGTGAAAAGGATGGCATACTCCGCGTGAAGGGCCCGGCGTTCCTGGTCGATATTCCGCTGCACCCAATCATCCTGTTTAATCCCGTCGACGTACTTTGTGACCAACGGCGGATCGGCCGCCAGGTCCACCGCGAAAACAATGCGGTGCCACTCGTCGGGAGTGAAAATCCCGGTGCCATTGTAGCCTCCGGTGCCTTGCCCCATGTTGTTGCCCTGCCAGAAATAATCGCTGTCGCCGCTGTTGGGAATTTCTCCTTCTCCCGTCCACCGCGGAGAGTCGATTTGGATGATCCCCGCCGCGCCAGGGCCCGCCGGACAGATCATGACATCCATCAACAGCGTGTATTGGTTCACCAGCGTGCCGCCTCCGTTAGGGCCCATCCCGTGATACATCACGTAGCCGATGCGGTTGCTGACCGTTTCGGGAACAAACATCACGTTTCCGGGGCCATCCTCGAAATCAGCAATGCCAAAATCCGTGGTCGAGCCGAACTGCGTTTCATCCCGCGCTAAGTCCGAGAGATACTCGAGATCGCGGCCTTCCGTTGCGCTCAGATCGCCGTCATTGAAGTCCCATTGCCCCGTGACGATGGTCACGCCGACGCCGCCGGAAATCTCGAATTCCCATTCCCGCTCGAAATTGCGCCCGGCTGTGTCGCTGTAGACCAATCGGACCGCATTTCCAAGGTCCGTGCGCGCCGGATTGGGCTGATAACTGATGCTGGTCCGTCCCCCGGTATAACTGATGTCTGAGTCGTCGGTGATCTCAACGCCGTTGAGAAAAAGTTCGATCGAGTTCTGAGCCACCAATGCGGCGTCGTCGATCAGGAGAATCTCGATCTTATCCCCAGCCGGGATCCCCGATGATCCGGGCTGCGGGCGCACCTCGGCGATGTAGGGATGGTTGTGATTGACCGCGGTGCTGCCCTGAAAGGCCTGAACGGCCCGCGGGTCGGCGGGGTCGTTGATGAGGATCCTGTCCCCGCTCGCCTCGTCCACCGAATACCACTCGAGCGCGGCGCCCCGGACGTCCTGAACAAAGACGAGCCGGAACGGATAGAGACCGTCTTCAGGAGCCGTAAAGGTGAACTCGTAATCGTCCGGGACCGAAGAAAAAGGAGGGGCGTCGGGCGACTTGACGAACTGTCCTAACTGTGTCGAAAAGAAATCGCGAGGATTGCTCCCCGTCAACGCGACGAAGAAATCAGTCCCGATTGTGTCGGTGCGCTCGATCCAAACCTGACCGCCGAACGTGTGCTCGCCCGCTGGAAGTTCCAGGAAGGCGAAGACTTCCGTGGTGAAGTTGGTCGTGTGGGCCGTAGGTCCCGGAATTCCAGGGAAAAGGGCATTGTCCGGGAAGTTGGTGACCGGTCCCTCGCTCTCGTCGAGCGCCGTCCGCTCGAAATTGATTGTCTCGACGGTGAAAGAACCGTCGTCGTTGGGACCCGCCTGAGCCTCGTTCGCCAAAGGAGCGCCGCTGTCATCGGTCAGCGTCCCGTTGAGTTGGAAAATGCCCCGGTTCAGGGTCACCGGCAATCCGCTGTTCTGGTCCTCCGGAGCCGTCGGGCCTTGGACGGATCGCACCCGGAATCCGGGTTCTAACCCGCTGCCCGAAGGGCCGGCAATCCCATCCGGGATGCTCTGTGCGTGCGAATGAGAAGTGACAAAGGCGGTGACGATGACCAGCGCCAAGAGGCGAAGACGGAGGAAGCAATCCATGGGGCCCCACCCGACATTCGATCGCCGACTTGTCAAGCTGACATCTGCATGAACCGGTCGAGCGTCAGCAATAAGGAATGCCTGGGACTGCAGATCGCACCGTCAATGCTCCTCGACCTTTCCCTTTTTTTTTGCGCGAGCCCCTCCGCAGAAGCGCCGGCCCACCGGCGTCCTCCATGGCCCCTTGAGGTTCGACTGGACGGCCGGAGACCCAACCTCGAAGATCGTCCCACGGCCCGGCTCAGCGCCCTCCGCAGGAAGGGCGCTGCGCCGTCATTTCTCCGGCCCCGCATTCTTCGGAGGGTCGCCGTAAAATCGCCAAACCGGCTTCGACTCCCGCTTGAGTTCCTCCCCCGACAGCATGGCCCGGATCAGTTCCACCGGTATCGCCCCCTCCCGCAGCATCGCGTCATGAAAAGCCTTGTCCGTTAGTCGATCCGGACCCACCAGTTCGCCGCGCAAGGCCCGGATCTGCAATCCGCCCAGCATATAAGCAGCTTGATAGAGAGGTTCGTAACTTCCGATGACCGAACGCCGCACTTCCGCGACGGCGTTGCGCCGCTCATGCCCCACTTTCTCGACCAAAAAGTCAATGGCTTCGTCCGCCGTCATCTTGCCGAGGTGAAAGCTCAGAGAGAAAACGATGCGAGCGCAGCGGTGGGTCCGCCAAAACAACATCCCCATCCGGTCCTCCGCCGACTGCGCAAAACCCAAGTCCCACAGCAACATCTCCCAATACAAGGGCCAGCCCTCTACGAAAAACGGCGTCCGGAAAGGCGCGCGGTAGGCCCGGTAGCGTTTGCCCATGAATAACTGCAAGTGGTGTCCGGGAATGAGTTCGTGATGAACGGTAGCCCGGCAAAAGTGGCGGTTGTTTCCCCGCATGCTCATCAACTTGTCGTCGTAATCCATCGCCTCCGTGGGAAACGACACCGATATCACCTCTCCCCCGGTGAAATAGGGATTCACCTTCTGACGTTCCGGCGACATCATTTCCATGCGCCACGTTTCCAGACATAACGGAGGAATGGTCGCCAATTCGCGCTCTTGGAGGAAACGGACCGCCTCTTCCGCCAGCTCCCGGATCAAGGCCGGTTGGTTACCCGGTTCCTCATGCAGCGCCTTGACCTGGTCGAGCGCCCGCTTCCAGTCCTCCCCAAAACCAAGCTGCTCCGCCGCCTGTTTCATTTCCTGCTCGCACCAGCGGTACTCCGCCCATCCCACGTCCAACAATTCTTCCGGCGTGTAGGGAATCCATTCCCGCCGCAACATGCGCTCAAGCGCCTCTCGACCCACCGGATCCCCCAGGACCGCGCCGTCCCTCTCATCTTCCGCAATCCCAGCCACCTTCTCCCGCAGCCAGCGGATATAATCTTCCATCGCCGCCGCGCACTGTTCCGCGGATTTGCCCGCCCACCAGTCGTACTCGGGATCATAGCCGCGATGAAACCGGTCAAATTGTCCTAACGTCTCTCGCATGCGCTCGGTCGTCCGCGCGCTCCGGTGAGCGGCCAGCCGATCCGCCATCGATATCTCTCCCGCCTCAGTCAAACGCGCCTCCAAGGCGCGTTTCGCGTCGATGACTTCCTCCGCCAGCGCGTCCAACTCCCCTGCGGCCCAGCGTCCTTCCACCCGGGTCATGGCACGCCGTCGCGATTCCAAGGCGACGACTCGCCCCGCGAAGGGAATCCACTCGCCCAATTGCTCAATCTGCTGCCCCTGATAATCCAGGTCGCTGCCCTCGAACTTCAAGTAGTCGCGCAACAGCAAATAGTCGATTCTTCCATCAGCCGGCAATGCGTCGAAATCCACTTCCGTCAGCCGGGCGCTCCAATCCGCAAGGAAACCCAGGCGGCGTTCGCGTTGCTGCGGATCGAAGGCGGAAGGATGGGCCCGCGCGAAGATCGCGGAGTCCTCGGTGAAACGTTCAATCAACGCCCG
This sequence comes from Verrucomicrobiales bacterium, assembly GCA_035513055.1. GTDB lineage: Bacteria > Verrucomicrobiota > Verrucomicrobiia > Verrucomicrobiales > DEV007 > DATKCT01. The sequence goes on along the minus strand of DATKCT010000069.1, from coordinate 1,925 downwards.
CATCGGGGCCGCACTCGGGTCCAGGCCCGCGCCGGATCGCGCTTCCCCCTGTTCCACGCCCCAACCGGCCATCCCCATCAACGCCGAAACGCCTAGCAAGAAAAGCAGCGACCTTCTCCACATGAGCCTGACAGTCGTGGTTCCCAGCCCGCGCCGCAACACTTCTCCGTCTCTCGATCTCAGAAAGCGTATGCGAAGCGCGAGCGCGGCCAATTGCTGTCTGACCGGCCGCCGGGTCGCCTCACGCCTCGCCGCGGGCGCTGCTTATTGTGGCGTTTGCGAAATAGGTCGGCAAAAACTCGCGAGCAATCCTTACTCCAGTTCAAGGCGCGAGACGCCTCAAAAGAGAGCGGCGATTCTCGCCGCAGTCCAAGAGCCTCCGGCTTCCCTTGGCCGTTGATTCCAAAACCATGAAAACGTTCAACGCCAATTCCTTGTCCCGATCGGCGCATAGACAGTGCGCGGCGGGCGCTCGTCCGATTCCCCGGTTGCCAGCGCAAGGGTTGCATTCTACGATCTAACCCGTATTTCTCACGGCCCCTCGTCGCGAGGCGTGGCGAGCCCCATACTGACAAGACGCGCGCCGCCGAGAGCGCGGAGCTGGGTGAGGAGACCCAGTTCAAGCTCGAGGCAAGCGCAACGCTGTCATCATGGAGCGCACTACTCCGCCGCAGAAAAGGTGTGAGAAATGCGGGCTCGAACCGGCCCACCTGCGATGTCGGCCAACACCCCTTCAGACACCCCTCAGCCCGATCCGCTTTCACCTCCCGTGCCTCCCCGGAGTCCCGGGAAAATGGCTGCCGCCGGATTGGCCGGGCTCGCTCTTGGCGTCGTCGCCAGCGGAGGCCGCAACACCTTGGTCAAGCTCATGGCTCTCGGCGGAGCCGCCTATGCCGGAAAACGCCTCTTCCGGAATCAACCGCCGCCTTTCGACTCCCAACGGCAGCTTCCGCCGGAGAGCCGGAATCACTCTTTCGATCCCCTTAACGCCCCACCTGTGCCAACCCCGGAAGCGCTCTCGCCATTCCCGGAACCGGCCCGGCCGGAGCCGCAAGGATTCGAGGGCGCCGCCCGGTCGAACGTCGCTCCCCCTCACCTCGCCTCCGCCGCCATGGATTCCCCTCCCACCAAGGGTTCTTCTGACCACCCCACACCTGCGCCTTCCGGCCCGGCCTCCACCGAGGTCGAGTCGCCGCCCGCGGATCTGACTGGCGTCATCCTCACGCTTCGGGGCTCGATCCACGCGCGAGAAGCCGTTCGCCTCACCCGCCCACTCCTGATTTCCCCGGCTTCCCACGACCTCCCGGAGCCGGAATCGCCGCCCGCTCGCCTGGCATGTGACTCCGTTCCCGCTCCGCAACCTTCCTCCCCCGCTGCGAGCCCCTGGTTAGCTCCACCAGCACTTTCAGAAAGCGAAACCGTCCCGGATCAGCCGGCTCAAACCGCGCCCGCCGACCCATTCTCGGAACCTGGCCCATGGATAGGAAGCCCTCAGTCCCTAAGTCAGTCCGAGCTACGGGAGCAGGCGGGCGACGGCGTTCCTTGGCTGGATTTGCCGCCGCCCAGTTCTTTAGACCGCTCCAGCTCCCTCCGTCAACTCGCTTCGGCGGCCGCCCAGCTCCGCTCCGCGGCGACGGCTGTCGAGCCGCGCACCCCACCGCCCTCACTCCCGCAAATTCTCCCTCCTCCCGATTCCTCCGGCTTCGCCGCAGAAGAGGATGAAGTAAGCGTGGTCGAACTCCCAGACGAAGATGAGGCGGCGGCGGAACCTTCGGGTGCGGAGCATTCGCCCTTTTCGATCACCTCACAATCCCAATCCCCCGCCCAGAAAGCCGGGGACCGGCTCACTCCGTTCCAGTCGCGGCAGCGGACGCAGCTTCCTCCGCCCCGGAGTGATTCCTCCGGCCCGTTTCGGCCCACAGCTC
>DATKCT010000068.1:0-16338 GCA_035513055.1 Verrucomicrobiales bacterium | reverse complement strand
AGCCGATGCGATCCTCGAGCAATCCCGCCGCTTCGTCCAGCAACTGCCGGTAGGAAGCAGCCCCTTCGCCCCGGGCCTCCTCGAGGAGGAGATCGAGCGCCTCTCCTGCGCGGGAAAACGCTTCCCGCTGGTCCGCCGCGTCGCCTCCGGCGCCGAGGTCGTGCAGAAACTCCAATCCCTGTTCAAACGAGCCCTCCGAATGTCTCCATACCACGTAGGCGAGGTACACTCCTCCCAAAGCCAACACCAGCAGAGCAAAGCGAGCCACAAAACGCAGGGCCTTCTGGAAAAATCCGGCAAACGCCAAGAGCACTACTGCGGCCAGGACCCAAAACCTCGGATCCACTTCCCGCAATCGTTCCACCCAGTCGTCTGCGTGTGCGGCCTCAGGCACCAGGTTGCCCGGCGCGCCAAGCAAAGGCAGCGCACTCATCCACAAGCAAAGCAATGTTCCCACTCCGAACCTCGCCGGCGCGGCCGGCATCGGTTCCGGCCCCGCCGGGATTCGTCTTGGCGGGGCCGGCAACCGGCGCCGCTTTCCAACGGATCGCCTCGCCGCCAAGATCACGTCACGACCTCCCCTCGATCCTCCGCAGCGCCTCCCGGGCCGCATCACGCACAAAATCGTACTCGTCTCTCAAGCGCTTCCGAAGCTCCGGCACCGTTTGTTCGGCATCGCTGCCCAAACGGCCCAAGGCCACACACGAAAACTGGCGCACTTCCGCCTCTTTATGTTCCAGCACGGAGACGTAAAGCGCGGCCTCGCGCGGCCGGATTTCCCGGATCGCCCGCATGGCCAGCGGCCGGTCCGCGTCTTCTCCCAACAAGGCGAAGAGTTTCTCCGCGACCGGGCGAGCCGCCTCTCCCATCTCTCCCAAAGCCTCCAGCGCCGGCTTTCGGACTTCGAAGGAAGCGTCCGACAGGGCATGTTCCAAGCGCGGTAACGCCTTCTCCCGATCCGGTTCCATGCGCACCAGAGCCGCCACTGCAGCCGCACGCACCGCCGTTTCCTCGTCGTCCAAGGACGACTCGACCAGAGGCAGATGACGTTCCGCAGCCCGGCCCATCCCCCCCAAGGCCGCCAAAGCCGCCGAGCGCAGTCCGGGTGTGCCCTTCTCCAGACAGACCGCTGCTTCCTCGGCCGCTCCGGCAGCGCCGCTTCCAATCGAAGCCAGAGTTTCCAGAGCGGCGATCCGCGCCTCGGCGTTGCCCTCCCGAATGCATACCCGCAGCAGATCCAACGCCCCGGCCGCATCCGCTCCCAAATCACCCAGCGCACGGATTCCTTCCAACTGCACCGAAGGCTCGACATCGGATATGGCCGTGAGCAGTAGCGGAAGGATGACTTCGGGATCGGAATCGAGGAGGGTCACTCCGGCAACCGCGGCTACCCGAACCTCGGCCGAGTCATCCTCGAATCCTCTCTGCAAGAGGGCGTGCAGCTTCCGGCCCTCCGGCCGCATCGCCGCGGCCGTGCGCAACGCCACAGAACGGATCCGCGCTTCCGGATCCTCGATCTGGCTCGCGACGGCCTCGAAAGCTTCTCGCGCCTGTCGCGCCACCGGCCTCAGGCCCTGGAGGGCGAGGAGCCGAACCTGGGGCCCTTCGCCGGACAAGGCCCCCGCCAAGGTCTCCACGCCGCTCAGGGCCAAGCTCCTGGTGAATTCCACCGCCCAATGTTCGTCGTCCATCAGCGCAAGATCCTCTTCGGCCACGGCGGCACAGACCGCCGGCCAGGCGGCCCAACCCATCTCCTGCAGCGCCGTCCGGTAAGGCGACTCGCCCGGTTCCTCTCGCTCGTTGCTCGCGCACGCCAATGCAATCAAATCAGGCGCCGCTTCCGCCGCGGCTGCGCCCAATCTCCCGGCGATCAGGGCTGCGGTGGAACGGTCTCTGACCTCCGGCGATTTCAAAAGCTTGGCCACCAGCGGGACGGCCGTCCGTTTCGCCTCTGGAAGCACCATGAGATTGTTCACGGCGGCGTCGCGCGCCGGCCCATCTTCTTCTCGCAATACGGTCTCGAGGATCACCGCCAACTCAGCCGGATCAAAACCCGTGCGCCTCAACGCCGTCAGCAGCGCCGCCCGGCATTCAGGATCGGTCTCCTCTTGCCAAAGCTGAAAAAGCGATTCTCGGGCCGCCACCGCTTCCTCGCCGAGTATCCCCAGGGCTTCCGTCGCGGCCTTGCGGGCCGCCGCCTGCTCGTGACCGAGCACGGGAATCAGCGCGGCGACGGCCGCCGTTCCCATTTCCGCCATGGCTTCGAGGGCTTCGGCGCGCACGTCGCGATGCTCGTCCGCCAACAAGGCCGTCAAATCCGGTATCGCCTCCGCCGCCGCCGGACCCTGCCATCCGATGGCCTTGGCCGCGCCAGCTCTGATCCACAGATCGTCCGAGCGCGTCGCCTCCCGCAGGCGCGGAAGCACCGCCGGGCCGATCTGGCTCAACGCGTAAGCAGAGCGGTACCAGACCTGTTCTCTCGACCGCCTCGACCGCCCGCGCCCGCGTCCCTCACCCGTAAGCCCTTCCATGAGTACAGGCGCGGCCGTTTCGGCGCCCGGACCGATCAGCGCCAACGCCGTCACCGCTTGAAACCACACCTGGGCGTCGGAATCGCTCAGAGCATCGGTCAGCGCGGCCACCGCCGGTTCCGCCTCCTTTCCCAGGGCCGTCAGCTCGTAGGCCGCTTTGCGCCGTGCCTCCTCATCATCGCTTTTGAGTTCCTCGGCCAGCGCCCGGACCCGCGCCGCCGGGTCGTCTTCAGCACGCAAGGCGGGCGCCCGGACCAGCCCCCAGAACAGCCCCACGGCGGTCAGGGAAACGCAAACCACGCCGGCGCGCCGGTGAAGGTTCTTCCAGCCTGGATGCCCGAAGCTGCGCATCAAGCCTGAAGTTGCCGCAGCGAACCCGTGCTATCCCCGAACCGGCCGGCGCCCACGCCCGCACGCTGCAGCATGGAAAGCAGCAGATTGCACATCGGCGTCTCCTGCGGATAGCCGACGTGACGTCCGGTGTCCACGCTTCCGCCGCCTTTGCCCGCCAACACAATGGGCAGGTTCTCGTTGTTATGCCGGTTGCCGTCGCTGATGCCGCTGCCGTAGACGATCAAGCAGTTATCCAACAAAGTCCCGTCGCCCTCCGGAATGGACTTCAAGCGCTGCAAGACGTAGGAAAGCTGCGCCACATGATAACGATTGATGTCCCGGATTTTGGCGTGCTTCTTGGGATTGCCCTGATGATGGGACAGCTCGTGGTGACCATTGGGCACGCCGATCTCCCGGTAACTGCGGTTGCTGCCCGCGTTGGCGAACATGAAGGTCGCCACCCGGGTGACGTCGGATTGATAGGCGAGCACGAGCATGTCGCCCATCAACCGGAGATGTTCGTGGAAGGTCTCCGGAATCCCCGCCGGAATCTCCTGATCTTGCACCAACTCCCTGGTCCGGCTCCCCGGCTTCTCGAGCCGTTCAATGCGCTGTTCGATCTCCCGGATCGAGTTCAAGTACTCGTCCAGCTTGTACTGGTCGTTGCGCCCCAAACGGCCGGACAAACTCTTGGCGTCGTCCAACACAAAATCGAGCACGCTCTTGCGTTGCCGTAAACGCTGCGCCCGCCCCTTCTCCGCTTCGCCCGCAAGTTCACCCGAAAACAAACGCTCGAAGACCCGGCGCGGATTGTTCTCCTTGGCCAGAGGCGTCGCCGCGTCTCTCCAAGAGATGTTGTTGGAATAGGCGCAACCGTATCCGGAATCGCATTTCCCATAGGGAGTGCCCTCCTCGATGGAAAGTTCCAAAGAGGAAAAGCGCGTCTGACCGCCAACATGCGCCGCGGCGAACTGATCGGCGGAAACACCGGCCCGGATTTCCGATCCCTCGCTCTTCAAGGGCTGGGCGCCCGTCAGAAAGACCCCGGCGGAACGCGCGTGATCCCCGGCTCCATCTCCGTTGGCGCGGCCTTTGTCGTGGGTGAGGCCGCTCAACACGAGAACATCGTTCTTCAACGGCGCCAATGGATCCAAAATGTAGGGCAACTCGAAATTCGAACCGGTCCCCGACGGCGTCCAGTCAGGAAGATGCACCCCGTTGGGCACGAAGAAAAAGCCCAGGCGCACCGGGAAAGCCGAACCTCCCGCCGCAGCCATGGCCCGGCCCACCGGGGCCATGATGTCCAAAGCCGGCAACGCAATGGTCGCACCCAGCCCTCGCAAGAAGGCGCGCCTCGATGACTCCAGGTGATTGTTCATGGTTCGCTCTTTGGTTAGGGTTTTTCCAGGAATCGAATTCGGGTCAGTTCGCCTCGGGTTTCCTCCGGCGAAAAGGATCGCTCGTCACCACGTGGTTGACGAGAACGGAAAAGCGATAGTCGCCCGTTTGGAGAGCTTGGACCGCGTCGTCCACCACACACCGGTCATAATACTCAATTCCACGCCCCAGGCCAAAGGTCAACAGCTTCTCCGTAAGATTGCGGAGGAATTCTTCCCGGCTCCGGAGCACCTTTTTCAAGTCCTCGACGCCTGCAATCTCCTCTCCGGTTGGAAGCTGGCCCGAGGGATCGATGGGAAATTTTCCGTCCAAATCCCTCCAGCGCCCGATGCCATCGTAGTTCTCCAAGGCAAAGCCCAACGGATCCATCTTGCTGTGGCATCCCGCACAATCGGCTTTTGAGCGGTGTTGTTCCAACCTCTCCCTCAGCGAAGCCGTTTCTGCCGCCTGTTTGGACTCATCCAAAACAGGCACGTCCGGAGGAGGAGGAGGGGGAGGCGTGCCCAAGATCTGTTCCAGGATGTACTTGCCGCGGATGACCGGCGCCGTTCGCGTCGGCTGCGAAGTGATCGTCAGCACGCTGGCCTGAGTCAACACTCCCCCACGCCGGTCCGACGGTTCCAAACTCACCCGCCGGAACTCCTCGCCTACCACCGGCTCCATCCCGTAATGCCTGGCCAACCGCGCGTTCACAAAAGTAAAATCCGCTTCCAGGAAATCGAATACGCTGCGATCCTCCTCCATGATCGCCGCGAAGAACAGCTCCGTTTCCTTTTGCATCGCCTCTCGCAAGGCATCGTCAAAATCCGGAAAGGCTTCCGGGTCCGGACGCACCGTGCTCAAATTGCGCGTCTGCAACCATTGCCCGCCGAAATTCTCAACCAGGGCACGCGCCTTGGGATCCTTCAACATCCGCCGGACCTGCTCCTCGAGCGCGCCGGTCTCGACGAGCCGCCCCTCATGAGCGATGCGGTAGAGTTCCGCATCGGGCAGACTGCTCCACAGAAAATAGGATAAGCGCGCGGCCAATTCGTAGCCACTGAGCGCGCGGCCGAACTCCGGCTCTCCCGAGGCCACATCGCCCTCCGGAATCCCGTCGCCTTCGCCCGGGCTGTCCGCCTCATCCACTTCCCAGCGGTAGAGGAAATGCGGAGAAACCAACACCGCTTCGACGGCCAGACGAATGCCTTCATGATAGGTTCCCCCGCCATCCATCACCTCTTCCACAAGCGCGCTGAGACGGCGAATTTCGTCGTTCGAAGCCGGCCGCCGGTAGGCCCGGCTCATAAAGGGCCGCAACATCATTCGCGCATGGGCAAGTTCACCGCCGCGCTTGGGCTCGGAGGGCAACACCAAAGTGTGCGACGCTGGAAGCTCCGGCCGCGGCGCGTCCAAGGGTCCCACCACTTCTAGCCAGTCGACGTAGAGATTGCGATCCCCGCGCAAGTCGCGGTCCCGGTCCCGATTGTTGTTGTAGTTGTTCAAAAAGGCCAGATCGATCTGCCGGCGCCCGCCTTCCAGCTCGAGCCGGTGCTCATAGACCTTCGGCTCGTCCGCAGTCGCCGCCACATCGAAGGTCTGCACCGCATTCCCTTGGACCCTCAATTCCATCTTGGCCCGCTCCGGTCCCGCCGGATCCTCATGCGCCCGGACGCGCATCAGGTAGGCCCCAGCCTGGTCTAACTCGACCACACCCCGCGCCGCTCCTTCCCGGTAGAACCCCATCAGCCGGCCCGACTCGACCCGCACGTGCTCGCCATCCAAACTCTCGAGGGTCTCGCCTTCCAAACGCCGGCGCGGCGGCCATTCGGCAACCCCGTCGACAATCGCCCGCGCAGCGATCTGTTCCGCCGCATTCAAATAGCCCTCCATTTGCAGCGGCGATAGGGAAAGCACGTCGCCAATATTATCGAAACCGTATCCCACCTCGTCCGGCGGAAAATCAGCCGGATCGAAATCCACCGCCAACAAATCGCGGATCGTGTTGCGATACTCGATCCGGTTCAATCGCCGCACCGTCACCCGGCCCGGGCTGACCGGTCCCGTGCACTGGAACGAGTTGATCTTTGCATCCAAAAGCTCCACCATTCGCGCCCTCTCCCCGGGCATCGGCTGGGGTTTGTTATCCGGCGGCATCTCGCCGGCTTCAATCATGTCCAGCACCGCCTCCCAGACGTCCCGGTCCTCGATGGCCGGTCCCCCGCCGCCCGCGGTGTATCGTTCCAGGTTGAGTTCCGCCTTTTGCACCTCCTCCCCATGGCAATCGAAGCAGAAATTCGCCAAAAGCGGTGTGAATTCGGCCGCCAACGCGAGATCCAAAGCCTCCGCCTCCAAGCCGGCTGCAGGGCTCGTCTCCCCAAAAAGTGCGGACATCCCCCCGCCTAAGGGCAAAGCTCCGCCCACTAGGAGCGCCAGCAACGGATTTGCCTTGCCCATCGCGCATTCAACCCCGCCGCCATCGTGGTGATTCGGACACATGAACGAATTCACCTTCGGAGCGTCATCGAGCGCAGGCAAGCGCCACTTTGACGCAGCCCCTCCGGCAGCCCCTCCGGCAGCCCCGGTCTCCCGGTCTCCGGGAGCTCAAAGGCGCGGTTTCCGCAGCTTCGAGACCCACCCCCATTGACCCCAATACGAACAACCTTGTAAAATAAAGGCGTCCGATGCCTCCCCCCGCCTCTCCGTTCGCGACCCTTCGCGCCATCGCCACGGCTTTTTGCCTTGGAACGGGCGTTGCCGGCGCTCGTCCGGACGTCGTCATTCACGAGATTCTTTACCTACCCGCTGACAAGACGGAGGAAGTCCAATTCGTGGAACTTTACAACGCCGGCCCGGAGACCGCCGGCCTCGGCGGTTGGTTCTTCTCCGGCGCATTCGCCTACGTTTTTCCCAGCGGCGCCTCGCTCGACGCCGGGCAATACCTGGTGCTCGCCCAGAACAAGGCTCATTTCGACCGCCGCTTCGGTTCGATCTTCACCGGGGGAAAACAGGCCTTCGACGAGTTCAGCGCGGGCAAACTCTCGGCTTCCGGCGAAGAGATCGTCCTCCGCGATGGCGAGGGATCCATCGTCGACACGGTCGATTACCGGCTGGGGTTTCCCTGGCCCTCCGGCGGGGGAGACCGGGGACCGTCCATCGAATTGATCGACCCGGTTCTGGACAACGCGCTGGGCGCCCATTGGCGTTCCGCCCTCGCGCCCACGCCCGGAAAGCCGAATTCCCGCGCCTCGGCAAGCCACCCCCCGGCCTTGCGCCGCGTGACCCACGAGCCGAGTGCTCCCACCAGCGGGTCGCCGGTCACCGTGACCGCCCGGATCACCAGCTCCAGCGGCATTTCCAGCGCGGAAGTCCTCTACCAGGTCGTGGCGCCCGGCGATTACATTTCCATCGACGACCCCCGATACGAAACGGAATGGACCGCGCTGCCCATGCGCGACGACGGGACCCAGGGCGACGCCTCGGCCGCCGACGGCATTTTCACTGCCGTCGTCCCCGGTGAACTGCAAGAGCATCGCCATCTGTTGCGCTATCGCGTCGCCGCATCCACTGGCGAAGGGCATTCCGTCCGGGTCCCCTACGAGGACGATCCCGCTCCGAATTTCGCCTGGTTCGTCTACGACGGCGTGCTCCCCTGGACCGGCGCGGCGCAGCCTGGGGTCACCGAAGAGAATACCTACGACCCCGCCCTGCTCACCGCCGTCCCCGTGTATCACCTGATCACGACCCGGCAGGATCACCTCGACGCGCAGTTCCTTCCCGGAACCTCCCGGGCAAGCGGATACACCGGCAGCGACTATCTCTGGCGAGGCACGCTCATCTACGAAAATACTGTCTACGACCACATCGGTTACCGCGCCCGAGGCGGAGTGTGGCGCTATGCCATGGGCAAGAACATGTGGAAGTTCGACTTCCACCGCACCCAGCGATTCATCGCCCGCGACGCCCAGGACCGGCCGTACTCCGAGCCCTGGCGGGTCCTCAATTTCTCCGCTCTCATCCAGCAGGGCAATTTCCGTCATCGCGGTGAACAGGGCCTTTTCGAAAGCCTCGGCTTCGAACTGTTCCGCCGCGCCGGGATCGAAGCGCCCCGCACCCATTTCGTCCATTTCCGCATCATCGAAAACGCCGCGGAAACGAACCTTTTCGGCAGCCAATACGCCACGGACTTCCAGGGTCTCTATCTCGCCGTGGAACAGATCGACGGCGCCTTTCTCGATGCCCACGGCCTGCCCGACGGCAACGTTTACAAAATGGAAAGCGGCACAGGCCTGAACGGTCTCGGCGGAGAACTCAAGCACCAGGGCGCGTTTCCCGAAGCCGCGGGCTCCTCGGACCTTGCCGCCTTCAAAACCCACTACGAAGGCCAGCGCCCCGATGCCGGCTGGTGGAGGACTCATCTCGACCTCGACCGCTACTACTCTTACCGGGCCGTTCTCGAAGCCATCCACCATTACGACATCGGGGCGGGCAAGAACTACTATTACTATCACAATCCCGAGACCGGCCGCTGGAGCGTGTTTCCCTGGGATCTCGATCTCACCTGGGACGACGGCATGTATGGCGACGGAAACGAGCCTTTCCGCAGCCGCGTGCTGGCGATCCCCGACTTCGAACGGGACTATCAAAACCAGTTGCGTCACGTCCTCGATCTGCTCTACACGGAAGAACAAATCAGACTCCTCATCGACGAGAAGATGGCCCCGGTCTACACGCCCGGCGCCCTTTCGCTCGTCGACGCCGACCGGGCCATGTGGGATTACAATCCCATCTTGCGCTCGCCCCAAGTCAATCCCTCCAAAGCCGGCCAGGGGCTCTTCTATCAAGTCGCCCCCACCCGCGATCACGCCGGCATGATCGATCGCCTGCTCGATTACGCGCGCTCGCGCCGCCACTGGATGGAAACCAATCTTCTCCCGCCCCCCTCCCGTCTACCCAACCGCCCGGCCGTCTTACCCTCCGGAGATCCCGGTTTCCCCGCGAACAGCCTCCAATTCACTTCGAGCCCGTTTCGCGGCGGCTCCATTTTTGCGCCCCAGCAATTCGCCGCCATCCAGTGGCGCATTGCCAGGGTCACGGATCCCGCGGCGCCAGGATACACGCGCAAGGGACCTCACCTCTACGAGATCGACGAGAGCTGGGACAGCGGTGAGATCCCCGTTTCCTCGACGGATCTCTCCGTCCGCATCCCCGCTGCCGCGGTCCAGGCGGACCAGGTTCACCGTGTGCGCGTCCGGCACAAGAACGATCTCGGTTATTGGAGCGCTTGGTCCGAGGCTTTTCCGTTCACGCCCGCCGTCCCGGATCTCTCGCCCTACCTGGACGGTCTCGTCCTTTCGGAGATCATGTACCACCCGCGCCCAGCGACCGCTGAGGAGCTGGCCCTCGGCTTCGATACGGAAGACTTCGAGTTTCTCGAACTGGCGAACATCGGCCTCGTCCCGCTGGATCTGTCGCCGCTGCGCTTCACTGCGGGAATCGACTTCGATTTTGCCAATGCGAATCTGACCCTGATTGCGCCAGGCGCCATCGTCCTGGTGGTGCGGCATCTCCAAGCGTTTCAACAGCGCTACGGTGGCGGGCTGCCCGTTGCCGGGGAGTACCGGCACGCGGCTTCCGCGGTCCGGCTCAGCAACGGAGGCGAGACCGTGGCCCTTTCCTACGGAACCGGCTCCGCTCTCATCGCGGTCTCCTACGATGACGATACGCCCTGGCCCGCGGAAGCGGACGGCGGCGGCCCTTCTCTCGAACTCAGGCAGCCGGAGGCGAAGCTCGATCCCGGCTCGCCGTCAAGCTGGACCGCGAGTTCCTCCGCGGACGGAACTCCAGGCCGCCTTCCGGGTCCCCTGGACTCGCTCTCCTTTGAAGACTGGTTGTCCCAGCATTTCACTGGGCCCGAGAAAACCGATCCCGCCGTCGCCGGCCCCACGGCCGATCCCGATGGAGACGGAAACGGCAATTTCGTCGAATTCGCATTCGGAACAGATCCGAGAATCCGCGACTCGCTCGACTTCTCGATCGAGCCCAAGCCAGGTTCCGCGCCAGGAGAATTCATCCTCCGGATCCGGGCCCCGGCGGCTCCAGTCGCCGCCCGGCTCGTCATCCACCATTCTCCCAACCTTCGAGACTGGCGCCCTCTGGATCCCGCGGAGGCCGCTCTTCTCCCCGCGGAGACCGGATCCGGCGGCCTGCCACTCGCCGCCTGGGTCATCCGCGGCACCGGCGGCGGTTTCCTCCGCATCGCGGTCACGCCCTGAATTCGTCAACTCTTCCCAGCATCGCAGACCCAAGAAAAGCCGCTTGAACCACTTCCCCATCCCTGTAACCTCCCCGCCTTTCCTCCCAGACCCGCATTCCATGAACCTCGCCAACCTGCTCACAGAACGGCATATCGTCGCCGATATGCATTCTACCGAGCATTGGCCAGCCATCGTCGAACTGGTCGATCACCTGTCGCGCGAGACTCTTCTGCCCGCCGCCGATCGCCGCATCATCCTCGAGGCGCTCCGCCTTCGCGAAATTCAAAGCAGCACCGGAATCGGCAACGGCGTGGCCATTCCCCACGCCTTTTCCTCTTCTCTCAGCCGGGTGCTGACGGTTTTCGGCCGCTCTCTCCGGGGGATCGATTTCGACGCCATCGACGGCGCCCCGGTCCGATTCGTCGTCCTTTTTGTCGTTCCCGAGAATCAATACCACATCCACCTCCGGACCCTCGCCTCGATCGCCAAGATGTTCACCAACAGCGAGATCCTCCGGCAGCTCGCCGGGGCTACCGGCGCCGGTGAAATCCTCGATATCCTCCAGGCCAGACCCGCCCGGGCCTGACCACTCCCCGTTTCCCGCTCGCCGGGCCGCGGGAGCCCTTCGCTCCCTCGCTTCGCCCTGACATGACTCCCATTCCCGCGCTCCTCCGTCAGCGCCTGGACGAGGCCCTGGAACTCGCCGGCCTCGAGATTCCCCAGGGGTTTCGTTCCAGCGCATCAGCCGCAACCGACACCCGCTTCGGAGATTATCAGTCCAACTCCGCCATGGTCCTGGCCAAAGAATGGCATCGTCCTCCCCGGGATGTCGCGGCTCAGCTCGCCAAACTGTTCCCGGCTGACGATCTCTTCGAAACGCCTGAGGTCGCCGGACCCGGTTTCCTCAATTTCCGGCTCTGTAGCGAAGCCCTCGCCCAAGGCCTCGCCGCCATGCTCGAGGACCCCCGCCTGGGCGTCGATCCCGTCGCCCCAACCCGGCACGTCGTCATCGATTTCAGCTCGCCGAACGTGGCCAAACCCATGCACGTCGGCCACATCCGCAGCACCATGCTCGGGGATTGCCTCGCCCGGGTCGCCCGCTTCCTCGGGCACAGCGTAATCACCGACAACCACATCGGCGACTGGGGAACGCAGTTCGGAATGATCATCTACGGGTGGAAGCACCACCTTCACGAATCCGAACTGGAGTCCGGCCCCATTCACGCCCTCCTCGCCGTCTACCGGGAGATCAACGGCCTGGCCAAGAGCGATCCCGCCATCCTCGATGCCTGTCGCGCTGAACTGGTCAAACTCCAACAAGGCGACCCCGAAAACCTCGCCATCTGGAAAAAAACCGTCGACCTGTCCATCGAGGGTCTCGATCGCATCTATGGCAAACTCGATATCCATTTCGACCATTACCTTGGCGAAAGCTTTTACAACGATCGTCTTGCCCCACTCGCTCAGGAACTTCGAGACAGGGGCATCGCTGAAGAAAGCGCCGGGGCTCTCTGCGTCTTCTTCCCCGAGGTCGAAGCGCTCCGAGACAAGCCGGCCATCATTCAGAAAAGCGATGGCGCCTTTAACTACACCACCTCCGACCTCGCAGCCATCGACCACCGGCTCTCGGCCTTCCGAGCCGATGAGATCTGGTACGTCGTCGGCGCTCCCCAGCAACTCCACTTTCAACAGCTCTTCGCCATCGCTCAGCGCCGCGGCATTTCCGCGCGCCTGGTCCACGTCGCCCATGGCAGCATCCTGGGAGCGGATCGCAAACTGATGAAAACCCGCTCCGGCGACAACGTCCAACTCGACGATCTCCTCACGGAAGCCGTCGAACGGGCTCGCGCCGTCATCGAGGAAAAGAACCCCGGTCTCGACGCCGAAGAACGCGAGGAAACCGCCCGCATCATCGGCTATGGCGCCATCAAGTATGCAGAACTCTCACAGAATCGCAACACCGACTACATTTTTTCCTGGGAGAAACTTCTCTCCTTTCACGGGAACACGGCGCCCTACCTGCAAAACGCCTATGTGCGGACCCGGTCGATCTTTCGCAAACTTGCAAACCCCGAGAAAGAATCCCTTGAACCCGCTCTCCTTGAGACTCCGGAGGAACGCGCCCTCGCCCTGCGCCTGCTCCAGTTCAACGAAGCCGTTCCCGCCATCCTCGACGACTTCCGTCCCAACATTCTCGCTTCTTATCTCTATGAATTGGCTCAGTGCTTTCACACCTTCTACGAAGCCTGCCCCGTCCTCACCAGCGCCGGCTCCACCCGCGCCGCCCGCCTGGCCCTCTGCGAACTGACCTCGCGCGTGCTCCGCCAAGGCCTCGACCTCCTCGGCATCCGCGTCCCCGAACGCATGTAATCTTGCCGCCCAGGTTCTCCTGCTCCCAGTCTATCCATGTCCAAACTCGCCGCGCTCGCACGCTTCTTCAACCCCGCTTCAGGACGCGCCGTGATCGTGCCGCTTGACCATGGGACTATCGTTCCCGTTCCCGGTCTCGAGGATCCGCGCGCCCTGCTCGAAGCGCTGCACCCGCTCGCCGATGGGTTCATCGTCAATCTGGGTCTGGCCCTGCGTTTTGCTCATGTCCTCGCCGGAAAAGGCATCGTTCTCCGCGCCGACTCCGGCAACACCTGCATCGAGAACCTTTCCAGCGACGGTTCCTTTCGCCTCTATGGCGCCGCTCAAGCCCAGGCGGCGGGCGCCCACGCCCTGATGAACATGCTCTTTCCCGGTCATCCCAACGAAGCCTCAATCATCCGCGACTGCGCCGCGCTCGTCGCCGAAACCCTCGATTCCCCCCTGCCGGTCATGCTCGAAACCCTGCCTTACGGTCTCGGCCGCAGTGCCGATTATACCCCCGAGAACATCCGCTTCTGCGTGCGGCTCGCCTGCGAACTCGGAGCCGATGTGGTTAAGACCGCCTACCCAGGCGATCCGGAGGCTTTTCGCGCCATCTGCCGCGAAGCCTACGTTCCCGTGATCATCCTCGGCGGCGCCTCCGGCAGAATCCGCCCCGAGGATCTCCTGCGCGACGTCGCCGCCGCCATCGAGGCGGGCGCCAGCGGCATCGCCATCGGACGAAACCTCTGGCAGCACCCGCACCCCGAGGCCATGGCCCGGGCCCTCCATGCCGTCGTCCACGAAAACGCCTCTCCCAGCCAGGCCGCTCTCCATTTGCGTTAGACATCCTCCCGCCCCTCCCTATACAACGTCGATAGGCATGAAAATCCCCCACGTACCCTTCCCTTCCCCCATCCTCGGCCTCGTCCTCGCGGCCGCTCCGCTCGCAGCTCAGGAAGAGACCTGGAAACCCGCTGGCGACAGGCTCCGCACCACCTGGGCCGATGAAGTCAATCCCAATCGCGCCCTCCCCGATTACCCCAGACCCCAACTCGTGCGCCAGGCATGGGGCAACCTCAACGGCCTCTGGGAATACGCAATCACAGCGAAGGACGCCGAGGCGCCCGAAAATTTCGATGGGAAAATCCTCGTCCCCTTCCCCATCGAATCCTCGCTCTCCGGCGTCGGGAAGACCGTGGGCCCCGACAAGCGCCTTTGGTACCGCACTCGCTTCGCCCTGCCTCAAGCTTGGCGGGAACACACGCTGCTCCTTCATTTTGGGGCCGTCGATTGGGAAAGCACGGTCTGGGTCAACGGCAAGAAAACCGGTGAACATCGCGGCGGCTACGATCCGTTCACCATCGACATCACCGCAGCCGTGTCCGAAGGGGCCGAACAGGATCTCCTCATCAGCGTCTGGGATCCCACCGACGCAGGATACCAACCCCGCGGCAAACAAGTCCGGGAACCCGAGGGCATTTGGTACACATCCGTCACCGGCATCTGGCAGACAGTCTGGCTCGAACCCCTCCCCAAAGCCTCGATCGCCTCGCTCAAGCTCATCCCTGACATCGACCAACAAATTCTTCGCATCACCGCCCAGGGACGCGGCGCTTCCGATAGTTACCAAGTCCGGGCCGAAGCTCTCGAAGGCGGCGCCGTCGTCGGCGAAGCCATCGGCCGCGCCGGACGCGAGTTCACCCTGCGCATTCCCGAACCCAAGCTGTGGTCGCCGGATTCCCCTTTCCTCTACGGGCTCCGCATCAGCCTGCATGACGGGACGCAACAAGTCGATTCCATCACCAGCTATTTCGGGATGCGCAAAATCGCCGTCGCCCGCGATGATCGCGGCATCAACCGGCTCTTTCTCAACAACAAACCGCTCTTTCAATTCGGCCCTCTCGATCAAGGCTGGTGGCCCGACGGAATCTACACCGCCCCCACCGACGACGCCCTCGCCTTCGACATCGAGGCAACCAAGGAACTCGGTTTCAATATGGCTCGCAAACACGTCAAGGTCGAGCCCGACCGCTGGTACTTCCATTGCGACCGCCTCGGCCTGCTCGTTTGGCAGGATTTGCCTAATGGAGATCGCCACATCCGCCCCGATGAACCCGATATCGAACGCAGCCCCGAGTCCGCCGAGAACTACCGGCGCGAACTCCAGGCCATGATCGACTTCCTCCACAACCACCCTTGCATCGTAGCCTGGGTCCCTTTCAACGAAGGCTGGGGCCAATTCGACACCGAATCCATCCTGGCCTGGACCAAGGACTACGATCCCTCCCGGCTCGTCGACGGCCCCTCCGGCTGGGCCGACCGCGGCTCGGGCGACATGGTTGACCTGCATAGTTATCCCGGACCCGGCATGCCCGCTCTCGAAGAAAACCGCGCCGCCGTGCTCGGCGAATTCGGCGGCCTCGGCTGGCCGGCGCCCGGTCATCTCTGGTGGGACCGGCGCAATTGGGGTTACCGGACCTATTCCAGTCAGGAAGAACTCGTCACTCAATACCAAAGCCTGATCCAGCAGCTCCTGCCTCTTATCGGACAAGGGCTCGCCGCCGCCATCTACACCCAAACCACCGACGTCGAAGGCGAGGTCAATGGACTTCTCACCTACGACCGGAAAGTCAGGAAACTTCCGGCGGAAGCCGTCCGCGACCTCAACCTCGAGGTCTATGCTCCCCCTCGCATCTACCGCCGCGACGCGCTCGTCGCCGATAGCCAGAACGAAGCCCAATCCTGGCGATACACTACAGAGAATCCGGGGGAAGACTGGGCCGCGCCGGATTTCGATGTCTCGGCCTGGAAGGAAGGCCCGGGCGGATTCGGCACCCAAGGCACGCCGGGCGCCGTCGTCCGCACGGAGTGGAATTCGAACGGCATCTGGATGCGCCGCACCTTCGACCTCAGCGAAGACGAAGAGCTGCCGGCCAACCCCCATTTCCGGATTCACCACGACGAAGACGTCGAGATTTTCCTCAATGGAATGTCCGTCCTGAAGCGAGAGGGCTACGTTTCCAACTACCTCGAGATCCCCTTCACCCCCGCCGCCAAAGCCGCCCTGGCCAAAGGCTCCAACACCCTGGCCGTGCACTGCCTGCAAACCCGCGGCGGACAATACATCGACGTGGGAATCATCGATCTCGTCGAGGAGAAATCCGAGTAGCCCGCATTTCTTATACTGTTTCGTCGCGAGGCGCTGTGAGAAACAGCGCCTCCTTCCGTCCCGTTTCATGCCCCCCACACCCTTCTCACCGTGGGCTATCGTGGTCCGCGTCTCCGCCCTTGTTGTTCCTGGGCTGCTGGTGTTGCCGCTTCTCCGGGCTCAAGATCCCGGCCCAGGCATCGTCCTCAACGAAATCCACTACCATCCGGATGTCGATACCGAAGCGGTTGAATTCATCGAGTTGCTCAATGCCGGCGCCGAAACAGTCGACCTCTCCGGTTGGATGTTCTCCGACGGCATCGCCCACGTCTTTCCCGAA
>DATKCT010000067.1:0-48499 GCA_035513055.1 Verrucomicrobiales bacterium | reverse complement strand
TCTTTACGAGCCTACACCCGACGCCGTCGCCGTGCGCACCTACCTGCACGCCGGCTACGTTCCCTCGCCGCTGACAGGGTTTGAAGGCGTTTCCAAGATCCCGCCGGGCGGCTGGCTCACCGTCGAGGACGGCGTCATCCGGGAAGGTAGGTTCTGGCTACCGCGATTCCGATCGGACGGGCCGTCGCGGACCGAGGCCGAACACGTAGATCACCTCCGGCAGCTCATCGAAGCTGCGATCTCCTCACACCTCGACGCCGACGTCCCCGTGGGACTGTTCATCAGCGGCGGGTTGGACTCCTCGACGATCGCGCTGTCAGCAGCCGGTCTGCACCCGCAGCGGCTGAAGTCTTACTCGATCGTTTTTCCCGAGGATCCAGGGGCCGACGAGAGCCGCTTCTCGAGGCTGATCGCCGGCCGAATCGGGTCCGATCACCACGAGATTGAGTTTCGCCTCGACGACCTTCCAGGGATTCTCTCGAAGGTCGCCCGGGCCGTGGAGGAACCGTCGCTCAGAAGTCCCTGGGTTCTTGATCACCTGCTCGCCAAGCACGCTTCGACCGGCGTGAAGGCTGTGCTGACCGGCGAAGGAGCCGACGAACTTTTCGGCGGTTACCCGTGGTTACGAAACCGCCCCTACAGTGTCGGTGAATCGTTCAACGGGTTCTTTCCGCGCAGGCTGGCCGGCAGCCTTGCAACGCGGCTGCGCGACTATCGCGCGCGCCGGGGTTTCCGTGCGCTCGCGGCGCCGGACCGCCGCGCACTCGATCTGGAATGGTATCGTCATTTGTCGCCGGCGCTCACTGACGATTGCCTCTCGCCGGATTTCACGTCGATCGAGCCGAATCTCGATCTCCTGCTTCCGGCTCCGGAGATCCTGGCGTCGTGCAGCGACCGGCTTCAGAGACGGCTTGCGATCGAGCTGTGGGGCCGGCTCCCGGACGGGATTCTCATGCCCTCGGACAAGGTGAGCATGACTCACTCACTGGAACTTCGGATGCCATTCCTCGATCATCCTATCGTCGACTATGCTCTGGGCCTGCCGTCCAAGCTCAAGATCAAGAGAAGGAGCGAGAAACACATTCTGAAGCTGGCAAGCGGCGTACCGCAGGAGATCGTCACGCGCCAAAAGTTCGGCCTGCGTTATGGCTCCGTCATTGGTCCTGTGTTTGCTCGGATGGCGCGGGACACTATCCTAGACGCTCGCGACCTCTGCCCCTATATCCAGCGCGATACAGTCGAGACCGGGCTCGCCAAAGACGGGGTCTCGCACTGGGTGCTCATCCATCTTGTTATGCTCCAGTGCTGGTGGGGAGAGTGCATGAAGAGCGAGGCAGTGCGGGTGTGAAGAGCCGTAGTCTCTCACTAAGACTGCTCTTAGGAACCGTGAAAAGGCGGCGGTCCGACTGGCGCTGGAGCACGATGTGATTGTCCTCCACTCTTAGGAATTTCGCCTCCAAAGGAATGCCGTCGCTGGAGTGAAATATGCGGTAGCCGTCGTTCTCGGCGCGGCACGGCTCGCCGGTCCATAGGGAGAGCACGAGTGCGACCCAAGCCGTCCCGAAAGGGCCGCGGAGCGCCAGCCTTGCTCCGAAGGAGCGCTTCCGACGGTCCAGTGAACCCGCCGGGGCGGCTGAGGCCAGCACAGGAGGGAACTGGGTGATCTCAGTCGACATAACTAGCAGGAATTCGCTTCTCAAAGCCTGCCTTGCCGCCTGCCCAGAGGCGAGGGTTGGTGGGGTGTTCAGGGGGAGGAAGGGACGCGGATCCGGTATGACGGCTCATTTCCGCTCACCGCAGCAGAATTCTTAGGCGTAGCAATAGAAATCTTACGGCGTTTGGCGCTTTTCAGGGAGCAGCAGCATGCGATGCGGCAAGGCTCTGCCCATCCCCTAAGTCGCCAGGGAAAAATCGATGGGTGTCTACCTTCTCATTTGGACTCAGTCAGTCGTGCGTCTTTGGCACCAGCCAACCCCACGGCAACGCCCACAAGGCCTGTCCCAGGGACCGGGATGATCCCGCATGCAAAACCGCTCCGCAGTGAAAACGCCGGCTCTTGCCCAGACTTCGGCGAAAGGCGTCGATCCCGTCGCCGTCGGAGGGTGCGACTTGCCGCGATGCCTTGATTTCCAGTGCGACCAACACGCCGTCCTTTTCCAAAACGAAATCCACCTCACGGCCCGACCGGTCACGCCAAAAATAGAGCCTGCGCCCGGCTGGATCGAGCGCGCGCCACGATTGAAGAGACTGGAAAAGCGTCTGCTTCAGCCAGAAGCCTTGGTCGAGACGATTGGCCAGGCCGGCCACGCTCTTGATGCCCGCCAGCCACGCGGCCAGTCCGCAATCGCTCCAGAGAAGCTTCTTGGCCTTCACCAAACCGGTCGTGGGGTTTGTGGCGTAAGGGCTGAGTCGCACCAGCAGGCAACCCGTTTCCAACAGGTTTAGATGACGGTGCACCGTGGGTTGCGGCATCGCCGCGTCGCGGGCGAGTTCGGATTGGTTGAGCAGGCGCGCGCACCGGTTTGCCGCCAAGGCCATGACGCGCTGGAAATCCGGCAGGCTCGCCACCGCACTGAGTTGGCGCAGGTCGCGCTCGAGGTAGGTTTGGACGTAGCCGGTGAACCAGAGCTGTCGCGCCTCCTCGCCGGGGGCCAGAAGCGCGGAGGGGAAACCGCCGCGCAACAGCCAGGCTGGCCAATCGCCGGGTTCGTCAGGCCACTCGTCCGGGTCGAAATCGGGTTCGAATAGCCGATCCAAAGGAGTCAACCGAGCAGACTGTTCCTGCCATTCCGACGGGCAAAAGGGCGGGAGTTCGAGATAAACGGCCCGACCCGCAAGCGACTCCGCCACGTTACCCATCAGCAGGAGATTGGCCGAGCCGGTAAGGAGGAAATCCCCCGCCTTTCTCTGGCGGTCCACCTGGCGTTTGACGGATAGCAGCAACTCCGGCGCTCGTTGAACCTCGTCGAGCGTGACGGGACGCGAGGCGAGAAGCGAATCCGGATCCGACTGTGCCTGACCGAGGATACCCAGATCGTCGAGGCTCAGAAAAGTCCGCTTTTGCGGGAGGACCTGGGCCAGAGTGGTCTTGCCGGTCTGACGAGCGCCAGTGATCACCACCACGGGCAGAGCTTTCAACGCCGCCTGTAGTTGGCGGATCAGCCAGCGGTCACGAATGGTATCCATGCCATGAATAAAGTTTATTCATGGAGCGAATGCAAGTCCAACGGTCAGGACTTCCAGGACACCCACTTTCTCAGGCACGTACCTCGGTTCCCTGCCGGCAAACAACCGGCCCTTTGCGATCTCGATTCGTGGATTGCCCAGGGGAATCAGACTGTCACTCCCAATCCCACGGCTCAAAAAGCTTGGCGATCAAATAGGAAAAGCCCTGGACGACATCGCCGCCTTCAAGATTCCCTTCGGAACCCGCTAACGAGCGATCCGTGGGCGAGTGACAGATCTCGGCAAACCGTTCGACTGGGTGAACGACCCAGGCCAATCGGGCGCCGCTCTCGAAGTAATCCTTCAAGCGATCATTGACTTCCGATGGGCTGTTTGAGCGTGGAAGAATCTCGACGGCAAGATCCGGGGCGCCCCGAAAAAAAGCGCGGGGTGGTTGTGTCAGGCCACGGAGGCGATCCCTCGAGATGAAAGAGATGTCCGGCGCCCGGCAATTCTCGTTCTTCATCCAAAATCCAGTGCTCGAATCGAGGACCACACCGAGTTTGTTTTCGGTGACGTGGCTCAGGAGGGCTGTCAAAAGCCGCGCACAAATCTGTCCGTGTTCGAAAGTGTTTTTCGGGCTCATCACCAGCTCTCCATTGACGACCTCGTGGATGTAGCCGTCTTCGGGCAGCGCCGTGAGGGTAGCCTCGTCCCAGACCTTTTTATCATGACCATGAACGGTCGTCGTCATGGGAGGAGCGTACCATTTTCGGCGTTCGCTGTCGAGCGCCATGAATGTTGAAGCCCCGCCCTCCGGTTTCGAGGCGCTTGGGATGGTCGTGGATGGGTTGGGAGATCTCGATGGCGATGGAGTGCCGGACCTCGGCGCAGGCACCGGCCCGAACGACGACGCGATCATTCTTTCGGGCGCGGACGGGAGGCGCCTGGCGGAGTGCCTTTCGGACGATGTGAAGATTCTGAAGCAGTTCGTCGTCGAAACCGACGGGATCGGCGACCTGGACGGCGACGGCGTGGGAGACGTGGCCGTGGGGCGTACCGGTTCCGTGAAGGTCATTTCCGGGAGGGACGGCGCCGTGTCAACCCGGAAGACGGGGCAGCCGATCCAAAGGATTCAACCGAGCAGACTGTTCCTGCCAATTGTGGAGAAACTCAACGGGAAGCTGCGAAGCTGGTTTGAATACTTCCAACACGCGGATTCCAGCGAACTGGCAAGCGTCGATCAATGGGTGCCCGGACGGCTGCGCTCTGTGCCATCCGCGCCTGTCGCTCTAACCGCGGAGGGTTTGGAGAAGTGTTCCAGCTCTTTCTCTCTCAATCACAGCGAGGATCTGCGGAAAGAGCCGATGGGCGGGACAGACTCCTGAGTTTTCCGTCCTGTTGATCCGTCAGGCGCATGAGGATTTGGCATGTCGCTTCGAAATGGATGGTTTGGAGGTGATGTTCCTCATAGAATTCCTCCCGGTCATGTTCCTCGGTCTGGAAATCCATCGAACCGACATGACCTTCGCGAACGCCTACCTGAGGCATAACGAACACACTAGTTGGGGTCTTAAGCGGCTCGATCTTCAAGGGTTCCACCTTGGCGACATCGCACACGACCTGAAAGTCGTTGAGATCGACGACATAACCTTCGACTACGGGAAAGCGGATCTCCATCTCGGAACGTTCATCGAGGGATTTGACGTGGTTTTTCGGGCGGTCATCCGGCTCGGGCGAGCCGCTCTTGCGGCCTTTGAAAGGTATGAGACTTTGGACTCCCAGCTCTGGGCAGGCGCGAAGGCTTTGAGAAGCGAATTCCTGCAGTTGCTTCAAACGCTGAATCCCGCCGCCACCAGCATTTCTCCGGCCCATCGCGCGTCCAGGTCGATCCACGGCTCTCCCGGTGGACTGGCGTAATCGCACTGCCAGTAGGCGCCAAACTGATAGCAGCGGTCGATGAGGGGTTGCAAGTCGAGCACAATGTCTTGATCGGCAGCGCGCAACGGCACGCGGAAAGCCGGGAGGCGTTGCCGGAGGGGCATGTCATAAACCTCGGCGAGACCGGCGCGGGCAGCACGGCTGACACAAACCCGATAGCAGCACTCTTCCCGCGGACGCAATTTGGCCGGCTCCACACGCAGCACCGGTTTCCCGGCTCGAAGCAAATCGATTTCAACCAGATTCACACCCGCGCGGATGATATCATCCTGCTTGCTCCGGTAGATTGCGGCTCCGTCGCTTTTGTTAGTCGGGCTGAGCAATTCGATCACAGTGACGAGTTCTCCGCCGCGCGTGCGGATCTCGACCCACCGCTCGACGTCCGGTTCCAGCGGAACGATCTCCGGCTCTGCCAGCACGGTACCGGATTGCGCCCCTGCTCCCGGCGACCATGCCGGCGGCAATCCGTGTTTCCATGCTTCGGTCACCGTCACATCAGCGCGGTATGAAGGCGCGCCTGCCTCCGTGGTCACGGCGATTCTCTCCTCGGTCCGCACCCTCAGGTCCGGCGGGAGTTGAGGAGCCAGGGCATCGCTGATGTAACCGATTACGCGCGTGTGAACGTCCGGCCACGACAACTCCATCCACGGATTCATTCCCGGAAACGGATTCTGTTGATTCATGGGCCCATCATACACGGCGATGCGCAGGCGAGGCAGAGAAATTTCAGGCCGGATTGTTGACGATATCCGCGGCTGCACCGCCGATGTCAAAGTGCCGTCCGACGAATCCCGTGGCTCCAGTCAGGCCGATGGTCATGAGAAGAGAAAGTAGCGCGGCTCAGCCGCCAGGCGAGCCGTATTTGGCCCGCGCAAACCTGGGCGCACTTCTGCGGAGCACCGTGTGCGGCAGCGTGGAAGGATTCTGGTGTCGATCGGGCTGCACGGTCGCCCGCCAGGGAAAACCGGAAACCGGCCCGGTTCCTGCGCCGGGTTGAACCCCCACCAACCCTCGCCTCTGGGCAGGCGGGAAGGCCAGGCTTTGAGAAGCGAATTCCTCACTGTTCCCAAGATTCTCAGCGCCCATTCGCGGTTTGGCGGTTCATCTCTATCCCTTGAGATCAGAAGTTCTGAGCCTGCCAAGGAGACGAAGCAATCCATCCAATCGCTCGGCTGTCAGCAAGGGCCTCGCGACTCCTCGCGATGGAACAGTATGAGAAACGCAGGTCAAGGCGGCGACGGATCGCCGGAGTGTGAGGACGGCTGCGCCTCCGCTGCGGTGAGCGGGACTCAGAGTCTCTCAGAACTCTCCCGGATCGCCGGGAATTCTGAGTCAGCGGCCGGCTGCGCTCGGGAGCGCCCGCGCAGGCGAGGACGCCGGCGGAACAATGACGCGCGAGGACGCGTATCCCATTGGGATTCCTGAGGTCGGCCGCTTGCTGGCGCCCCTGCCGGGGTGCGGATCGAGATGCAACTCAGACCGGTGGTGGCGCGCAGCGACACCACCGGCTACAAGCTGGGAAGCCTCCGGCTTCTCCCGAGGCTCTGCAAGCTCCTTCGATTGAAGTTCCCCTTCAGAACGCGCCCTCTCAAGTCCCGTTGGCGCATAGGCAGTGCCGCGGCAGAAACATTGTGAGAAATGGCGGGCGCAAATGCATTCCGCGGGGTTATTTTCGGATCCGATGTCTGTTGACGCCATCTCCTGCGTATCCTTGGCCGCCATCGCGGTGTTGTGGGGCGGCCCCTTCTCCGCCCTCGGAGCCGAGAACGGAGTGGATCAAGAGTTGCTGAGTTCGTTCGAACATCACGCCGGGATCGGCATCCAGCTCTTCGCCAGGGAACCCGATGTGGTCGATCCAGTAGCGCTCTGCTTTTCGG
Source organism: Verrucomicrobiales bacterium (assembly GCA_035513055.1). Lineage (GTDB taxonomy): Bacteria > Verrucomicrobiota > Verrucomicrobiia > Verrucomicrobiales > DEV007 > DATKCT01. The sequence goes on along the minus strand of DATKCT010000067.1, from coordinate 41,516 downwards.
CGAACGGCGACTGTTTCGTCGTGGAGATGCGTGACTACCCTTACGGATTCGGACCCGAGCGCAAGCCCGGCGGAACCCTGCGCTTGTTGCGCGACCGGGACGGAGATGGCCGCGCCGACGAATCCCACCTCTTTGCCGAAGACCTGAGCTTTCCGACCTCGGTCACCCCTTGGAGAAACGGCGTTCTGGTGATGGAGCCTCCCCGGATCACCTTCCTGGCCGACACCGATGGCGACGACCGCGCCGACGTCCGGGAGGTGATTCTGGATGGGCTCGGGCTTGGGGTTACTGACAGCAACGCCAACGGGCTCCGTTGGGGACCTGACTGCCGCCTGCACGCCGCGAACGGGGGCAACGGCGGATCTTTGACTTCCCCACTCCGCTCCGGAGAGGTCCTTCACCTCGAGAACGCCGATTTCACCTTTGACCCTGACACGGGCGCTGCCGAACGCAGCTTCCAGACCAGCGGCGGCTTCGGGCTCGTCTTCCACGATTGGGGACAGAGCTTCGCCACCTACAACATCAACTACCTTCAGCAACGGATCGTTCCCCTCTCGTCTCTCGCCGGTCAGCCGCAACTCCCGTCCATCGACGTCACGCGCAACATTTCAGCTCATGGCGAATCCGCCCGGATTTTTCCAATCGTGCAAGCCGTCACTCGCGTCAATCATCCCGAGCAAGCGGGGCATTTCTCGTCGGCGGGCGGCATGGGGATCCTCGTCAATTCACCTCTGTTCGCCGGCCTTGAGGACAGCGTCTTTGTCTGCGATGTCGTGTGCAACATCGTCCATCGGGACCTTCTCTTGGAGGATGGGCCCATATTCCGGGGCCAACGCGCCCCCGGAGAGGAGGAGCGCGAGTTCATCTCCAGCCGGGATCCTGCTTTTCGCCCGTTGGGGTTGGAACATGGTCCCGACGGCGCGCTCTACCTGCCGGACATGCAACGCGATGTCATCGAGCATCCTGATTACATCCCCTCAAAAGTGCTGCGGAACATGGACATCCGGGCCGGCCAAGACCGGGGCCGCATTTACCGGATCGTTCCCGCGGGCGGCGGCGCGCTTTCCCGGGAACCGCTGGAAGGGCAAGAGACCTCCGCGCTGGCAGTGTTGCTCACTTCGGCCAAACCCTGGGTTCGCCTAACCGCGCAACGGCTGTTGTTCGAGCAGCGAAGCGAGGATTCCGCGGCTCTGATTCGGGCCCATGCCATGGAAGGCGGGCCTCCCTGCGCCAAAGTTTTGGCCCTCCATCTCCTGCATCGGCTCGGGGCCTTGCGCAGCGAAGATCTCGATCGAGCCTATCGGGATCCCCATCCCGGGGTTCGCGAGAATGCGGTGCGTCTCGCAGAATCTCTCCTGCCTGTGCGCGGGGCGGCCCGGGTTATCCTTGAAGGCGCCGGCGATCCGCATGCGCGCGTGCGATTTCAAGCGGCGCTGTCGCTGAGTAAGGTTCCCGGGGCCGAATCTCTCGAAGCCTTGCGTCAGATCATGATAACCGGCGCTGGCGACGGTTGGAGCCGCTTCGCCGTCCTCAGCGCTTCGCGCAACCGTGCCGCTGATTTGTTAGGGATCCTTCTGCGCCATGCGCTGGAGGAACCGCCGGAAGCGACGGCCCGGCTGACCTCCGCAATCCGCGAACTCACCGCCGTCGCGGCCGCGGAAGATACAACCTCCGCTGCCGCGGTCGTAACCAGAACCCTCGAGGCCATGGCGGCGCCGGGCGGGGTCCTGGTGGCTCCGGCCCTGGTGGAAGGCATCCGGGATGGATGGAAGCGGCGTCCCTCCTCCCAACTCCCGGCCGGCCTTGTAGCGCCCCTGTTGATAGCCGGGGACGAATTGGAAATGCCGTCCCTGGTCCCGGCCCTTCTCGAACTGGCCCGTTTGACCGGACTCGATTTGCCGCCCCGCCTGCGGGCGGCCGTGGACGACGCCCTCCGGCTCGCCGCCAGCGGGCAGGCGAGCATCGAGACCCGGATCGCCGCGTTGGACGTGCTCGACCGGCTGCCTGCGGAGGAAGCTTTTCCCTTCGTCTCGCCGATCTTGACCGAGGCAGTCCCCGCCGGTCTCCAGAACCGGGCGCTCGACGCACTCGGGACTCTCCGGCACCCGGAGACCGCGACCTTCCTGCTGCGCCACTGGAAGCACCTCTCGCCTACGTTGCGACCTGCCGCTGTTCGTTTGCTCCTCTCTCGGACACCCTATCACACCTCCTTGCTCGATGCGCTGGAGCGGGGAGACGTTCGCGTTTCCGAACTCAATCTCGATCTCGAACAACGCCGGACTCTCCTGCGCTGGTCCTCTCCGGCAATTGCCGAACGCGCCGCGCATTTCTTCGGCGACGAAGAGTACGGCAACCGGAAGGAAGCAGTGGAAGAATGGCTGGCCGCGCTGCCCCCGGCCGGAGATGTGAAAGCTGGGGCGGCTGTGTTCGACGCTCGCTGCGCGGCCTGTCATCAGGCCGCCGGACGCGGTCAACCTGTGGGACCCGACCTGACCGGCGTCTGGCACCGCAGCGTGGAGGACCTCCTCTCGCACATCATCGACCCGAACATGGCTATCGATCCCGGCTATGTGGCCTGCATCGTGGAGACCCACTCGGATGATGTGCACATGGGACTCCTGGCCGAAGACACGGCCGATGCCGTCACCCTCGTCTTGACCGGCGGCGCCCGCACGACAGTGCCCCGGTCCACCATCCGGACGTTCCGCACTTTGGAGACTTCTCTCATGCCCGAAGGGTTGGAACTGGGGTTGACCCCTGAGGAAATGCGCTCGCTGATCGCCTTTTTGCAGGAGAGACCTCCAGACTGACGCTCCCATCGCGAAAAGAACGCCAGACGGGCACCCCCCCTTCCGGGCCGGGCCCCCCCTCGCCGCCTGTCCACGGCGGGGCAGCGGCCTTTGGCGGTTTTTCTGATGCCCCTGTCGCAAGAAAAAACGGCAGACGGGCAAACCCTGTCTGAAGCCACTCGCCGCCTTTTTTATGCCGCCGATCCGGGCGCCACTTCGATCGAGCGTTTCTCCGGCGGCGGGTTTGATTCGGCGAAAGGCTTGTCAAACGCCGCCGGAGCCTTACAATGCGGAGATGCCCGGGATCGGCAAACCCCGGAAAACACTGGCTTTTGCAGGCCCGGTGGCCGCCGTGGTTTCTCTTTTGGCCGCCGGAGAGACGATCTCCGGTTCTCAACCCACTCTGCCGGAGGATCTCCCGCTGTGGTCGTTGCAACCGGTGGGCGATCCAGCGCCTCCCGTGCTTTCTGACGGCTCTCGCGCCCGGAACGAAATCGACCGCTTCCTCTTCTTCCGGCTCGAAGCGGAGGGTATCTCGCCAGCGCCGCCCGCCGCGCCGGAGACGTTGTTGCGGCGGCTTTATTTCGACCTTTTGGGCCGGCCGCCGCGACCCGAGGAAACGGCGGCTTTTCTCTCTGATCCATCCCCGTCGTCTTGGGACCGCTTGGTGGACCGCCTCCTGGGCTCACCGCAGTACGGCGAACAGGCTGCCCGGCACTGGCTCGATCTCGTCCGCTACGCCGAAAGCAATGGATTTAAGAGCGACGAATACCGCCCCCTGGCGTGGCGTTACCGCGATTGGGTCGTTCAAGCGTTCAATGCGGACATGCCTTTCGACCGTTTCGTCCGGATGCAATTGGCGGGCGACGAAATGGAAGGGGACGGCGCTCAAGGCATGGTGGCCACCGGTTATTTGCGCCTCTGGCCTTACGAGAGCAATCAGCGCAACGCGTCTCAGCAGTTAGGTGAAATCTTGGACAACATCACCGACGTCAGCGGCGACGTGTTTCTCGGCCTGAGCCTGAGCTGCGCCCGCTGTCACGATCACAAGTTCGACCCCATACTCCAGGCGGACTACTACCGGTTTCGGGCCTTCTTCGCCGGGCTTTATCCCGTCAATGATGCCGTCGCGGTGACTGAAGAGGAACGTCAACGGCATCAGCGCACCCAGGCGGAATGGGAGGAAAGCACTGTGCAACTCCGAAACGAGATGAGCGAAATGCTCGATCCCTGGCTGAAACGCATGGAACGGTCCGCCGTTTCCAAGTTTCATCCGGATTTTCAGGAGATTTACAACCGGCCGGAGACGGAGCGGACAGCTCTCGACGAGCAGATCCGCCTGCTCATGGGATGGCAGGTCGATATGGCTCAAGGAGAAGCCCTCAGCCGGTTCAGCGACGAAGAACGAAAGCGCTACGACGAACTCCGGTCCCGGTTGGCCGCATTTGACGCGCTGAAGCCGCGGGCCTTGCCCACCGCATTCGGGGTGCGCGATGTCGGACCGGAGGCGCCGCCGACGGCCATTCCGGGCAAGCCGCGTGCAGGCGACGTGGCGCCGGGCTTTCTCTCGGCGCTCGATCCCAGGCCGGCTGGGGTCACGCCCCCGCCGCACCGGTCTGACTCGAGCGGCCGGCGCAGCGCTCTAGCCGGCTGGATCGGGAGTCCTGAGAATCCATTGACGGCCCGGGTTCTCGTCAACCGGATCTGGCAGCAGCACTTCGGCGAAGGCTTGGTCGTCACCCCAAACGATTTTGGCCGGCAGGGCGAAAGACCCAGTCATCCCGAGCTGCTCGACTGGCTGGCGCGGCGTTTCATCGAGGAAGGCTGGAGCATGAAGAGACTGCACCGGCTCATGCTCACCTCCGCAGCCTATCGTCAGGCTTCGGTCATCGATCCCGGGCCGGCGGCGCAGCGGGCCGATCCCGAGAACCGCCTGTTGTGGCGGATGCGGGTGCGCCGGTTGACGGGAGATCAGATTCGCGACGCCATGCTCGCCGCGTCGGGCGAACTCGATCCGGCCATGGGAGGCACGGGCGCCAAGGACGACGAACCGCGCCGCTCGATCTATCTGAGGTTCCTGCGAAACGAACGCCCGTTGTTTTCCACGCAGTTCGATGGGCCGGATGGGTTCAATAGTTGTCCGCGGCGCGACGAGACCACGACGCCTACCCAGTCCTTGTTCCTCATGAACGGGGAGTGGCCGCTCGAGCGGGCCCGGGCGTTGGCGCGGGCCGTAAGCGCCGGTCATGCGGATCCCCATGCGGATGAGGTGCTCGACGCCATTTCGCAGCGCGCGCTGGCCCGGAGCCCGAGTCCGGGGGAGCGGGCTGTATTCCACGATTTTCTTTACGGTCAAACCCGGCTGATCAGAGCAAACGGGGCCATGGAAGAGGTGAAAGCCCGCCGGGAGGCCCTGGTTGATCTCTGCCACGCCGTCCTCGTGTCCAACGCCTTTCTCCATGTCGACTAACCTCATGGCCCGGCTCCTTGGCGAGAAGGGATCCCCGCACTACGGCATCGCGGCTACGCGGCGCGATTTTTTTACCCGGGCCGGCGGCGGGTTTGGCGCCGTGGCTTTGGCGGGTCTGGTGGCAAGCGACACCCGCGCCGAGGGAAGAGAAGCTGCGCAACTGGCCCATCACGACCTTCCGCGAGGGCGAGCCCGAAGCGTCATCTTCCTTTTCATGGAGGGCGGGCCCAGCCACATCGATTTGCTCGATCCCAAACCCGAGGTGAACCGGCTCGCCGGCCAGAAACTGCCCGCCAGTTTTGGCACGGTCATCACCGCCATGGGCGAACAGGACAGCCCCATCCTGTTCTGTCCGCGTCAGTGGAAACAGCATGGTCAGGGAGGGTTGTGGATGTCGGACTGGATTCCTCACCTCGCCGGCGTGGCCGACGACATCGCCGTCCTCCGTTCCTGCTGGTGCGATGGGCTCAACCACGTCGGTTCTGTCTGTCAAATGAATACGGGCTCGATCCTGGCCGGCCGTCCCTCCCTGGGCGCTTGGGTGAATTACGGCCTGGGGACCGAAAACAGCGACCTCCCGGCTTTTGTTGTGTTGACAGATAGCGAGAAGAAACCCCTCGGCGGAGTGCGCAATTGGGGCGCCGGGTTTATGCCCTCGTCCTACCAGGGAGCGCCCTTCAGTTTCGGAGACGAACCCGTGCCTTATATCCGCCCGCCGGATGGCCTGGGAGGATCGCGCCAGCGCGGCAAACTCGATGTCCTTCAGCAGCTCAACAACATCCACGCCGAGCCGCGCCGGTTTCGCACGGATCTCGAAGCCCGGATTCGAGCGGGCGAACTGGCCTATCGCATGCAGGCGGAGATTCCCGAGGCCGTCGCGCTCGATCAAGAACCGGAATCGCTCCGAAAGCTTTACGGCATAGGTCAAAAGGCCACCGATGCGACGGCCCGCAACTGTATCCTGGCCCGGCGTCTCGTAGAACGCGGAGTCCGCTTCGTTCAAGTCTACTCCGGGTCGGGAAGCGCGTGGGATGCCCACGCCAACATCGAAAAGAATCACAGCGAGCGCTGCGCCGCCATGGATCAACCGGTGGCGGCCCTGATCAAGGATCTCAAACAACGCGGTCTGCTCGATTCCACCCTCGTGGTGTGGGGCGGCGAGTTCGGCCGGACCCCGATGAGCGAGCAAGGCGACGGAAGGGATCACAATCCCTGGGGTTTCAGCATGTGGATGGCCGGCGGAGGCATACCCGGGGGACGGGCCCTCGGAGCAACCGATGCGTTGGGTCTCCGGGCGGTCGAGGACCGCCTTCACATCCACGATCTTCACGCCACGATTCTGTACGCCATGGGGTTGGACCACCGGCAGCTCCACTATGTGCATCACGGCCGCCGGGAAAGCCCCACGATCAACACGGGTGAGGTTTACCACAAAGTATTCGGGTAGGCCGCCGCGACGACTGGCGGTGACCGGCGGCATCCAGCGCGGCGCCGGCCGCTTCGCCTGGGCCCTCGCTTTGGCACAGGCTTTCGCTCTTGCCGCAGACGCCGCGGAAACCGGGACGATGGCTGGGACCGGCGCGCCAGGTTATTCCGGTGATGGCGCCGCGGCCACGGAGGCCGCTTTGAATAATCCCTTCGGAGTGATCCGGGGTCCGGACGGAGCCGTGTATTTCTGCGACACGGGCAATCATGCCGTCCGCCGCATTGCTGCCGATGGAATCATGGAAACGGTGGCGGGATGCGGCGAAAAAGGTTATGCGGGAGACGGCGGCCCAGCCCGGGAAGCACATCTCAACGAGCCCTACGAACTCCGCTTCTCTCCTAGCGGGGCCTTAATCTTCGTGGAGATGCAAAATCACGTCGTCCGGCGGGTCGATCTCGTTTCTGGAACGATCACGACCTTGGCGGGAACGGGAAGTGAAGGGTTTTCCGGCGACGGGGGCCCGGCCCGTGAAGCCCGTATGAAACAGCCCCATAGCATTCAGTTCGGCCGCGACGGAGCCCTCTATATCTGCGACATCGGAAACCACCGCATTCGCCGGGTGAATCCCGGCGAAGGCACGATCGACACCTTTTGCGGGAACGGACGGCGGGACCCGACACCGGACGAATCTCCGGCTAGTCGCGAGACAGCCCTCAACGGTCCGCGCGCCTTGGACATCGACGAGAACGGAGACCTTTGGCTCGCCCTGCGGGAAGGCAACGCTGTTTACCGCATCGACATGGAAAACCGGCGGCTGCATCATGTCGCCGGGACCGGGCGGCCGGGATTCACCGGCAACGGCGGTCCGGCCCGCGAAGCGGCCTTGTCCGGTCCCAAAGGGATCAGCGTCGCGCCGGACGGAAATGTTTACCTGGCGGACACCGAGAGCCACAGTATCCGTTTCATCGATTTCTCTTTTTCGCCTCCCCGGATGCAGTTGTTCGCCGGCTCCGGAGAACGCGGCGATGGGCCCGACGGCCCCGCCCAAGATTGCCGCTTTGCCAGGCCTCACGGCGTCTTTGTCGAGCGCGATGGATCCGTGCTCGTCGGCGACTCGGAGAATCACCGCCTGCGGGTCATTCGCCCTCGGTAAGCGCGTTATTCTCTCGTCATGAATGAGAAATGCGGGCTAGCGGAAGCGCGAGAGGTTTGTGATCTGCGGTTCCCGAAGCTCCGCATCCTCGACCGATGGCAGAACCTCGTCGATGGCTGCCTTCAGCTCGCGAAGAGCCTCGGCCAATCCGCCGGGGCGGCAAGTCGCGGCTGTATTGGGCAAGCGCCCTGACAGGGGTGTATTGCGAGGCCGTTTCGGAGGAAGTCGAACGGGAAGGCGGGGACCGGAGACGGGTGAAGCCGCCGGAGCGCTCTTCTTGCGTTTCTTCCCATAGCGAATGCGCGTTTTCATGAAGCAAACCGAAAGGTGAATTTTTGGAATTCTGTGAGCATTGTCTTGACAGGACATCGAGTTTATTGATTTGAGTGGAAGCTCCCATGTCTGTCAACACCAAAAGAAGAATGCCCCGTGAGTTGCGAGTCCGGGAGCCGGACGCGATCGAGGCGGAGATTCAACGGCGGGTGCTCCTGGAGCAGACCCGCGCCTTGGGCCGGGCCCTGGCAGGGTTCCATGGAACTGTTCGCCGCAACGCCGGAGCTGGCCCCACCCGAAGTGGGCGACTCGGCTCTCGCCGCACCTGCGCCGGCCGGCGGCACGGGCTGGTCCTGCGCGACGCCTCGGCGTTCAGTGAAGCCGCCCGGGAATACGCCCGGAACGCGCCCTGGCTCGAGCGGGCGGCCCAGGCGGCCCGCCGCCGCCGGGAATGGTGGATCCGGCGTTTCCGCCCTTGGGACCTGCCTGGGGGTCAACGCCTCCATCTGTGGCGGGACCGGTTTCTGGCCGGTGGCGGGGCGTTGCTGCTGTTGGCAGTATGCGCCACGACCGCTTGGTGGCTCACGGCCGAAGCTACGCGTTCCGGAAGCATCCAGCCGGCGCCTTCCGTTCTCGTGAGCGGCCGGGACTTGCAGCCGGTCAAGGCCGAAGCCGAACGAGTCGGGCTCGCGTTCCTTCGAGCCCGCGATATCCGCGAACGTGCGGTCTTCCTTCGCCCGGGCGCCGGCGGATCCCGCCCAGTCTTGGATCCTCGGGAGCGGGCCTGGAAGGAACCACGGATCCGCTCCCATTGGGTCGAACCCGTGGGTCGTGGGTTAGCTGGACACTGGCTTTACGTCTGTGAGGCGGAGAGCGACCGCGCCGATTGGGTGGCCGTGGCGACGCATCCGTCCACCGCTGGCGCCGGTTGGACGGGTCAAATCGACGCCGCGGCCATGGGAGCCTATCAGACGGGTCTCTGGATCAGCTTTTTGGACCGCGCACCCAGCGGAGCACAAGAGGTTTTCCGTCTCCTGGCCATCCGCGAGTCCGGCGCGGGCGTGGAGTTAGACCCGGATCCGGGTCGTTCCGCCATTCGTCTTCGTTTCTCCGACGCCAAACGCGAACGGACGTGTGAAGTGCTTCTGCCGAGGACGCATCCCGCCTTCGCCGCATGGAGCGCCGGAGATCTTGCTCACGGGGGATCAGGTCTGGAGCGACGGCTGACGGTTGCGTTGGAAAAACTTTCCTCGCAAGAAAGAGCTGGCCCCGAGTCGCCCGCCGTCGGGCTGGTATCGCTTTTGGGCGAGGGCTGGATTTTGCCCTGAGGACTGCAGAGGCTGCTCACACCCTCCCTAGCATCCGGTCTAGCGCGTCGCTGGTCTGATGGATCAGCGCCTCCGGATAGTGCTGCCAGGGATGAAAATACTCGAAGGTGAGAAATCCTTCGTAACCGGCTTGGTCCAGCGCTTCGACCACTGCGGGCCAGTTCGTCGTGCCGTCGAGCAGGGGACGAAAACACTCCAGCGAGTGGTCCGTGCCTTTCTTCGAGTACTCCTTGAGATGAACGTTCTTGGTGCGCTTGCCCAGCAGGCGCGCCCAATGCTCGGGAAATTGGTATTCCATGATGTTTCCGGTGTCGAAATGCACCCGGCAGTGGGCGCTGTCGAAATGATCGACAAAGGCGTTCATCTCGAAGGGCGTCATCAGGTAGCCGTTGAAGAAGATGTTCTCGATGTTCAGGGAGACGCCCAGCTTCTCCGCGTCGAGCAGCAGCTTGCCGACCGCCTCCTTGGCCCGGGCGTCGCAGACGTCGTTGGGCACCGGGCTGTGGTCATCGCGCCACGGGATGTGCACGGCGCCGGGCACGAGCAGCACGTTCTCCACACCGAGCTGAGAGGCGGCGGAAGCGATTTGCCCGGCGAGTTCGAGTCCGCGCGCTCTCTTAGCCTCGTCATTGCTCGTGAGCGGGTAGGGCCAGAACAAGAAAGAACAGAGTCCGCTGATCTGGATTCCGATGTCTTCGGCCATGCGGCGAATGGCGGCCAATTCCTGGGCTCCGGCCTTCGGCGACAGATCGTTCTCAAGATCGTAGTTCAATTCGATGCCGTCGAATCCGGCGTTCTTGGCCAACTGGAGGCATTCCCGAAGGTTCATCCGCTCCGGATAGGGGAACGCCCACTGATTGATCGATTTCTTCATCCGCTCGTAACGCTTCGGCGACGCGCGTCGTGGGTCCGGAGCGGGGGACTCGGCGGAACCAGGGTCCTGAGCGGAGACTCGTTGCGCCGCGAGGACGCCCGTAGTCGCAGCCAGGGTTCCGGCTCTGAGGATCTCCCGGCGGCTGAATCCGCCGGGACGCGGATGGAGAAACTCCGGAGGGTCGTTTTGCATGGCTGCCTCAATAATGATGCGGCGGTCGAGGTTTGGGAACCGGAAATGCGGAGAGGCGAAACCGAGCGCTGAAGGGAGCTTCGGGGGTCTTTCCGTCGCCGTGAAGTCAGTCTATCAACTGGCGTGCATCCGCAAGCGGCAGCGCTTCTACTCCCTCTCCGAGCGGATACGCAGATTATAAAGTTCAACTTTAAAATCTGCAACGCTGGGATTTTGAGATTTTTCGTTTCTATAACCGCCTTGCCCGCACTGAGCGGCAACCACTGGCCACTCGGACTGAACAATGACGGTCAGCCCGTTCGACACTCCTTGGGCCTCATCTCCTCGATCGGGGACCGAGATCGCCAGAGGTATGGCTCCTCTCAACTTCCGCTTTCCTCTTTGCTCAGAGTCCGGCAATAGTTTCGGCGCTTCTCAAAAGCTATGAGAATAATACTCTTCCTCGCCCTGTCCCTATCCTTCTTCGCTTCGGTCGAGGCCGGGTTCCGGGCCGGCATCGCCGTAAAGGTCGTCACGCCGGATCCGCTCCTTTCGGTTTCGGGAGGGATCGGACCTTCGCATCCGGTCTCCCGGAAACTGGGCGATCTCACCGTGCGGGCCCTCGTTTTCGAGCAGGGCGAAGTCCGGGTCGCGCTGGCCAGCGCCGACTTCCTGGGATTCCCGAGTGTTCTGGGAGACCGGGTCCGGGAGCGGGTCCGCAGCAGCGTGCCGGGGGACCACATTCTGATCGGCGCCACGCATACCCACAGTGCGCCGGACATGTATGGTTTTCCGGATGGACAGGGCGGCACTTCCGCGGACCTCGGCTACATGGACCAAGTCTGCAGCGCCATGGCCGAGGCCATCGAGGAAGCGGTGGCTGGATTGGTTCCAGCGCGGGTGCGGATCGCTTCCGGCGAGGCGAAAGGAAAGATCGCCTACAACTACTACGCGCCGGATCTCTATGACCGGCGGTGCGGGGTGATCCAGGTCGTTAGTGAGAACGGCGGCGCCATAGCCACTCTCGTGAATTACGCGATCCATCCGGAAGTGTTAGGCCCAAATCAGGGAATCCTCAGCCCTGATCTGATCGGCCCTCTTTGCGATCGTCTTGCGGGCAGAGGCGGCGGCGTGGGCATTTTCATGAACGGCGCGCAGGGCGGCATGATCACGGCCGATGTGCGGGGTCCGGACGGCGAAGATGTGCAAACCTGGGAGGAGTGCGTGCGCATCGGGAATTTGCTGGCGGACGAGGCCCTGCGTCTCGTGGCCGCGTCCCCGGTCCAGGAGGATCCGGTATTGCGATGCCGTGCGGAGCGATTCGCCTTCCCCATCGATTCGGAAGCGATCCGCGGAGTCTTGGCGGCGTCCCCGCTGAAGTTTCCGCGCGATCCGGACGGGACTCTATCGACCACGGTGAACTTTGTGCGGCTGGGCAACGCCCGGATTCTGACGATTCCGGGCGAAGCCCTGCCCAACATCGGCTTCTATCTGAAGCGGAAGATGCCGGGCGATCACGCCTTCCTCTTTGGGCTAACCAACGACGCTTTTGGTTACCTCCTCACCCGCGTGGACTGGAACAGTTTCGAGCGTTACGCCTACGTTTCGCGCGTGTGCCTCGGCGAGATGACTGGCGAGATTTTCATCGAAGGCGCATTGCGGATGATGGAGGAAAGCGGGGAGTGAGTGGAGAGGATCGGCGATCGAGCCTCGCGCTGCACACGATTCTCAGGAGTTTGGAGGCAGGGCCGGCGCTGCTCCGCGGTGGAGAATCCGCTGGTAAAGGAACGAAGCCGCCGCGGCCACCAGTGCCACGGCGGTCAGAGCGCCAATCCGGTAGACGATAAGGGTGAGCCGTGAGCCGGGGCGCGGGCGCTCCTTCCTTGTCCGTCCGCCCTGAACGGGGGCCTGGGACGGCAAGTCAGTGTTTCCATGCTTCTCCCCAGCCTCCGGTTGCGGTACAAATCGTTTCTCATGCACCCGCTGCCCTTTTTCTTGTGCGCCGCTATTGCCGTGGCCTCGCCCGCCGCCGCGGCCGCCGCGGACCTGGCCAACAGCCGGCCGAACATCGTCGTCGTGATCACGGATGACCAGGGGTATGCCCCTGTGGGCAGGCACGGCCATCCGTGGATCCGGACGCCCCACCTCGACCGGCTCCACGACGCCGGCACGCGCTTCACGCGTTTCCAAGTCAGCCCCACTTGCGCGCCGACGCGTGCGGCCTTGCTAACCGGCCGGCATTCCATGCGCAATGGAGTCACCCATACCATCTTTGAACGGGAACGCCTCACCCTCGACGCGATGACCTTGCCGCAGGCGCTCCGCGAGGCGGGTTACACTACTGGAATTTTCGGGAAATGGCATCTCGGCGACGAAGAACCCTATCAGCCCCATCGCCGCGGCTTCGATGAGACCTTCATCCATGGCGCCGGCGGAATCGGACAAGCCTACGACTGCAGTTGCGCCGACGCGCCGGACAATCGCTATTTCGATCCGGTCGTGCGGCACAACGGGACTTTCGTCAGAACGGAAGGCTTCTGCACAGACGTGTTCTTCACGGCGGCTCTCGGCTGGATCCGGCGGGTCAAAGACGGCGACGCGCCTTTTTTCGCATGGGTTTCCACAAACGCCCCGCACAGTCCCTACATCGCCCCGGAAAAGAACGCGTTGAGGTTCGTCGAGTTGGGGTTCGATGACAAAACAGCGGGGTTCTACGGCATGATTGAGAATATCGACGAGAACATGGGACGATTGGTGGAACGGCTGGAGGCTTGGGATCTGCTGCGCGACACGCTCATCGTCTTTCTGTCCGACAACGGTCCCGCCGGCGATGGAATGGGCGCGGGGACGTTGGGGCGCAACCCGGATGGAAGTCCGGTCGATTCTTGGAATGCCGGGATGGAAGGGGCGAAGGGAAGCGTGGAGGAAGGAGGAACCCGGGTCCCGGCCTTCTTTCGCTGGGACAGCAGGATTGCGGCCGGCCGCGACATCGATCGATTGGCGGCGCACATCGATCTGTATCCCACTTTGGCGGCGCTGGCTGGAGCGCAGGCGCCGGAGAATCAAGTGGAGGGGCGCAGCTTGTTGCCCTTATTGGCGGACCCGGCCGCAGAGTGGCCGGATCGTTATCTGTTCTTCCATCAGGGACGCTGGCCGGTGGGCGCCGATCCGGATGCCTTCCAATGGAAAACCTTCGCCGTGCGCAGCCAACGGTTCCGTTTCATCAACAACACGGAGTTGTTTGACATGGAGGCAGACCCCGGCCAAACCCGGAATGTGATCGAGGAACACCCGGAAGTGGTCGCGGCGATGCGCAGCGCTTACGCTATTTGGTGGAAGGAGACGCGGCCGCTGATGGTCAACGAGGGCGTTCCGATGTCGCCGGTGCGTCCTTATCATGTGCTTTACGCGGAGCAGTTGGCCGGGCCGGGGATACCCCAGTGGCGGCCGGAAGATTAGACTGCAATTCCCCAACGATTGAGCAATGCGAGTGAGTTAGGCGGAGCCGGATGTCCTATTCAGACTGGGCTGAAGGTTCTGCCCCTTGACACCGGCGCAGAAGAGCGGGTCTTTCTCAGCGCTCATCATGGCCATGCTACGCTTTTCTTTGCTTACGGTTTCTATCTTGGCGGCAACACTGTGCAGGGGCGCGGGGCAAGACGCGGCTCCGGCCACGTCTGGTCCTTTGGTCGGGCACGTGACAGGCGAGACCGCTTCTCTCTGGATGTTCATTCCGGAAGCGAGCCGGGCGGAGGTGGTGTACAGCCGGGAGGAATCCTCTCTCACGGAGGAGGGCGCCAAGAGCGCGACCTTCGAGCCGCTCGATGATACCTTTGTGGGGGGCGGGGGCCGTGCGGTGACCGCAACCCTCAGCGGGCTCGCTGCCAGTTCCGCTTACCACTACGGGGTGCGCGTCGACGGCGAGAGCAACCCGGCTTGGGATGGCGCCTTTCGAACGGCGCCGGAGTCCGGTCAGCCGGTCCGGTTTCGTGTGGCTCTGACCTCCTGCATGCGGTTTGACCAACCCCAGTCCTCCTGGTTTCTGCTCCTGGCTCAGCGCCCAGATTTTCATCTCACTGTGGGGGACACGCATTATGCCGACACGACCGATCCCGCGATCCAGTGGGAACACCACAGGCGCTATCGCGCCTTGCCGTCCTTCGCCACGGTGATCCGCAACGTCCCTACCTACGCCATGTGGGACGATCACGATTATGGTCCGAACGACTCGGACGGCGCCGCTGAAGGAAAGGAGAACTCCCTTGCGGGATGGAAACAGTTCTGGACCAATCCGGGAGCTGGGACGGACACCATTCCCGGCGCCTTCTTCCGTTTCAGTTGGGGAGATGTGGATTTCTTCGTCGTCGACGGGCGTTATCACCGTTCGCCGGACTCGGCTTCCGACGACGAGACCAAGCGGATGCTCGGCGACGCTCAGTTCGGTTGGTTATTGGAGGGACTGAAGGCTTCACGAGCGCGCTTCAAAGTGATCGCCTCGGGAAGCACGTTTCACACGAGCGAAAAGGACGGCTGGAGAATTTACACGTTCGCGCGTCATCGCCTTCTCGATTCGATTCGAGAACACCAGGTTTCCGGGGTCCTTTACTTTTCCGGCGACATCCATCGCTCGCTCGTCCGCGAGCATCACGAGTCGGACCGCTGCGGATATCCATTTGTGGAGGTTATTTCCTCCGGCGTGGCCAACAGTACGACTCTGAGTTTCGCCACCATCGATTTCGATACTTTGGCCGGGGATCCCACGGTGCGTGTTCGCATCGTGCACGGCGATGGGACCGTGCGAGACGACAGGAGCTGGAGACTTTCCCAGCTTACACCGCACTGAGCCGTGCTTCTGCCTGTCACTGCATAGGGCCGCAGGGGCTGAAGTCGCGAGTGTTTCACCCGCGATTCTCCTTCCGTTTCGTCGCGAGGCGATCGCTTAAGAAGACCCTTGGTCTTGTGGCTCGTCCTCGGGATCAATTGCTTCGCCGTCCGTT
Source organism: Verrucomicrobiales bacterium (assembly GCA_035513055.1). Classification (GTDB taxonomy): domain Bacteria; phylum Verrucomicrobiota; class Verrucomicrobiia; order Verrucomicrobiales; family DEV007; genus DATKCT01. The sequence continues at coordinate 26,035 of DATKCT010000067.1, read as the reverse complement.
TCGCCGGAGGGCTCCAGCCCTTCTTCTCCGTCGTCCGCGGCGGAATCGGCGCCGTCCGCGTCTTCCGGAGAATCGAGATCGGGGTTTTCCGCCGTTTCGCCTTCCGGCAGGCCGATCGCGCCGGGGATCGGCGGCACTGCCTGGGCGGGCTGCATCCCAGCGACCAGGTCCACCGTGCGTTCGCGCAGTTCGGCGTCTCCGATCGCGCCGGCCCATGCCAGCGCAGCTTCCGGTTCCAGGGTCGCAATGCTGCGGGAGAACGCGGAGATGGCGGAGTCGCGCAGACTTCCCGGCGGCATTTCTTCCGAGAGAAAGCGGCTTGAACTCTCGGCATCGATTTTACCCCAAGTGGCGAACAGCGATTCCGCGGCTGCGGCGAGATGGGCGTTCTCCGGCAGGGTCGCCAACCATTGAGCGCCCGCTCGTGGATCTTCCTTGGCCCAAAGGCCGGCCAGGCTGCGCAGCAGGGTCCCATCCTCGTCCTGATCGCCGAATCGTTGGTGAACCCAGGATACAAATTCTGACGGATCGGCGGGATCGTGACCGCGGATGAGATTGCGCATCTGATTCGCGCGATCGGGACCGTCGGGCTGGGCCTCGATCCAAGACAAGGCTTCCGCTTCTTCGGCCGCGGCCCATCCCAGCAAGGCCATTCTGGTCGCGGTGGCTCGCCGCTGGGCGAGTTCTTGTTCCGCAGCCGCCATGGCTGCGGGGCCGTCCATCGTTCCCCAGCCGCGATAGAATCCGGGCAGGACTCTCTCCCAAAAGATGGGGTCCTGCTGAAGCGCCTCTAACCGCCCAGGCGCGTTTCCGGGGGTCAACCCCTCCCAAGGCCGCGCTCTATCGAAGGGCTCAAGCGCCTCAGCCGGCCCGGGTTGACTGTGGAGATCCGGAGCGCTGCGCTCCTCCGCCGAGATGTCCGGGGACCTGGTTCCCGGCGAAAAGTGCATCACAAGCCAGACGATGAGCCCGGCGAGCAGACACCCGGCTGCCGCAATCGCAGCCACCAAGCGTGGCGACGCTTTCATGATGATTTAGGATTTCCTCGCCGGACTTCGGGCATTGCCGGAGCGGTGAGCCTATGCGCGACGGGCCGCCTCATCCGGATTCGGAGAAAACGAGCTGGTCCCGCAAGGATTGCTGGAAGATTACGGCCTTTTGCCCTGTCAGGTCGAGCGCAGAAATTGTCGCTTGAACCCGGGCTTGACCGCCGCTGCCATTCCCGCCAATCTTTCCGCCCGCGGCTCCCCCCCCGGCGGCCCAGCATGGTCAACCGTCACACCATATCGATTCTCGTGGAAAACAAGTTCGGCGTGCTAGCCCGCATCGCCGGAATGTTCAGTGGTCGCGGCTACAACATCCACACGCTCAACGTCGGGCCCAGCCACGACCCTTCTCTTTCCCGAATGACTATCGTCGTCCGCGAGAAAGAGAACGTGCTCAACCAAATCATCAAGCAACTCGACAAACTGGTCGAGGTCATCGAGATCCACGACTTCCGCGAGGGAGAGAGCGTGAACCGGGAACTGGTGCTCGTCCAGGTGAACGTCACATCCGAGACGCGTTCGGAGGTCATCGAACTCTGCGACATTTTCCGCGCCAAGATCATCGACGTGCACCCGGCTCAGCTCACCATCGAGATCACCGGCAACGATCAAAAGATATCGAAGTTTCTCCGGCTCATGGAGAACTATGGGGTTTGCGACCTGTCCCGGACGGGAAAGATCGCCCTTCCCCGCGGCTCGGCCAAAGACGACGATCTCGAATCCTAACCCGCATTTCTCATACCTTTTCTGCTGTGGCGCGCTGCACCCCATCCTGCCTTCGTTCCGCTTGCATCGGACTTGAACAGGGTGTACTCACCCAGCTCTGCACCCTCGGCAAAACGGGATGAGAAATGCGGGCTAACCCGGTCCCGGCTCAAGCGGACATTGCGCATTCCACTCATCCTTTTCGACCTATGGCTGCCAAAATCTACATGGACAAAGACGCGGACCTCAAGGTCCTGGCGGGAAAAACGTGTGCGGTGATCGGCTTCGGTTCTCAGGGCCACGCTCACGCGCTGAACCTCAAAGACAGCGGCGTGCGCGTCGTAGTGGGCCTCTACCGCGGCAGCAAGTCGTGGCCGGTCGCGGAGAAACACGGACTCGAAGTGATGGAGACCGCCGCAGCGGTCCGAGAGGCGGACGTGATCTTCATGGCCGTTCCCGACACGAAGATTCCCGCCGTGTTCGAGAAGGACGTGGCTCCCCAGCTCGGCAAAGGCAAGACGCTTCTTTTCAGCCACGGTTTCGCTGTGCATTTTAAGGCGGTCGACCTGCCCGCTAATGTGAACGTGATCATGGTCGCCCCCAAAGGGCCCGGTCACATTGTCCGCCGGCAGTTCCTGGAGGGCAAAGGTGTGCCCAGTCTCATCGCCGTGCAGCAGGATCCCGGCCGCAATTCCCGCAAGATCGCCCTGGCCTGGGCCAAAGGAATCGGCGGCACCCGCGCCGGAGTCTTTGAAACCACATTTAAGGAAGAAACCGAGACCGACCTTTTCGGAGAACAATGTGTCCTTTGCGGCGGAACTACCGCGCTCATCAAAACGGGCTATGAAGTGCTTGTGGAAGCGGGTTATCAGCCGGAGATGGCCTATTTTGAGTGCCTGCACGAACTCAAACTCATCGTCGACCTGATCAACGAAGCCGGAATCGCGGGCATGCGTTTCTCCATTTCTGAGACCGCGGAATACGGCGATGTCACCGTGGGTCCCAAGATCATAGACGCCTCGGTCAAGAAAAAGATGCAGGGCGCCTTGAAGCGGATTCAGAACGGCTCGTTCGCCAAGGAATGGATCGCGGAGAACAAGGACGGACAGAAGAATTTCAACCGGATCCGGAAGAAAGAGGCGGCGCATCCCATTGAGAAAGTGGGGGCGCGGCTGCGCTCGCGGATGAGTTGGCTCAAACAGCGCAGCATCAAGGGCGTGCAGGCGGATTACAGTTGAGGTCTGTATGGGCGGCCTCCCCCGCCCGGCGCATTTCTTCCGTTTGGTGTCCGCCCTTCCCGTAAACTTTCTTTGGATCAAACTTGCGTTGGGCGGTGACGTCTACGCTGCGTGTGGCCGGATCCAATCGCCGGAAGAAACAACTCGGATAGCCTTCGTGGCAGGCCGCTCCGCCGATCTGCCGGACCTTGACCAAAACCGTGTCGGCGTCGCAATCGAAATACAACTCGCGCAGCTCCTGTACGTTCCCGCTGTGCTCGCCCTTCCGCCAGAGTTTCCCCCGGCTCCGGCTGAAGTAACACACCCGGCCGCTGCGCAGGGTTTCCTCGAAGGACTCCGCATTCATCCAGGCGAGCATGAGCACCTGCCCGGTCTCCGCATCCTGGGCGATGGCGGGCACTAGAGGTGTCTTGGTAAAATCGGGTCCGGCGGACATGGCGAGTCTGTTGAATGCCAGCATGCGCGCAATGGGCAACCCCGCAAGCGTCGCCTTCGACAAGCCACGGAGATCAGCCGTTGTCGTGGGTGTGAGTTGGCAGGGTGAGGTTCCAGCGCACTGCCGCGAGCCGGAGCAGGACGGTAACCGCGATCCCGGCAAGGCCGGCGAAGTCGCGCGCGCTGGGAAGGAGTTGGAGACTCAAAAAAACCCATGAGCCCGCAAACGCGCAGGTGGCGTAGAGCGGCGCGGCGCGAAACAAGCGAGGCACTTCGTTGCAGACTGTTGGCTCTCTACTTCGTTGGCGCCTGCGCATCGCTGCGAATGGATTGGCGCGTTCTGCGCGGGTGCGCACACGGGAAGCTGCACAGTCCGGAGAGGGCCTCATCGCAGGGCTGACGAGTGAACCGCTCATGACACCGCTTCGATGAGATAGCGGAGTTCTTCCCGAATGAGGGCGGGGTCGTCAATGGTTTGGGAGATCTCGGCTTCGATCAGTTCGCGAAAGCGTTTGCGAAGCCGGTGCACGGCGACCTTCACCGCTCCCTCGGTTGTGCCGAGCCGTTGCGCGGCTTCGGCTTGACTCGAGCCAGGCGAGGCGCCCGTGAGCCAGGGTTTCAGGGTTTCGAACTGTTCCCGTTTTCCGGCGGTTTCATGTTCGACAGCCAGGGTCGCCAGACCGCGGCTCAGAAGCGTTAGGGCCCAGGCGCGGTCGAAGGCGGAGTCGGGGGGAAAGCCCTTGGGATCAGGCGGATCGCACCCTGGCGAAGTGGCCGTGGGTCCGCCCGGCGGCGCCAGAGGCTCGGGTGGACGGCCGCCCCCGCGTTTGACGGCGCGGTCGCGGTCGCGCATGTCGTGGAGAAAGTGCTTCACGGCCCCGAGAAGGTAGGAGCGGAACCGGCCCCGGCGCGGGTCGGCTCCTCCGATTCCGCTGCCGGCGAGAATTTGAGCAAAGAACTCCTGGGTCAAGTCATCGCATTGTTGTGGATCGCCTGCCGAAGAGCGTATAAAGGTCCTGACGGGCGCATAATAAGCTTCGCAGAGGGCGGCCAGAGCGATTCTGGCCTCCGGTGATGGACCTTGGGCTTGGAGCACCACGGTCCAATGCGTCGTGGCGAATCCGCCGCTCGAGGACTGCGCGCCCGCGGGACTGTGCGGGGACATCATGGATCGGGAGAATCAGACTGTTCCGAAACGGGTGGCGGCTCGGGACCTTCGATGGCTTCGGGGAATTGTCGAACCTCTGGCGCGCCAACAGCCGGAGGTTCGGGCTCAGCATCGGCACGAGGGACTATCTGGAGGTAGACTTCAACCGGGCTTGCAGCGGGCAAGATCAGGAGAGGGGCCTTGTCCTCAAGGCCGTGAAGGATGAGGACGCGGCCTGCCGGTTTACGGTAGGCATTGGCCAGCGAACTGGAATCCGGAGCGGAGCCTGGCAGAGGGATCCGCACAGTTCCAGGTCCTGCCGGCAGGGGCTCACTGTGCCGCGCTGCCGGCGAACCGTCCCGGTCGATACCTCCGGCCACGGCGATGACTTGGAACCCCCGGGATACGCGGCACGTGGCGGTAATCTCCAGGGCCTCTTCGGTGAGGCTCACCGACTCCAGCGCGACTTCCGCCTCGGGCGCGGGAGCGCCGGAAGCCGCGCTCCTCCAGAAAAGGTAGGAACTCGTCAGAAGCACAATCAAAAGCAAGGGGATAACTCCCACCGCCAGCACAATGAAGAAAACGGTGCGCGGCCAGGGACTGGTCTGTGTGTGTGTCTTCGGGATCCCATGTGGGCGGCGTCCCTTTCGAATAAGGAAGAGACCGGCGCAGCCGAGAAGGAGTCCAGCGCCGAAAGCGGGCAGCAGGGAATCGAGCGGGGATTTCCGCCGGATAGAGTTGATGAAAACGGGGGAAGAAGGGCTCTCGAGCCGATGCACGTCGCGGCGTGCGTTCACAAAGTTGCGCTGCATGTCGGTCAGGACGGTTTCCACAGCGGCTCGTTCGCCGGAAGGCAGGGCTGAAATTCGTTCGAGTTCGGAAAGAGCTTGCGCTTCATGGACGCGGACGCGAGCGAGTTCCTCCTTGCGGAGTTGCTCCTCGCGAAACTGTGCGCTTGTCGCCCGTTCCATTTGAGAGGTAGCGAAGGCCATCCAACCCAAGGGCGCGAGGAAGGCCAACAGGATCAGGGAGCAGCCGATGAAACGGCGCGGACTGAACCCGGGAGCGGCGTCCTGCGGTCCTGTTCCCACAGCGACAGCGACTCCGCTCCGCCACCGCGAGACGGCGCGGATCAGCCAGGCTACGAGCAGGGCGGAAAGGAGAACGGCAACGGAGAGTCCTACGGCTTCGGCAAAGGCCGGGTTGCGCCAGCGCCCGGCTTGAATGGGAAGGAGGATCAGCGCGGACACGGCAGCCACTATCGCCAAAGCCGGCGGAAGGAGAGCGGCAAACCATGCTCCGGGATGGAAGGGGCGCGGCGCAGGTTGAGTGCGACTGCGAGCCAAGGTCCGCCATCCGAGAGCGCTGCCGCCTACGAGGAGAATCCCGCTGAGAGCAAGGCTGAGGCCGAACAGGATCTTGGGTGAGGCCCTGCCGAACGCGTCGCGTTCGGCTTGACGTTCCAATCGGCGCAAGGCAGAGCTTCGTTCCTGATACTCTTCCCGGAGAAAGGCGATCTCCTCGTGTCGCCGCAACGCCTCGGCGGGAGGCTCGTTGAAGGAACCGGCATGCTCCAGTTCCCGAATCTGCTGTTCCAGGACGGACGTCTCATGCTGGGCCTGGCTCATGGCGGCTTGCCCATGCATCTGACCGGCTGCAAGCGGACGGCTGACGGCCAGCCCGGCCAGTGGGAGGGCCAGCCCGAGGCACACCAACAGCGCGGAGGCGGGCGAAGCCAGGGATCGCGGCCCGGCGCGACGGTTGAAGAGAAACCCGGCGGCGAAGAGCAAGACCACCGGCAACGAGGCGACGATCAGGAGGATGAGCAACTCGAAGAATCCAATCGAGCCTGCCTTGGCCAAGACCGGGACGAACAACAGAGTCAAGACGGCGACAACTGGGAAGCCTAGCAATGCGGCCAAGAGGAGCAGGGTGCGGCGGATCCAGGGATTGGGTTCTCGGGAAGCCGGACCGGGCGCGGCGGTTTGGGTAGGTTCCAGCACTGGATTTTTGGGCGCCGCTGCTCCTGCGGCCGGCTTCGAGGTGACCGTTTCCACCTCGCTCCTCAACTCTCCGGCGCTGTGCTGGCGCAGTTCCCTTTCCTTGGCCAGAGCCCGAAGCACGATGTCATCGATGCGGGCATCGACTTGCGATTTGCTGGACGGAGGTGAGAACCGGCCCAGAGGCAGTTCACCGGTGAGCAGTTCGTAGAAAACGACCCCTAACGAATAGATATCGGCGCGGTGGTCGACCGTATCCGGCCGTTCGATTTGTTCCGGCGCCATGTAGTGCGGCGTTCCTAGGGCGGCGCCATGCAGCGTCAAGCCGCTCGCGGTCCCGCTCGCGCCAAGCATTTTCGCAATCCCGAAATCGGCGATTTTCACCCGGCCGCGGGAGTCGAGGAGGATGTTTTCGGGTTTGATGTCCCGGTGGAGGACGCCCTCTTCGTGGGCATACTGAAGGGCGTTGCAGATTTCGGGGACGACGCTCAAAGCTTCCTTCGGAGAGAAGCGGCCGGCGAGCATGGCCTGCCGGAGGTTTACCCCGTCGACGTATTCCATGAGGAGGTAGTAGAAGCCGCCGGACTCTCCGAAATCGTGCACCGTGACGATATTGGGATGATTGAGGCGGGCGAGGACGCGTCCTTCACGCGAAAAGCGTCCGGTGAAAGCGGGATCGGCGGCGAGATTCTCCGGAAGGAGTTTCAGGGCCACGATGCGGTCGAGTTTGGTCTGACGGGCCTTAAAGACCGCGCCCATGCCCCCTGCGCCGATGAGTTCGAGGATCTCGAGCTGGGGAAAGGCCGCGGCCACCCGTTCGAGACTCGGCGGGGGATTCTTGGCGCCTGGCGTGTTCGCGACGGCGGCGGTGGGCTCGTCCGAGGTCAGCGCAGCGGCTGCCAAGACGCAACGTGGACAAAGCCCCTCAGGCGCATCCGGGGGGATGGGAGCGCCACAAGAAGGACATGATCCCGGCTGAGGCCCGGGCGGGGCCGGCGCCGGCGGAGGAATGGAAGGAGGATCTGCCGTCATGCGGTTTCCTGAGGAATGCGCGCGCTGAGGTTACAAAGAAGTTCAGGGCAGGTCGAGTACGCTGGCGGGGCTGAGGCCTGCCCGCTCGGGCTATCGAGCCGTTCTTCCGGCGCCGGGGCGTCACGAGAACGGGAGCTGTCCGGGTCCCGGATGCGCCGCCGCTTGCCTTTCCCAACGCCGGTGGCAGGCTGGATACCCGGACCCACATTGCTCATACCCTTTCTACCCTGCCTATGGACCGTTCCACCTCTCAGACCTGGCGAGCCAATCCGGGCGCAAGACGCGCCGCCGTGGCGAGTTGCCTCCTGATTCTATGCTGTTTCACCGGGCTGCCGCCGTTGTTCGGACAAGAGACTCCGAAGGGCGTCGATCCGGACAACCAAACGGAGGACGGAGAATGGATCGCCCTTTTCAACGGCAAAGATCTCGAGGGCTGGACTCCGAAATTCACCGGTCACGAACTTGGAGACAATGTCCACGGCGCCTTCCGTGTCGCCGACGGCGTCCTCCAAGTCAACTACAGCGGATGGAAGGAGTTCGGGACCACTTTTGGGCACCTTTTCTGGCGGGAGAAATACTCGCACTACCGGCTGCGGGTGGAGTATCGCTTCATTGGCGAACAGTGCCCCGGGGGTCCGGGCTGGGCGCTGCGCAACAGCGGCGCCATGCTTCACTGTCAGGATCCCGCTTCGATGACGAAGGATCAGGAGTTTCCGGTCTCGATCGAGGCTCAGTTCCTGGGCGGCGCGGACAGCGGGGAACGCAGCACGAACAACCTTTGCACTCCGGGCACGCACGTTGTCATCGATGAAAAACTCGTGACCCAGCATTGCACGTCCTCCCGATCGAAGACCTATCGCGGGGATGAATGGGTCACAGTCGAAATCGAGGTGCGCGGGCACGGGAACATCCGCCATTTTGTCGAAGGAGAACTGGTGCTGGAATACGAAAGACCCGTGCTGGACCCGGGCGACGCCGATGCCCGGCGCCTGCTCGAAGCCGGCGCGAAGGAGGAGGTTTCCGAGGGCTACATCTCCTTGCAAGCCGAGAGTCACCCGGTCGAGTTTCGAAAGGTGGAGCTGCTCGTGCTCGATCCGTCCGATGGAGGCTCCTAACCCCGCGCTCTGCGCCGTGCGCTCAGCTCGCTGTGAAGCGGATAAGCGCGCGCCTGGATTCCCCGATGAAAACGTCTGCCGCCTGCATCCTGAGCGCCGCAGGGATTCTGACCGGATTTTCTGGAAAGGCTTCCTCTGCGCCGGCTGAACTTCGCTTCAACCGCGACATCCGGCCGATCCTGGCGGAGCACTGTTTCCCCTGCCACGGCTTCGACGAGGCCGCGCGGAAGGCCGGATTGCGTCTCGACCACGCTGAAGAAGCTTACCGCTCTCGCGAAGGGGTGACGGCGATCGTCCCGGGAAGTCCGGATGCCAGCGAACTCTGGTTCCGCATCACCAGCCTGGAGGCGGACGAAAGAATGCCTCCGCCTGAATCCCACCTCGAATTGTCCAGTGCAGAGAAGGAAACGCTCAGGAGCTGGATTGCGCAGGGAGCGAAGTATGAAGGGCACTGGGCCTTCCTCCCGCCGCTGCGCATCGTTCCTCCCGCCGCCAAAGAAGGGCTTTCCGTTTCCGCGATCGACGCTTTTGTCCTGGACCGGCTCGCCCAGGAAGGCTTGGAACCATCTCCCGAAGCCGGCCGGCGCACGCTCATCCGCCGGGTTTCGCTGGACCTTACCGGACTTCCGCCTTCCGCCGCGGAGACCGAAGCCTTCGTCCAGGACCGCGATCCACGGGCCTATGAGAACCTGGTCGCACGGCTCTTGAAGAGCCCGGCCTTTGGCGAACGGATGACTTTGGATTGGCTCGACGCCGCGCGTTATGCCGATACGAACGGATTCTCGATCGATGGAGGACGCCATGTTTGGCTTTGGCGCGATTGGGTCATCCAGGCTTTCAATGACAACAAACCCTATGACCGCTTCCTGGTCGAGCAGCTCGCCGGCGACTTGTTACCCGGCAGGAGCGAAGCCGATCTGATCGCCACCGGGTTTCAGCGAAACAACATGGTGACCCACGAAGGCGGGACCATTCCCGAGGAGAACTTGACGAACTACAACGTCGACCGGGTGAAAACCCTCGGCGAAGCAGTGCTGGGTTTGACTCTCGGTTGCGCTCAATGTCATGACCACAAGTTCGACCCTATTACCCAGCGGGATTACTACAAGCTCTACGCCTTCTTCAATACCTTGGGCGACCGGGGACTCGATGGCGACGGCGGCGTCAATCCCGGTCCCTCGATTTCCGCGAAGACTGTGCTGCAGACGGACGAAGTTCCGGGGCTGCGGCGCCGCATCGAGGAGATCAAGGCGGCACTCGAGCACCGCGACGACGCACTGCTGGCGGCTTGGGAGGCCCGGCAGCAGCGCCTTTTGGCTGAGCGCGGCGCCGGATTCGCCCTCCATCCCGTCAAGGCCTTGAAGGTGTCCACTCCCAATCGAGGGGCGGGTTTCGAGATCGAGGAGGGCAACCGGATCCGCATCCGTCAGGCCGGAGGTCTGGCCGCCTTCGACATTTCGGCGGAACTGCCCCCGGTGGATGACCCTTTGACGGGATTACGCGTGGTGGTGCATCCGCAGGCAGAGTTCGCCGGAGGCGGATGGGGAGCGGGCCGCTTCGGCCAGGATCGCGGCGCCGCGGGCGAGGAAGCCGGGGAAAAAGGAACATTCGTCCTTACGGCGGTGTCGTTTTCTGCCGATACCGTTCCCGGCGATCAGGTGAATTTGCACAAACTGCAGAACATCCCCCGGGTGACGGCCAACTCGTGGGATCGCCGGTTTCCGCCAGCGGGCTGTCTGGATCCCCGCAACGGCAGCGGCTGGTCGCCGGACCGCTCCGCCCAGGGATCCGTGCACTTGACCGTGACTTGGGATGAACCGCTCCACCGCGAGACTACGCCCTACCTGACGACCCAGCTCAATTTCGGCTACGGGATGAACATGGTGCCCGGTCTGATCGAGCTTTTCGCCGTGAGTGGGAAGGACAGCGACACGGACCTCCCACCGGAGGTGGTGGAAGCGCTGGAGACACCGGTTTCCCAACGGAACGTCAAGATGGCGGCTCGGCTTTGGGACTACTGCGCCGAGCACGGGGAAGCCCTGGCGAGACTGCGGATCGAACTCGCCAATCTCGAAGAACGGCTGGAGGCCCTGACGGCGCCTTTTCCCGCCCTGGTGATGAACGTCGCGGACAACCCGAGGGAAACCTTCATTCTCACGCGGGGCGATTACTCTCGACCCGGGGAGCGGGTCACCGCCGGCACACCGGCAGCGCTCCCGCCCCTGCCGGAAGGCGCGCCGCAGGACCGGCTCGGTTTGGCGCTATGGCTTGTCGCGCCGGAGCATCCGCTCACGGCACGGGTGGCGGTGAACCGCTTCTGGAAACTGTTCTTTGGGCGTGGTCTGGTGGCAACCTCGGCCGATTTCGGGGCACAAGGAGAATGGCCGAGTCATCCCGAGTTGCTGGATTGGCTGGCCGTCGAATTCCGCGAGAAGGGTTGGGATGTGAAACACCTGGCCGGTCTCATCGTCACTTCCCGGACGTATCGCCAACGGTCCGTCCCGTCCTCCGGACTGCTCGAACGGGATCCGGAGAACCGGCTTCTCGCCCGCGGGCCGCGTTTCCGGCTTCCGGCGGAGTTTGTGCGGGATCAAGCCCTTCAAGTCAGCGGGCTCTTGGTTCCGCGCATTGGGGGGCCCAGCGTCAATCCCTATGCTCCGGGCGATCTTTGGCGTGAGGTTAGTCATTATGGAAGCACGCCCGCAACGGCCCAGACCTTTGTCCAGGATCACGGCGAGAAACTCTACCGGCGTTCGATGTACACCTATTGGAAGCGGACCATGCCCCCGCCCAATCTGACCGTCTTCGACGCCCCGAGCCGGGAGGTATGCGCCGTCGATCGCGCCGGCACGACCACGCCATTGCAAGCTCTGGTTACGCTGAATGATGTTCAGTTTGTCGAAGCGGCCCGGGCCTTCGCGGAACGGATCCTGACTCGTCGTGGCGACGACGCGATGCGCTTGCGTTGGGCTTTCGTCGAAGCCCTGTCGCGTCCTCCTCGCGCGGAAGAAATGGCCATCGCCTCCGCCGCTTTGGAGCGGGAGCGGGGCCGCTACCAGACGGACGCCTCCGCGGCGCAAGCCTTCCTCGAGGCCGGGGAATCGCCCCGCGACGAGTCCCTGCCCGCCGGCGAACACGCGGCTTGGGCGCAGATCGCCGTCCTGCTGTTGAACCTCAGCGAAACTCTCACGCGAAACTAACAAGTTCGCCCATCCTCGATGCACACGCTCGATCACCTCCAACAGCGCCTTTCGCGGCGGGCCTTTCTCGGACACAGTGCCGGCGGGATCGGGGGGATTGCCCTCGGTTCGCTGCTTTTCCCGGAACTGGCTCAGGCTTCCGCCGCGAGAAGTGGCTTGCCCGGGCTGCCTCACTTCGCCCCGGCGGCCAAACGCGTGCTCTGCCTTTTCCAATCCGGCGGTTTGTCTCACGTGGACCTGTTCGACGGCAAGCCCGCCCTGCGCCAGTTCGCTGGAAAGGAGATTCCGCCTTCAGTCAAGGGAACGCAGCGTCTCACCGGCATGACCAGCGGGCAATCTTCGTATCCAGTCGTACCCCCGTTGCGATCCGGAAAACGCTGTGGTCCGCAGGGGACCTGGATCAGCGACCTCCTTCCGCATATGCAAGGCATCGCCGGCGACATTTGCCTGGTGAAGAGTCTCCACACGGAAGCAATCAACCACGATCCGGCGATCACCTACATGAACACGGGGAACCAACAGCCCGGTTATGCCAGCATCGGATCCTGGGCCAGTTACGGACTCGGCACAGAGAACGCCAATCTCCCCGCATTCATCACCATGGTTTCCCAGGGGTCAGGTAAGAACCCCGGTCAGCCCATTTTTTCCCGGCTATGGGGCAGCGGCTTTCTTCCTTCGTCCCATCAAGGAGTCGGACTGCGTCCCGGGGCCAATCCGGTCCTCTACCTGGCCAATCCACCCGGAGTCGAGCGGCTCCAGCGCCGGGCCTTGCTGGATGACCTCGGCCGGCTCAACCGGCTTCATGCGGAGGAGGCCGGGGATCCGGAAACGCTGGCGCGCATCGAGGCCTTCGAAATGGCCTACCGCATGCAGACCTCTGTTCCAGAGTTGACCGGCGTGAGCGGCGAGTCCGAGGCCACCTTGGAAGCCTACGGACCGGAGGTCCGCCGGCCCGGCAGTTATGCCGCCAACTGCTTGCTGGCTCGCCGGCTTCTTGAGCGGGACGTGAGGTTCGTGCAACTCTTCCATCGCGGGTGGGATCAGCACATCGCCATCGCACGCCAGTTGCCGAACCAATGCCGCGACATCGATCAGCCCACCGCGGCCTTGATCACGGACCTCAAGGACCGAGGTCTCCTGGAAGACACGCTCGTGCTTTTCGCCACCGAGTTTGGCCGCACCGTGTTCAGTCAGGGAAAATTGGGAGATCCCGGAATGGGTCGCGACCACCACGGCCGGAGTTTCACGGTCTGGCTGGCCGGCGGCGGGATCCGGAGCGGATTCGAGTACGGGGCCACCGATGATTTCTGCTACAACATCGTCGAGAAGCCCGTGCACCTGCGCGATCTGCACGCCACGATCCTCCACTGCCTGGGAATTGACCACGCCCGCTTCACGCACAAATTTCGCGGGCTGAACGTCCGCTTGACCGGGGTCGAAGAGGCGCATGTAATCAAGGATATCCTGGCATAATCGCATCGGCGGCCTCGCATCCGGGCGCCGGGCGCTAAGTTAGTCTACCGAGCGAGCGAAAACCAGCAGCAGGAAACGAAGGATCCCGTCGAAGGCGTCGCTCCAATCTTCGAGATAGCCCGCAAAACTACGCTCGGGCGACACCGCCACCAGGAGCGCCGTAACCAGAAGCAAGTTCACCAGGTAAATGATCAGCAGAGAAAAGATCACTCCGTTCATCCGGAGATCGGGCTGATTGCGCAGAAGCACACGCAGGGTGAAGCCGGCGTGAAGGGACAGAGTGAAGCCCAAAAAGGCATGGAGGGCGAGCAGGGCGCCCGAACCGGGAGACACGAGCAGGGCGCAAAGGGCGAAGGCTAGCAGGCCGATCACAGTGTAGAAGGGAAAGAAGTAAGGGGAGAGAGAGATGAGCCAGTTCGTTTTGGTGGTGACCACGTGGCCGCCGCGGCTGGAAACGCGAAAGGCTTCTTCGGCTTTGCCGCCGCACAGATAGGTGAAACACACGTGGGTCAGTTCATGGGCGAAGACGTAGGCAAACTGCATGCGGGCGGGCGCGACCAGGACGGCGAAACTGCAGCCCAAGCTTCCCAGCGCCAGCCAGAGAAACTCCGGGCTCCGCCAGTTGTGTTGCAAAAGGACTGCGCTGGAGGTCTGCGTCGTCACCAGCGCCAGCAGCAGCAAAACCAGGCCCACTCCCAGGCGAAGCCACAGCGGCTGATTGGGACGGAGCCGGCATTGGACAGGGGTGGCGGGAAGAGATCGCTTCCGGATTCGATTTCGGCGGGGCGAAGCTCTGGAGGGCGCCCGCGGCGGGTCGCGCGGAGGGCGCGAGGCCGGCCGCGATGAGGCGGTCGAAGCCACCATAAGCCGCGTTGTCGCCTGGTGAGGCCGGGAGCGGCGGCGAGTGACGGGTTTGCGGGACATCGGTCAAACCGGCGTTTGCTTCAGAACAGACGGTTATTTGAAAACCTTAATTTTGATGGAAGGCTCGAAGTCGTCAATGGCCGAGCGTGCGAAAACGGACGGAGATGGGCTTGCGCGCCCGGGTGTGGTGGCGAGGGTTCAGCCCATCATGCCGCACGCCCGGCTACTACGGATCTCCAGCTTCATCTTCGTTCCCTGGGCGGCGGCGCTCTGCGCTTTCCCCACCGCCAGTTGCCGGACCACGGCGACGGGGGCGGTGGAAGCGGCTCCTCTGCCGGGCCAATGGGCTGTCGCGGAAGCGATGCCGGACGTGGTGGGGCCGTGGCTTCGACATTTTGGGGACGACAAGGTGGCGGCCCTGGTCCGTGAAGCGTTGGCTCACAACCGGGATTTGCAGGCCGCGGCGGCCCGGATGCGAGTGGCCCGGGCGGGCGCCATCCTTGCCGGGGCCGAGCGGTTTCCAGCCGCCGGGCTATCGACCGGAGGGGACCGCGGCGAGCGGATCGTCGACGGAGAAAGGTTGAGATCTGAGAACTACGAGCTGTCTCTCAACGTGTCCTGGGAGGTGGACTTGTGGGGCCGCTTGCGCAACCGGACCCGCGCCGCGGAAGCCGAAGCGGCGGCAGCGGAGGCGGATTTTCGAGGCGCTAGGCTTTCGGTAGCGGCAAATGTGGCTCAGGCCTGGTTCAATGCGGTCGAGGTTCAGCTTCAGCTCGACTTGGCGGAGCGCACGCTGGAGACCTTCACCCAGGATGCGGCGATCGCCAAGGAGCAGTTCAAGCGCGGCATCGGGAACTCCATCGAGATTCTCCTGACCGAGGCGAACGTGGCGTCGGCTGAGAGCGCGGCGCAGGGGGAGCGGCGAAACCTGGACACGGCGCGGCGCGCTTTAGAGGTATTGTTAGGCCGGTATCCCTCCGGAGAATTGGCGGCGGCAGATGCCTACCCAGAACTCGAGCGCCCGGTTCCGGCGGGGTTGCCTTCCGAGTTGCTGATGCGGCGTCCCGACTTGCTCGCTTCCGAACGCCGGCTCCTGGCGGCCTGGGAACGCTCCCAAGACGCCAGAAAGAACCGGCTGCCCTCACTGCGCCTGACCGGCAGCCGGGGTACGGTGAGCGAAGCCTTTGAGGACTTGTTTGATCACAACGATGTCATCGGCAACATCGCGGCCGGACTCCTCGCGCCGTTGTTTGAAGGGGGCCGGCTGACGGCGGAACGCTGGAGAGCAACGGCCCTCCAAGACGAGGCGTTGGCTGTCTACGCCGGGGACATTCTGACGGCTTTTCGCGAAGTGGAATCCGCGCTGCGGTCGGAATCCCTGCTGCGGGAGGAGGAAAGAGCGCTGTCGCTCGCCCAGGCCCGGGCCTTGGAAGCGGAGCAGAAAGCCCGGGAGTTGTGGCGGCGGGGCTTGGAACCGAACATTTTAACACTGTTGGAAGCACAGCGCCGCTCGCTCAATACGCAGCAGAATCTGCTGCGGGTGCAGAATCTGCGGGTGCAGAACCGGATTGACCTCTACTTGGCGTTGGGCGGTCCGCCGGAATGACCCGGCTGATGGGCCAATTGAATTGAGCCTCCAATGCTGCGTCGCGGAAGTGCAGCGCAGGGCGGAAGCGTCGCTTCGCCACTCGGCCAATGGCGCGCGACATAGAGTGGAACTTGTTGATAGGAAGGGCTTTACGCGCCAAGCTCTGCGCCCTTGGCCGCGCGTGGCCTCAGCGGTACGGGGATCGCAGCGCCGCGCGACGAAACGGTGGTAGGAGAGATGCGGGCTCGCGGCGCCTGGCGACGCAGCGGCAGGAGGAATGTGGGCTCAGCAGCGTTCGAGTGGGACCAGGGCTGCGATTTCTTCGAGTACGGATTCGGCCTGATCTTCGGAGACAGACGGGCAGAAGGCGGCGCCGAGTATGGCGGGAGGAGACGGCAATTCAATCCAAGAGCGGCAGCCGCCGAACCGTTTCTCGTAGGGCAAGACCCATGGGGAAGGCATGAAGAAGACCCGAACGGTGGCCAGGTGGAGTTCTTCGGCTTCTCCTTGAGTGAACCGCTCCCGGAGCAGCTCCTCTCCATAGACGTGGTAGGGGGCGAGAGGGGCCACATGTTCCCATTGGGAGAGCAGGGCCCGGCCGGTGACAGCGCAGAGGATCCGCAGGCGCAATTCCCGGTTTTCTGAATCAACGGGGTCGGACCAATCTGGGCCGGGAAACCAGCGGAGGGCGCCGGGGGTCGAGTGGAAGGCGGTTGGGAAAAGCCAGAAGGCCGGGTGACGAAAGGAGAAGGCGTCGCGCCCTTCGGCGATTCCACCCTTGCGCAGGAGGAGATGTTGGCGGCCGGTGCGGAGGGCTTCGGCGACGGGCGACCACTCCTTATAGGCGAGGGCGGGCAGAGGGCCGGGAGCAGTGGAGGAAGGCATAGATTCAAATGCCGTGCTTCAGTTCCATTACTCAAATCATTTTTCTGTTCTGAGGCACCGCGCTGCATCCTGCGTCCGTTCGGATCCTGCTGGGCCCGGGGCCTGAAATCGCTGGTTGTTCCACGTGGAACAAACGGAAGGACGCAATGACGCCGCCCGCTTGCTTTCGGCCCGGGATGCGGGATTCTAAGTATCTAAAGCCTGCGCTCTCAGCCCGGGCGAGCCTCCCCGGGACCCGGCAAGCCCAGGCCCCGGTTTCCCGGTGTCTGCCCGTCTTTGTCCATGTCCGCCTTCATCCATCCGCAATCCTACGACGTCGTGGTCGTCGGCGCCGGCCACGCCGGCTGTGAAGCCGCCCTTGCCGCGGCACGGCTGGGTTGCAGGACCGCGCTCCTCACGCAGAATCTCGACACCATCGCCCAGATGTCCTGCAATCCGGCTATCGGCGGTTTGGCCAAAGGGCACATGGTCCGGGAAATCGACGCTCTGGGAGGGGCCATGGGCTTGAACACCGACGCCACCGCTATCCAGTTCCGGATGCTCAATGCCGGCCGCGGACCCAGCGTTCAGGCCCCCCGCGCCCAGGCCGATAAGAAAGCCTACCAGTTCCGGATGAAGTGGTTGCTCGAGAGCGCCGGGGGATTGGACCTGCACCAAGGCAACGTGGCCCGGATCGTGGTCCAGAATGGACGCGCCACGGGCGTGCAGACCAGTCTGGGGCTGGAACTTCGAGGACGGGCCGTCGTCATCACCACCGGAACATTCATGCGGGGGCTGTTGCACGTTGGCCTCCAGAACCAGGCCGGGGGGCGGATGGGCGACACGCTCTCGACCCTCAGCGACAATCTCCGGGAACTGGGTTTTGAAACGGGGCGCTTCAAGACCGGCACTCCCTGCCGGCTCCACATGCGCTCCGTCGATCTCGAGCGTTGCGAGCGCCAGGACGGCGATGAGCCCCCGCCCCGCTTCAGTTTTCTTTCCGGCACTCTCAAGCGAGGGGCCGGAGAGTTCTTTACCCTGAACCCCTGGGCCGATCCGGCGTTCCACATGGAACAATCGCCCTGTTGGATCACCTGGACCAACTCCGAAACGCACGGCATCATCCGCGCCAACCTCGACCGTTCGCCCATGTACGCCGGGCGCATCAAGGGAACCGGTCCTCGCTACTGCCCTTCCATCGAGGATAAGGTCGTCCGCTTCGCCGAACGTGAGCGGCACCAGATTTTCATCGAGCCGGAAGGCCGGCAGACCCGGGAAGCTTACATCAACGGCGTTTCCACCAGTCTGCCCTACGAAGTCCAATTGGCCTTCCTGCGCACCGTGCCCGGACTGGAACGGGCTGAGATACTCCGGCCCGGTTATGCCGTGGAATACGACTACTGTCCGCCTACCCAGCTCCAGCCCACGCTGGAAACCCGGCACGTGGAACACCTCTACTTCGCCGGTCAGATCAACGGCACTTCCGGCTACGAGGAAGCCGCCGGACAGGGGCTGCTCGCCGGGATCAACGCGGCTCTCAAAGTGCGGGGGGATCCGGCGTTTGTCCTCGGTCGCGAAGAAGCCTATCTCGGCGTCATGGTCGACGACTTGGTCACCCGCGGCGTCTGTGAACCCTACCGGATGTTCACGAGCCGGGCCGAGTTCCGCCTCTTGCTCCGTCAGGATAATGCCGACCTCCGGCTGACCCCCCGGGCCGCCGCCGTAGAAGGCTTGGTCTCTCCGCCGCGAGTCGAGCATTGCACCCTCCGCGCCCGGCTGTTGCAGGAAGCCCTCGATCTCTGCGCCCGGGAACGCCTGGGCGACCTCAGCCTGACCAAATGGTTCCGCCGTCCCGAAAACGGCGTCGCGTCGCTTCCCGGAGCTCTTCGGCAGCAGTTCCCGGAGGAGATTTGGCGTCTTGCAGAGACCGAACTGAAGTACGAAGGCTATCTCAAGCGCCAAAAGGATCTGGTCACCCGGACGGCGCGGATGGAGGGCAAGACCATCCCCGCCGGCTTCGACTATGGCGCGGTTCCGGGTCTGAAAACGGAAGCGCGCTACCGGCTGAATCAGGTCCGGCCCGCGACGCTGGGGCAAGCTTCGCGGATCAGCGGAGTGACGCCGGCCGACCTCAGTTTGCTGGCGGTGTGGTTGGAGCGCGGCCAACGCTTGGCGGCGGTGGGAAGCGGAGCGTCATAAGTGTTCTGTTAGTGTCGCGGCGGCCGTCCGGCGGCACGGTGGCGCCCGGTCGAGCGATGGCGCTCCACTTTCATCCTCGCGCCGCCGAACACCGGGCCGGAGATTTCCGTTGGCGGCTCACTCGCCGTCCACCGCCGTCGCCTGCATCGCGGCGGACAGCAGATCTGGGTCCCCCAGGACGGCGTCTTGGAAGGAAGGATACCGGGGCGTCCAACCCAGCGCCCGCAAGCGCGCGTTGCTCACCCGTTTGTGGGTCCAGCCGCGCTTGCGCTCGAGGTCCGGCGCAACCCTTGGAGGAACCGGCCGGCAAAACCGCTGCGCCAGCCAGGTGTAGAGATCCCGCTGCGATTGGGGTTGGGAATCCACGACATTCACCAGGGCAGGCGCTGGCGGCGCTTCCCTCGACGAATCCAAAAGCAGAAGGTAGGCGGACACAATGTCGTCTCGATGCGCCTGATTGACGAAGCGTCCTCCTTCGCCCTCAATGGCGGCGCTGTCCTCAAAGAATTTTTGCAGAATGATAGATCTTCCGGGACCGTAGATCCCCGCCACCCGCGCCACCATTCCGCCCTGTGCGACGACGAAGTTCTCGGCTTCCCGCAGGATCCGCCCGGTCTCCCGCAGGGGCGTCGCGGGACTCTGTTCATCGACCCAGCCGCCGTCGCTTTGTGCGTAGACGCTGGTGGAGGAAGTAAAAAGGAGGCGGGCCTCGGGGAGCAACGAACTGAGATTCCGGCAACCCTCCCCATAAACGCGGCCATAGACCTCCGGGCCCCCGCGGCCGGAACTGGCGCAGTGGACGGCGGCATCAAAGCTGCCCTCACATTGCGATAGAACCGCCCGTAGCGATGCGACATCGCCCAGATCCGCCGCCAGCACTGGATAGCCCTTGCCGGATTCGCGCAGGCGCTTCGCCGAGGCCTCGCTCCCGGTCAGGGCGGTGACTGCGTCGCCCCTGGACGACAAATCGTCGGCGAGTTTTTCTCCGAGATAGCCGGCGCCGGCGACGAGAACTCGCATGGTGGGTTCAGCGTGAGGCGCGGTAATGGCTGGCGAGCCCCTCGGCTACCGAAAGAGCGTATTCCTCGTAGAGGCTGAGGCGAAGCTTTCCTCCTACTTCGCGGGCGCCGCGGTAATCGCCGGCTTGAACGCGCTCGTGAACTTCGGGACTGTTCATGACGTAGGGTTCAAGAAAGAGGACCGGACATTGATAGAGCCGGTTGGCGAGCAGATTGCGAGCGTAGACGTAGGGATTTCTGCCAGTCCGGCGCGCGTTGCTGGTGCTGTAGACGTAGGCGGGGAGTCCGGTGCGGCGGGCCATGGCCGTGGCCACCGCTCCGGCCGCGGGGACTTCTTCGTGAGAAGCGCCTTGCAAGAGACGAAGCAGCAGATCGAAGCGATTGTCGTCCAAGAGCACTTCACTTCGGGAATAGGCCCCGTTGACGAGCACATGGAGGTGATTCCGCTCGATCATATCCGGCCTGCGAGGGTCGCCCCAGCTTTCCGCGTTGAAGTGCAGACAGACGACCAGGTCCGGCCGGATCTTCCGGTTCACGAGATCGGCCCGGGCCCGGATCTCGGCGGTCCGGTAGAAGAGCTGTTCCTCCTGCCATTGGAGAGTATGACGGCGAGCCGAGGGAGGGTCGCCGGGATCGTAGGTGGGGCGAGGCCGGGTGATCCCGAGGGCTCGAAGCTCGGCGAGCGCGGCGCTGCGGAAGTGCTTGGGCCTCGCCCGGGTAACCGGACGGTCGCTCTCCCGGACGAGACTGACGCGAGCGCCCAACGCCTCGAGTTTGGGCTTCAGCAGTCGCGCCACGATGAGGGTCATGTCGCCTTCCGTGACTGGCTGCGCGTCACCCCATTGGAACCAGCGTTCCTCCATTCGGGCGTAGGTTCCTCCGATATGCCCGGGGTCCAGCGCGATGTGCATTCCTCGCAGCGGCAGTTCTGTGGTCCGGCCTCCGATGGCGGCGGCTGGCCGCCAATACCGCCGAGCGGGTTTGGCGGAAGCGCGATTCGCCGCAAAACGCAGGTGATAAACCCCGGTTTGGCTGCTCGTTCCCATTCGGATCGTGGCGTGTTCTTTCTGGACGTCGATCAAGCCACGGGCCGCGCCGCCTGGAGCATAGAGGTTGTCTAAGAGGTCCAGGAACTCCTGCCGGGTTATGGCTTCCTGGTAAGCATCCAGCTCCTTCCATTCGGGCGCCGGCGCCAGCGGTCCGAGCTGTGCCAAGGCAAAGCCCATTGAGGCGCTCAGCAGGAGCAAGACCGGGCCGAATCTCGGAAGCATGGCCCATGGTAAAGGGGCCGGCGCAAGGCGCAAACCCGATGGGCTGATTCCTTCACGCAGCGCCGGGGTACGGCGCTCCGGCGGGGGAGAAACGCCGCTGACGGCGATTCTGACCCAGCGCAATTTGTGCTTGAAGGCGGAGCGGAGGGACTCTATAAACTACGGGAAGAGGGCGAAAGCGCGTCCCACGAACCTCGAACCCGGTATACTCCCGATGAAACGATTGGCACTACTACTCACCTTCGTTTTGACCCTCGCCCTTCCACTGAACGCAGCGAATATCGCTTGGGTCAGTTTTCATTCGGCCGATGACGAACCCTCGACTGCGGCCGCAGACGCCGGTTTTGCCGAGGCGCCGGACGCGGGCTATACGCAACTTTTGCGCGACAATGGGCACTCCGTGAGCCGGATTGTGACCAGCGCCACTCCTAATGCCGGCGCCCTCAACGGCTACGATCTGATCATCGTCAGCCGCTCCGTCCCGAGCGGCAACTACCAGAACGCTGGAGCGACGGCGTGGAACAGCATCACCGCGCCGATGATGGTGATGAGCGGCTACACCATCCGCAACAGTCGAATGGGATTCACAACCGGAGGAACGATTCCCGACACGGCCGTCTCCGTAAAGTTGACGGCGCAAGTTCCTTCTCATCCACTTTTTGCGGGAATCCCCTTGGATGTCGGCGGTCTGATGGTGAACGACTTTGCCAACATCGTGAGCTTCATGGGCACGACCCAGCGCGGGATTTCCGTAAACACGGACCCGCTTGCAGGTGGAGGCACCCTTTTGGCGACTGTCGGAACGCCCGGTGATCCAGCCACCGGGGGCATGGTCATTGGCGAATGGGCGGCAGGCGCCACCATGGGGAATGGAACGGCCGACATCCTCGCTGGTCCGCGCCTCGTGTTCCTGAGTGGGAGTCGCGAGCACAACGGGCTCACCTCGGAAGGAGCGGGCATTTTCGACCTTACTGGAGACGGGGCGCAGTTGTTCTTGAATGCAGTGAATTACATTGCGGTACCCGAACCCTCCAGCCTGGCTCTGCTTGCTGTCGGGGGCCTGGCGTTCATCCAACGCCGGAAGAGGCGGTAGCGAGGGCTCTGGCCGCCTCACACACCGACTGGAGCAAGAGCAGTGCCGGTTAGCCGGTTGCATTCACTCCGCCCTTAGGCTAAAGCCGGGTACGTGGTGACGACTGAGGGACCGGGTGAGGGCGAGATCCGGATACTGTTTCTGGGCGATGTCGTCGGAGAACCGGGCCGCAAGGCAGTGATTCAGAACCTCGCTGCCATTCGGGGAGCCTGGGGTATCGACTTCGTCATCGTCAACGGCGAGAACTCCGCCGGCGGACGCGGCATCACACCGAAAATCAGCATCGATCTTCTGCGGGCGGGAGTCGCCGTGATCACCACGGGGGATCACGTCTGGGATCAGAAGGAGATCATCGAGTACTTTCCCACCGAACCCCGTTTGCTCCGGCCCCTGAACTACCCGGACGGAGCGCCCGGCGCCGGATCCGTGGTCTTAGAAACGAAAAAGGGCAAAGTCGGCGTTCTCCTGGTTCAGGCCAGGACCTTCACCCGGCCGCCGCTGGAGAATCCGTTTTTGCACCTGGAGAATGAAGTGCGGCGCTTGCGCGACGAAGACACGCGGATGTTGTTCGTCGACGTACACGGCGAAACCACCAGCGAGAAGATTGCCTTGGCCCGGTCCGTGGACGGTTTGGTTTCTGCTGTCGTCGGCACGCACACCCACGTTCAGACCGCGGACGAGCGCATTTTTCCCGGAGGAACAGCCTTCTTATGCGACGCCGGGATGTGCGGAGCGATCGAGTCGATCTTGGGGAGAGAGATCCAGCCTGTCGTCTATCGCTTTCGGACCGGCCTTCCGGAGAGGTTCCCGGTGGCCAAGGGACGCGTCCGGTTGTGCGGCGCGATCGTGGACATCCGGCAAACCGACGGAAGAGCGACCCGGATCGAGCGTTTCGCGGAGGATTGTGATCCCGAGGGGCTTCTAGAGCCCTGAATCACGGAGTCATGGATGACCCGGAGAAATTGGAGCCGCCGGTCCAGCGGCGGGTACCGGGTGAGATTCGCTTTACCCGTTCGAAACAGGCTGGCATGTTTTTCGGCGCCGCTTTGCTTTTCTTTTGGGTTTCGGTGGCGCTTTTGCTGCTCGCCCTGCCGGGATGGACCCGGACGGCGCCTCCGGTGCTGAACACGAGCGGCTACGCCATCCTTCCACTGCCCCTGGCCGCCCTCCTCGCCTGGGCCGGAGTGCATTTGGCCCGGCACGCCTACATCGTGTTCTCGACTGTGGGCGTTGAACTATACCCGTTTTGGTTTCCCTCGCGAAACATGCAGGTTCTCTTCTGGCCAGAGATCGAGAAGCTGGAATTGGAAGCCGGTGGGAACACCTTGGTCGTCCGGTTGCCCGAAGAGCGTGCAGTCTTTGTCAGTCTCGCGCCGCTTTCCAGACCGGCGCGGACTCTCCTGGCCCATGCGGTCGCCGGCTTGCAAAACCGCGGAAGCGGGGCTGGCTTGAGTCAAGCTGATCCGCCTCCCGTCCCATGATCTCTCGACGCGCCCTTTCTTCTCTGGTCTTCTTTGCCGCGAGCGCGGCGGTCTTCTCGGGATTTCCCTTTGCCCAGCTTCCCTGGGCCCACGCTCAGGAGCGTCCGAACATTCTTTGGCTGACCAGCGAAGACAATGGTCCGGAACTGGGTTGTTACGGGGATTCTTACGCGAATACGCCGCACATCGACGCCCTTGCTGAGCGGGGCGTCCGGTTTCTGCATTGCTGGTCGAACGCGCCCGTTTGCGCCCCGGCGCGGACCACCCTCATCGCCGGAGTTTACCCTGTTTCTACTGGGGCCCAACACATGCGCAGCGAGGCGCCTTTCCCTCCGGGACTGCGAACATATCCTGAGGCCTTGCGGGCGGCGGGATATTACTGCGTCAACCCTGGCAAAACCGACTATAACTATGCGGGCCTGGACAAGAGGATTTGGGACGAACCCGTGCCGGTGGCGCGGCTTGCGGAGATGGCGGCTGCAGGCCGGCCGTTCATGGCGGTCTACAATTCGACCGCGAGCCATGAAAGCCAGATTCGCAAGCGTCCTCATTTGGCCGTTCATGATCCCGCCGGCGTGCGGATTCCCGCCTATCATCCCGACACGCTGGAGTCGCGACAGGACTGGGCCCAGTATTATGACAAGGTAAGTGAAATGGACGTCGAAACCGGCACTCGCCTTCGGGAGTTCGAGGAGTTAGGGTTGCTGGACTCGACGATCGTGTTTTATTTCGGCGACCACGGGCCGGGGATGCCCCGGAGCAAGCGCTGGCCTTACAATTCCGGGCTGCGGGTCCCGCTGATCGTGTTCGTTCCGGAAAGGTTCCGGGATCTCGCGCCCGACGGATACGCGCCGGGCGGCGCGTCGCGCCGTCTCGTCGGTTTCGTGGACTTCGCGCCTACGGTGCTGAGCATTGCCGGGGTGAAGCCGCCGGATGCCATGCAGGGACATGCTTTCATGGGCGCACATCCTGCTCCGGAGCAACCTTATCTCTATGGTTTCAGGGGCCGGATGGACGAGCGCTATGACCTGGTCCGGACGGTACGGGACGAGCGTTACCAGTATATCCGCAACTACAATCCCCACGAGATCTACGGGCAGTTCGTGTCCTACATGTTCGAGACGCCCACGACCCGTAGCTGGCGGGAACTGTTCGACGCCGGCGCGCTCGATGAGGCGCAGTCCGCATTTTGGCGCAGGAAACCTGCGGAGGAGCTTTACGATCTCCACACCGATCCCGACGAAGTGCGCAATTTGGCGGAGTCTCCAGAGCACCGCGCTGTCGTGGAACGTCTGCGCGCCGAAGAACGTTCGTGGATCCTGCGGGTGCGGGATCTCGGATTTCTCCCCGAAGGGGAAATCCATGCGCGCGCTTCCGGCAGGACCCCCTGGGAGATGGGCCAGAACGATGAGGACTATCCGCTCAAGCGCATTGTGACGGTGGCGGCTTTGGCGGCGGCGGGTTCGACCGACGACGATGTGGCGGTGTTGGTCCTGGTCGAGGCGATGCGCGACCCCGACAGCGCGGTGCGCTATTGGGGCGCAATGGGATTGCTGATGCGGGAGGATCGCGCTGTGGGGATGGCCCGGGAGTCCCTCCTCGTGGCGTTGGAGGACGACTCGCCCTACGTGAGGATCACAGCCGCCGAGGCCTTGGCGCGCTTTGGAACCGCTGCGGATCTCGAGATTTGCCTGGATCTCCTGGTGACCGAAGCTGATGTGGTCAAGACCGGACTTTACCGGTCCATGAGCGCTCTCAATGCCATCGACGCCATCGGCAACCGGGCCGGTTCACGATTGGAAGCCATTCGCGGGCTTCCCCGGACCGGGGCGGGAATCCCCGGCAAGCTCGACGGCTATGTGGGACGCCTCCTGGACAGGACCCTCTCCGGATTCTCCCGCTTCGAGTAGTTCCGGCCCCGCCCCGAGCGTGTGTCTCACGACGGTGTCCAAAGGGCTAACTCCAATGCCTTTAATGAAAGATAACTATTTCAATTCTTTAGTTCATAAGTTCCCTAGAATCTTTGGGTAATCGCGGCCACTTTCCCACGCGCTCGCGCGCCTTACGAGGGCGGTTGCGCGCTCGCCTCGGCGCAGTGGATTGGCGGGGGAGGGGGAGTTTCCTGGGGGCCGATTCCTGGCCGCTTGCAGTCCCACCTTCCATGGACCACACTCAGGCAGCAACCCCAACATTCCAGAAACCGGACAGGGCCGGGTTCTGTGCTATGCTCGGTCTCCGATGATCAACGGGAAGCCGCCGGAAAGG
>DATKCT010000066.1:0-69015 GCA_035513055.1 Verrucomicrobiales bacterium | reverse complement strand
CGCGAGGAGGGAGCATCCCCCGATAGTGGGGCTGTGACTGACGAGCAACGCAGCCCCAAGCCCAATTCGGCGCAACCCTCCGGGCGGCGGTCCTTCTCGGCTCCGGCGGCGTTCCTCGCTCCTTACAGATCCACTGGCGGGATATGCTCGTCGCTCGCGCCTTGCCGGCGCCGAAAAGTCCTCGCCGCAAACCCCACCGTATTTACGCCCTGGACCACTTAGGGTCGCGCCAGCGGCCGGATCGCGAGGCGGCGCTTCCCCCCCTGCCCTGCGCTCGCGCGACGCTGCGTTGCAGAATAAATCAATAGGCCCTCCAGCCGGGAGGGGCGAGTCATCGTTCTTGATCGAGGACGGCCAGCACGATCGCTCCTGTGATGAAAAGAGATCCGGCGAGGCGGTTGACCAGCACCCCGTGTCCTTGACGGATCTCGTGCAGATCGAGAAAGGAACCGCACAACCAAACCAAGGCAATGGTCCAAAGGGCGCGGGATGCGTAGACGATGTTCACCGCGGTGGGGTTGGGATGAAAGGACAGAGCGATGCCGATCCCAATTGCCTGAGCAGCAGTGAGGAGGGCCCCTGCCACCAGCCAACGGCAGGGCCGGTAGCCTTTCCGTATCGTTTGCAGGCCCTGAACCCGGATGGCGATGTAGGAAGCCAGGGCCACGAGAACGGAGGCTGCGGGCAGAAAGGCCCAGGGGCCGAAGGAGGGCGCCCACTTTCTGACGAAGACATCGGAGATTCCAAAGCAGGCGGCGCCCGCCAACGCGGCAGAGATCGGAACAATTCGGTCGCCAAAAGAGAGCGGAAGCGCCGTTTTATGGGCGCGATTCATGATCAGAATCCCCACGGCAGTGAGCACGGCGGCGCTCCACAAGAGGAGGGACGGGACCTCGCGGAGGAGGACGATGCTTGCGGCGGCCACAAAAACGGCTTTCGTCCCCAACAGAGGGGTCACGATGGAAACATCGGCTCGTCGCAAGGCCAGGAAGCTCAGCCAGCCGCCCAGATAGAAGGTGGCGGCGGTAAGGGCCGGTTCATGGAGACGCGACCAGGGAAAGGCATCCCTGTGGAGAAGATAGAGCGGGGCGTAGGTGAGACCCACGGCCAGGTTCGTTAAGTGGAAAGCATGCCGTTTCCCCGCGCCGCTTTCAAAGCCGCGCTTGAACAGCAGGGAGGCCAAAGCATAGAGAGCCGCGGAACAGGCCGGCAGAATGAGAAGCAGGGAGGAGCCCATGATTTCGCCGGAATGGGCTCGGGCGCTCAGCGATTCTCCGGATAAATGAGGGCTACCAAGGGGCGGTGATCGCTTCCCGTCATCCAATCGGGATGGTCGGGAATGTAGGCCCGCTCCCACAGGACTTCAGGGGCCAAGCCGGAAGAGACGAAGAGGTAGTCGAAGCGCGAGTAGACGTCGGCTTCCTCCCAGTAGTAGGTCCAGCGCAGTCCAAAGGCGTCAGCGGCGCGGATAGCCTTCAGATGACCCTCGGTGCCTGCCCGGCCCTGGATTTCACGGATCGATGGCTGTTCGCGAGTGTCGTTGAAGTCGCCGAAAAGCAAGAGATTGACGCCGGGCTCCGCCTTGAGGATTTCCAGAACATGGCGGCGCAAGAGGTGCGCCTCGTGCCGGCGCATCAGGGCTTGATCCGCTTCCTCGACCGGCCGGCGGGACTTTAGGTGGACGCCCAATACCCGCAGGGTGTATCCATCTCGAACCAGGATTTCCGCATCAAGAATGCCGCGCTGCATCGCGAGGCGGGAGGCGCCGAGCCGGTAGGTCAGATGGGTCTGGTGCCGGGTTGTCCCGATAGGGAACTTGCTCAGCAGGGCGATGTGCCGCTCTGGATCAGCGGCGAGGACCAAGGTCGTGTGCGGCAAGGGATTTCCAGCGCGATCCATGCGGAGGCGGAAATCCTCGAGATCTTCCGCCGTACCGATCTCGGTCACCCCAAGAATATCCGGTTTGCACGTAGAAAGGACGGCCAAGATGGCGCTGATTTCGTGCTCGGGCTTGGGCGCATCGGGGACGACGGCGTCTCCCACGCGTCTTTCCATGCGCAGATAGTTTCGCAGATTGTATCCGGCAAAAGTGAGCGGCGGGACATCCGCCGGGGCCGGACATAATCCGAGGGCGGCCAGAGCCCCGAAAAGCCGGACACAGGAAGAAAGCCCACGCCGGAGCGCGGAAAACGGCGGGGTCACAGGGCGCCGAAAGCGTCAGGAAACTTTCGTTTTCCGCTCCGATTCCTTGATGCCGGCCTCCACTTCCTGTTGGCTTCGCGTGATTTCGTCCTCGAACTCTTCCTTCGCGCGCCGGAATTCTCCCAGGCTCTTGCCGAGACCGCGAGCGAACTCCGGGAGTTTTTTGGCCCCGAACAGAAGGAGGATCAGGATGAAAATCAGGACCAGCTCCGGGGTTCCGATCGGCCCAAGGAATGCAAGGGGAATTGTCATTTCATTCAACAATACCTGCGCTGTGCATCTCCTGCAAAAGAAAACTTGAGGGGCCGGGACCAATCCTCGAAAGAGGGAGGCGATGAGCGTTTCAGGATTGGAGGCCGGTTTTGAACTTCCGGTCGCTGAACTGCGCGGGGACTTGCTGCGGGCCTTGGCCGGGCCGGGCGCCCGGGTCATCCTTCGCGCTCCCACCGGCTCTGGCAAGTCTACGCTGGTCCCCCAATTGATCCTCGATGGCGGCTGCGCCGGATCCGGACAGGTGGTGATTTTGCAACCGCGCCGTCTCGCGGCGATTCTTTTGGCCCGCACCGTGGCGCGCTTGCGCGGGGGAGCCGTTGGTGGGGAGGTGGGATATCAGGTCCGGTTCGAGAACCGCAATTCGACGGACACCCGCATTCGCTACGTGACCGAAGGGATTCTCCTGCGCGAGCTGTTGCAGAATCCGCATCTACGGGGGATTTCGGTCGTGGTGCTCGACGAGTTTCACGAGCGGCATCTGTCGGGCGATGTGGCCCTGGCCCGGCTCCGGATGCTGCAAGAGGCGAGCCGGCCGGATCTGAAGCTGGTGATCATGTCCGCGACGCTCGATACCGGCGCGCTGGAAACTTATCTGACTCCATGTGAGGTGCTGGAAAGCGCGGGTCGCGTGCATCCCGTCGAGATCCGCTATTGCCCACGGGGCAGCGCGGAACGAAGTTTGCCGGAGCAATCGGTCTCCGTCCTGCGCCTCGCGCTGGACGAACGAAGGGGAGAGACGGGGAATGTTCTCGTCTTCCTGCCGGGCGCGCACGCCATTCGCACCGCGGTGAATCTGTTGCGCGGGCAAGCGTGGTGTGCGGACCGGAACGTCCTTCCGCTCTATGGCGAACTGTCCAGGGAGGCGCAAGATGCCGCCGTCGCGGAGGGTAAAGAGAGCCGGATTATCGTATCGACTAACATCGCGGAAACGTCGCTGACGCTGCCGGGGATCCGGCTCGTGATTGACAGCGGGGTGGCGCGCGTGCCTCGCTACGACGCCGCTCGTGGTCTGGACACGCTCTTGCTGGAGAAGATTTCCCGGGCCTCGGCTGAACAGCGCGCGGGCCGCGCGGGCCGGACCGCTCCGGGTTCTTGTTACCGGATGTGGAGCGAGGAGGATCAGGCCCATCGTCCTGCCTTTACGGCGCCCGAGATCCACCGGGTGGACTTGGCGGAGACGGTGTTGACTCTGGCGGCGGGCGGACTGGATCCCCGAAGCTTTCCCTGGTTTGACGCTCCGCGCCGGGAGTCTTTGGAACAGGCTTTGGACCTGCTGAGCCGCCTGGGCGCTATCGATGCCCAAGGTGGATTGACGGACACAGGGCGCTCGTTGGTCCGTTTTCCGGTGCATCCTCGATTTGCGCGGATGATCCTTGAAGGAGAACGGCGCGGGTTGGTGCATACCGCCTGTCTGGCCGCAGCGCTTTGTGAAGGACCGAGCCTGTGGTCAGGACCACGCGGCGGACCCGTCCCCGATCGCTTTTTGGAAAAGGGCGACGAGTCGGACTTGCTGCCTCTGCTGCGGGCTTGGCGGTATGCTAGGGCATGCCGGTTCGACCACCAGCGCTGCATGGAGGCGGGCGTCCGGCCCGCTGCGGTCCGGGAAGCGGACCGGTTGGCGGGTCTGTTCCTTCGATCGGCGGGGAGCGCCTCGGCGCCAGAGGAGCCGGGAGAAGACGCCGGACCGTTGCGCGAGGTGATGTTGTCTGGGTTTTCCGATCACTTGGCTGCGAGGAGCCGCGTGGGAAGCAGGGCCTTCAAGCTCTCCAACGGCGTGCAGGCACGGCTGGATCGCGGTTCGGTCGTCACCAGCCGGTCGAACCTCGTGGTGGCCTGTAACCTGGCTGAGATCCAGGGCCGCGAGGTGGAGGTGATCTTGGGCCTGGCCACCGCTCTCGATGAGCAATGTTTGGAAAATGTGTTTCCAGGGGAGTTTCGTGAATCCCCTATCGCGGTCTGGGATCCCGGCGCAAAACGGGTCGTTCGCAGAATGGTGAAAAGCTTTCGAGACCTTGTGTTGGAACAGCGGGAGACCGGAGAGCCAAATCTCGAGGAAGCGGCGCTCTTGTTGGCCCAGCAGATCGCAGGTGGGGAACTGAAGCTCGCCGGTTGGGACGCGCGCGTCGAGGGTTGGTTGCGGCGCGTTGAACTCCTGGGAAAGGCCATGCCGGAACTGGGCTTGCCCGCCTTTGGAGAGGAGGACCGGTTGTTGATCCTGACCGAGGTTTGCCGCGGCGCCCTGACCTACCGGCAAGTGAAGGATCGCCCGGTCTGGCCGGTGTTGCGGCATTGGCTGTCGGATGCGCAGCGAGAGCTTTTGGACGGGAGCCTGCCGGAGCGAGTCACACTCGAAAACGGCGTATCGGCCAATGTGAACTATTTGCATGATCCGCCGACAATTTCCGTCATGCTCCAGAAGCTTTACGGCTTGCGGCAACTCCCAGCCCTGGCCGATGGCCGGATTAGACTGCGCCTCCAGATATTGGCGCCCAATCAGAGACCCGTTCAGACCATCTCGAATCTGGATGAGTTCTGGGAAAACAGCTATCCGGAGATCCGTAAGCAGTTGCGCGGGCGGTATCCCAAACACGAGTGGCGTTGACATGGGGCCGCGGTCCGGAACATTGGGCGTCTTTTGGCGATCAGGATGAGTATGCTACGGTTCAACCCCATCCCGGGCGGCGGACCAGTAGAAGGACCGCTGTCCCCCGCGCAGGAACGCATCTGGAGATTCGAGCAAGTGTTCCCGGGGTCTGCGGTTTTTCACATTTGCCTCTGGTCGCGGATCGAAGGCGACCTGACCGCGACGCGGGTCGAAGAAGCGTTGCATTCGGTGATGCGGCGTCATGAGGCTCTGCGCACGGGGATTGTCGAGCGGGAAGGGGAAGCGATTGCGGTCGTGATGGATTCCGCCGCTCTGCCTTTCGAAGCGCGCCACCTGGGCGCGCTTGTGGACGAGGGCATGCTTTGGGATCGAGCCGTGAGATTCTGCGAACGTCCGTTCACATTGGATCGCCCGCCCCTGTTTCGGGCCCTTCTCCTCGAGACGGATACGCACACGCGCTTTCTGGTCATCTGCGTCCATCACCTCGTCTTTGACGGGTGGAGTGTTCCTCTCCTGCTCAAGGATTTTTTGGAAGCCTGTGAGTCTCCGGAGCATTTGGAGAAACGGCCGAGACCGTCGCTGCGCTTGGCGGACTATGCCCGCTGGCATCGCCATCTCCTGGCCTCAGGCGAGTTCGATCGAGATATCCAATCAGCTCTGGATCGGTTAGACGGATCGGCGACGGCCGAGATACCGGTGGATTTTCCCCGGCCCCAGACTCTCGATGTGTCGGGGGATCGATTGGAGCTGAAGCTCTCTCTGGACGAATCGGCGTCTTTGGACGCAGCCGCGCGCCGGTTGCGGATGACGCCTGCTTGCTTGTTGCTGGGCTCCTACCTCATGGTTTTGCAGCGCAACACCGGCGCGGACGAACTCGTTGTGGGAGTGCCCGCATCGGGAAGGAACCATCGGGAACTCGAGGAGCTGGTGGGATTGTTCTCCGACCTGGCCGTTTTGCGCTTCGACCTCTCCGGCAATCCGCCGGTGGGAGAGTTCCTGGCGTCGGTCCAGCGGGCTCTAATCGATGCCATGGAAGCGGCCTACCTGCCCTTCACATCGGTGATGGATCGATTGGATAGCCGGCGCGATCCGGTGAATCGCCCCTTGGTCCAGCACCTGTTTGCCATGGAGACTTCCTTCAGCCCGGCGCTGGAACGAAACGGACTGCGGCTGGAACCTCGGACTCTCGGATTGGGCTTGGTCAAAGCGGATGTGAGTCTGCTGGTGTGGGATGGCGAGGGTGGGCTGCGGCTCGAGATCGAGTATCGCTCGGCAGTTTATGAAAAGGAGAGCGCAGCGCGTTGGCTGCGACAGTTGCGGGACGCGTTGGTTTTTCTCGCTGAGGATGAGGATCGACTATTGGGATCCTGGAGATTGCCGGAGGCGGTGGAATGGATTCAGGGTCCTCCTGAGACCCCAAAGGAAGCGGCGCAGGCGCTGGCGTCCATCCGGATGAGGGCGGAGTCGCAGCCCGGAGCACTGGCGGTGCGGGATGAACATGCCCAGTGGTCCTACGAGCAGTTGTGGAACCGCGCCTCGGCGGTTTCGGCGTGGCTTCGCGGACAGGGCATCGCGCCGGGAACCCGGATCGGGTTATGCCTGGGACGGCGAGCGGAGTCGGTGGCGGGGATTTTGGGCGTGTTCGCGGCCGGCTGCGCCGCTGTTCCTTTGGATGAGTCGCAGCCTGTCCCGCGACTGAAACGCCTGTTGGAGGAGGCGGATGCGGCCGGATTGCTTACCTGGGAGACATGGAGGGGTCGTTTCGATGCTGTCGATGGCCTGCTGGTCTGTCCCTGGGAACAGTTAGGATCATCCGCGCTCAGGAGCGATGAAATGGTCGCGAAGGTGGATCGGGCGGGCGCGGCTTACGTCGTGTTCACATCAGGAACGACGGGCGTTCCGCGGGCCGTGGAAGTGAGCCGTGGAAATCTCGACGCCTATTGCAGCGCGGTGCTCGAACGCTTCGGCTTCGAAGCGGGATGGAATGCCGCTATTCTGCAGTCTTTCGCCGTCGACTTTAGTTACACGATGCTCTTTCCCATCCTCATGCAGGGCGGCTCGCTTCGCTTGTTCAACCGGGAGACGTCGATGGATCCGTGGCGACTCGCTGAGGATTGGCGTCGCGATCCTGTGGATGTGCTCAAGATTACGCCTTCCCATTTGAAGGCCCTCTTGCGCGAAGCGCCGGCGCAATTTCTCCTGCCGCGGCGGCGCTTGATTCTCGGAGGCGAATCATCGAATGCGGCGTGGGTTGAGGATCTGGTCCAGCACGGCGGTCTTGAATGGGAAGCGCACAACCACTATGGGCCGACGGAAACGACGGTGGGCGTCCTCACCTGGCGCTGTGGCTTGGGGGACCGCCCTCGCGGCAATGGCATGACGCCATTGGGGAGACCGCTGGCTCATGCCCGAGTGAGCGTGCGCGACCGCTTTGGGCATGCTCTTCCTCCCGGCGCCGAGGGAGAGCTGTGGATTGGAGGCGACGCTGTGGCCACAGGTTATCGGAACGACTGGGAGCGGCAGGCAGAGTGTTTCTTGGAATACCCCGGGCCGCTGGGCGCCGTGGAACGGATCTACCGCAGCGGCGACCGGGCTCGTTCCTTCTCCGATGGGGTGGTCGAGTTTTGCGGACGCGTGGACGACCAGGTGAAGGTGCGGGGTCACCGGGTCGAGCTGGCCGAAGTTGCCGCGGTGTTGGCCTGCCATTGGTCGGTGGCGGAAGCCACGGTGATCGCGCGCCGTGAGGGAGAAGGGGTCGAGTTGGAAGGTTTTGTTACTGCTGCCCAGCCTGTCGCCTTGTCCGGGGCGGGACAAGGGCCGGTCCGGCTGCCTAACGGAATGATGGTGAGGCAGGTCAACCGGCATGAGACCATTTACCTTTTCGATGAAATTTTCCAACGCCAGGCTTATTTGCAACACGGAGTGACCCTTCGCCGAGGCGACGCCGTCGTGGATGTGGGCGGCAACATCGGCTTGTTCGCCCTGTTTGTCCGGGCCTGGATCGGGGACGGCCGCCTGCTGGTGGTGGAACCGAATCCGCGGGTATTCGAGATTTTGCGGGCGAATCTGGGAACCTATGCTCCGCAGGCCGCCGCCGTGCAAGTCGCCTTGTCGGATTGCCAGGGAAGCGCGCGATTCACTTCGTATCCCGGTTTCAGTCTTTTCTCCGGTTTGGCCGCGGATCCGGCGGCGGAACGCGCCGTCGTCGAGGCCTATGAACGGGCGCGAGGCGTTATGACCGGCGCCATCTCCGTTGGGAAAGAGTTCGACGACCTCATGGAGGACCGTTTCCGCACGGAAACCTGGGAGGTGCGCCTGGAAACGCTGTCCGCTCTGTTGCGCAACCACGGAATCGAGACCGTCGATCTTCTCAAGATCAATGCCGAGAAGAGCGAACGGCGAATTCTGCAAGGGATCAACGAAGGCGACTGGCGCCGGATGCGACAGGTGGTCTTGGAGACCGATGTCGAAGACGATGTCGAGCCCGTGGTGGAATTGCTGCAGGGTCAGGGTTTTCGGGTTACCGTCGACCAAGACCCATTGTTGCGAGACACTTCGCTTCGCTATGTGTATGCGGTTCGGCCCGAGGACCCTCGCGAATCCGGCGACGACGGGCCGGGGCCTGACCCATCTTATTGGCCTTCGGACGCGGCACCGGACGGCGAATCGCTGCGGGCTTTTTTAGCGGCGCGTTTGCCCGAGGCCTTTGTGCCGGCATGCGTGACTGTCGTGCAACGGTTCCCCTTCGGCCCCAACGGAAAGGTCGACCGGCAAGCGCTGCTGGCGGCAAGCGCGACGTCGTCCGCGAAGAAGGAACTGGATCAGCCATGGGCGAGCGAAACAGAGAAACGTCTAGCCGGCATCTGGAGCGAACTTCTGGGCCGGACCCTCGCGGATCGGGACTCGGACTTTTGGGATTCAGGAGGGCATTCGCTGGTCGCCATCCAGATGGCCGGCCGGATCCGGCGCGAGTTCGGGGTCGCGCTCCAGTTGAGGGAGATCTTTGAGCACCCGGTGCTGGCTGGGTTGGCGCAACGGATCGATCAGCAGCGGAGTGCCGGAGTCAGGTGAGCCGGGACGCTGTATTATTCAAGCGCGAGGCGAGCGGAACGAAGGCAGGATGGGGCGCCGCGCGCCACAGCACAAAGGGTATAAGAAAAGTGGGCTAGAGCCGGCAGGCTATGATTCGAAACCCGATGTGAGTTGGAGTTTGGCCGCCAACCACACCGGTCACGATACCCTTGACTCCGAAGGGTTTTCTTCCAACAATGGAAGGTATGAAGACTACTGAGGACTTCAGAATCGAGGTTGAGCGTTTTCCGGCGGTTGTGTCGAAATTCGACTTTAGCGCTCAGGCTGGCGAAGGCGAGGGCGGCGAGGGCGAAGGAGGCGAGGGCGCCGAAGGAGAAGGAGGCGAGGGCGGCGAAGGTGAGGGCGGCGAGGGCGGTGGCGAAGGCAGCGAGGGCGGTGAAAAAGCCTGAGTGCGCGATCCTCCTGCCTTCTGACGTTCCCCACGTACTCCATCCAGTCCCCGCGGTCCGGACGAGGAGCAGGCGTTTGCGGGTACTCCGATGAAGTGCCTCGACTATATTCTGAGCCCCATGGGCCAATCGGAGTTTTTCTCCGGCGTCTGGGATTCCCGTGCGATCCATA
The DNA here is from genome assembly GCA_035513055.1 of Verrucomicrobiales bacterium. GTDB lineage: Bacteria > Verrucomicrobiota > Verrucomicrobiia > Verrucomicrobiales > DEV007 > DATKCT01. The sequence goes on along the minus strand of DATKCT010000066.1, from coordinate 59,282 downwards.
TCGAGGGAAAGAAGGAAAAATTCAGGGATTTATTCGGTTGGGCCTCACTGAACCGGATGCTGAATGCATTCCCTGCCCCCCATCCTTCTCTCAAGTTATTCAAACACGGAAAACCGGTCTCGGGAAAGGACTCCATCGAGATCATTCGACAAACCCAGAAGGGCGCGACGTTGATCTTGGAAGACGCGGACCGTTACGATCCGGGACTGAGCCGGTTTCTTGACACGTTCGCCGATGAGGTCGGGGAACGCCTTCGCTTTAACCTCTATTTGTCTTATCCCGACGAGCAGGGATACCGGCTTCATTACGACACCCAGGATTTCTTTATCTTACAGATTTCAGGATTCAAGCGCTGGAAGGTCTACGGATCGACTATGGATTCTCCGCTCTTCTTCCAGAAACAGCACTCGACCAAACCGCCGCCCGAAGAAACTCTCTATCTCGATTGCCTGCTCGGCCCCGGCGATGTGCTTTACTGTCCCCGAGGGCATTGGCATGAGGCTGTCGCCGAAAAGGAACCGTCGATGCATCTCACGCTAGGAATGTTTGTCGCAAACGGAATCGATTTTCTCTCCTGGATGGTGGATGAATTGCGGGAGCAGGAGTTGTGCCGGCGGAACTTCCCCATTTTGATTGGAGAGCAGCGCGCAGACACATCCATCGGCGCTAACGCGGACCTTCGGCGCCGGATTGCTGAGATGCGAACTCAAGTCAATCAATTCCTCGCGAATCCTGATGCTCTGGCAGATTTTTACCGGCAGCGCACAGCGAAGCAGAGCAATCGCAATCCGTTTCACTTTCCTTTTCATTTGGAGTCATTCGACGACGCGTTCGGGCCAGATGCGGAATTCCGGCGATTACCGCATGCGACTCATTTGCGAACGACCCGCGATTCCGTGGAACTTGCATTCGGCGGCCGGCTAGTGCGATTCCCCTTGAAGGCTGCCGGCGCGGTGGCCCGGATTCTCGAGGCCGAGCTGTTCACCTTGCGAGATTTGAACGGCGGCGCATCCGAGCTAACCGAAAGGGAATGCCGGAGGATTGCGCAGGTTTTGGCTCAAGAGGGATTGGTGGCGCCGGTCGCCGGCCGGTAACATGTTTTCTCCGGCGCCTTTTTGTTCCCGCGTTCACATGGAAGCGCGGGAGCCGTTGCTTGGGTCCGCGATTTCTGCAAAGCAGTGGCTATTTGTTTCGCTGCCGCGCAACAAATGGGCGGCGAATCAGTTCTCCTCAGCCGGTCTTGATTCTGATTTGTCGTCCTGTTTGAAGGAGCTGCAGCGCAAGCGGAAAGTTGCAGTGCGGCTTTTTCATCCCTCGGGTCTCAGTGATTCCCACCTCACGGAATTGCTGCTGATGCCGGAAGGCATTGTCTACCCGGAATGCCAGACGGCGGAGGCCATCGCGTTGTTGCGACGTTTTTATCTTTGCGACGGTTTTTCCGAGGCGCCGTCTCTCGAAGCCGGCCCGTCGGTCTTTGTGTGTACCCACGGGAAACGAGACAGATGTTGCGCCAAATATGGGCGGGCGGTTCTGACGGCGTTTCGCGAGGTGAGCGACTCGATCTCGCCCGGCTTCGCGGTGCGGGAGTGCACTCATTTGGGCGGTGATCGCTTTGCGGCGAACGTGATCTGCTTTCCGTCAGGCCATATGTATGGACACGCCGACCCCAGCAACGCTCCACGGATCCTAGAGGCGGAAAGAGAAGGGCGTCCCTATCCTCCATGCTATCGGGGATGCACTTTCCTCGAGGGTCCCGCGCAGCTTGGCGAGGCCGCCGCTCAGCAGGAGTGTTCGGAACGTGGCTTCGCCGCAACTGTATCCGTGGACGAAACGGAGTTTGAGAATGCTGAGGAAGCCGTGGTCAGACTTTCGATCCACTCTATCGGAGGCCCAATCGCCGGGGTTTCTGTGCGTTGCAAGCGGAGCATCTTTGAAGTCTATATCGACTGTGCGGCCCTTTCGCGTGGCGAGAGAAGGTTTGTGGGTCGATGGACCGTCGGGAGCCTGAGTTGGAACAGCCTGAGTTGGCACAAGAGATCCATCGAGGAATAGGCCTTTGCCCGCATCTCTCATAGCGCAGGGCCGGGGGCCGGGTCCCGCTCCGGAAAGAGCCGGGCAATGTCTTCTTCATTGGCGCGGCAGACGCCGCGTTCGGTGATGAGAGCCGTGATGAGCCGGGCCGGAGTGATGTCGAAGGCCCAGTTCGCGGCGGCGCTGGAATTGGGCGAGAGGCGGACAGTCACAAACCGGCCGGAGTCATCCTCCCAACCTTCGATATGCGTGACTTCGGCCGGGTCCCTCTCCTCGATGGGAATATCGCGGGCGGCATCCTCACATTGCCAATCGAAGGTCGAGGAAGGAAGCGCCACGTAGAAGGGAACGTGGTTATCGGCAGCGGCGAGCGCTTTTAGGTAGGTCCCGATCTTGTTGGCCACATCTCCGAAGCGGGTGGCGCGATCGGTTCCGGTGAGGACGAGGTCGACCAAGCCGCGTTGCATGAGGTGACCTCCGGTGTTGTCGGCGATGACGGTGTGGGGAACTCCTGCCTCGGAAAGCTCCCAGGTGGTGAGGCGGGCGCCTTGGTTCCGGGGACGGGTTTCGTCCACCCAAACATGGAGGGGCAAGCCGGCGGCGTGCGCGGCATAGATGGGGGCCGTGGCGGAGCCATGCTCGACGAAGGCGAGCCATCCGGCATTGCAGTGGGTGAGGATTTGAAGGGTCTCTCCGCTGGGCTTCGAGGCGGCGCGTTCGCGCAGCAGAGTCAGGCCATGCTCGCCGATGCGCCGGCAGCAGCGGACGTCCTCGTCGGCGATCTCTTGGGCGGCATGACGAGCGGCCTGGATTTTGGCCGAAGAGCTGTCTGCATCCGACAGCGCCTTCCGCACGCGATCGACGGCCCAGGCGAGATTGACCGCAGTGGGTCGCGTCGAGAGAAGGAGCGCGGCTCGATTTTCCCAGGCAGCGGTGAAATCGCTGGAGGCCGCGGCCTCGCGAGCCGCCAAGTAGAGGCCGTGCGCGGCGACGGCTCCGATACAGCCGGCCCCACGGACGTGCATATCCCGGATGGCGCAGGCGACGGAAGCAGTGTCGCGGAGCGTTTCCTGGCGAAGCTCGAACGGAAGAAAGCGCTGGTCGATGATGTGGACGGATCCGGCATCGTTCGGATCGAGCCACACGGTCCGGCGAACGGGAGCGGTGGAGCCCATGGCGTCACGGGGGCGCGGGAAGCTGGGTTCAATCTGCCGCCGCGACGAGATCTTCATCGGGGATGAGGTTGAGACCCAGCAGAACATAATCGTGAGGACGGCCGTGGATGTCGCGCACATAGCGAGGCAGCCGAACCAGTTCCCGGAAGCCGGCATCGGTAAAGGCCCGGATGTCGCTACTTCTATCTCCACTGAATTCAGCCTCCAGACGAGCGAGGCCGCAATGAGTTCCGATCTCGATGAGTTCTTTGGTGAGGATGGATACCAGGCCATGTCCGCGGTAAGCCGGATGGACGAGGGCGCTGACGAGCCCGATGTGGCGTTTCCAGCCGCCTTGGCGCTGGTGGAGGGTGCCGTCGGCGATGATGCGGTTCTCGGCGCAGCCCAGGAGCGACAGATTGGATTCGCAGTCGATTTCCTGGCACCATTGATGGAAGACGGCCCTCTCCGTGACCCGGTGTTTGAGGAAGAGGCGTTCGTCTTCGGGGATGGCCAGGAAGAATTCGCGGAACTGTTCTTCGTCGTTCGACTGGAGTGTGCGGAGGGTGCAGCGGAAGCCATCGCTGCTCTCGACGTCGCAGGGGAATCTTTCGAGGGCCGACTCGATCACAACAGTGCAGAGGGTATCAGGTAGCGCGGCCGATGGAAAACAGAAGTTGAGCGGTTGAAGGGTTTCCAGCGGCGGCGGGGATCCTTCTCGCACACTGGCTCTCGGGAAAGATCTGGCCGGCTCGCGTGTGGACCCGCAAAAGGACTCGATAGCGGGCTCAGATCACACCGGCCAATTTCCGGCCGGTCCAGAACACGGTGAAGAGGAAAATGAGCAGTCCGGCCCAGGCCGGGTGCGCCCAAAGCCGGACGGTGCGGATGACCGGTTCCGGACTGGGAAGGGCCTGGATGCTGGCGACGAAGCCGACGAGGTCGGCGGTGGTTCCCAGACGGCCTCCGGTATAGTCCGCCACTTCCTGGAGGAGGTCCCGCCGGGCGGGACGTCCAATTTGCTCGCGGGCCTCGCCCTGGACAAGGATTTCCGTCTCGTGGACTGCCCCGGCGCCGGGAGCTTCGATGCGTACTTGATAGGTTCCCGGCGATTGCGCGGTGAAACGGCTGAAGAAGACGCCCCATCCCGATTCGCCTGGATTCAGAGACACAATTTCCCGGTTTCCGTTAGGACCGGTGATTTCGGCGCGGACATTTCCGCCCTGAACCGGGCTTCCCGCGGCATCCATGACGGTGGCGGTGAGGGTGATGGCTTGTCCGCTGCGCGGGCGATCGGGGCTGTAGATGAGCCGGACACGCTCCCCTTCGGACATATGGCGCTGATAGGACATCCAACGGGCCACCTGACCCCAGAAACGGTAGTGGTACTTGTCTTCGACTCCGCGGCGCCAGCGCCACGCCCCGTCGATGCCCATGAACAACACCTTGCCATTTCCGGCCGGGCGCGTCACCAGCAGTGGAATGCGGCCGAACTGATTGCGCAGCGATTCATGGACGGCGAGCACTTCCGAACCGGCTTTGCTCTTGAGCACGGGGGCGTGCCAGTAGAATCCGGGCAGGTCGCGCCAGACGCCGGGATTCTCCCCCTCGGAATCGGCAAGCAGAGTGAGAAGATTGCCTTTGCCCAAGTTCGTGAGGACGAGCGCGGATGGAGCGGGAGCGCCGGATCCTTTGAGGTTGGCGTCGTCGAGAAGAACCGGCATGAGTTCAGCCAGCGCAGTATCGAGCAGGGTGAACTGCCGTCCTCGCGGCCCCGGCAGAAAGACCAGGCCGCTGGCCTGCTGCTCGACAAGTCCGCGGAGGCGATTGCAATCCTCTTCGGTCAACTCGCCCGGGCCGATTCCGACATCGCCCAGGAAGACCACGTCGAACTCGGAAAGCTGGTCGATGGAATCGGGGAAAGAATGGATGTAGTCGACGCCGTCGCCCGGTCCCAGGCCAGGATGAAAAAGCAGGCAGCTCACTTCGACGCCGGGGTCGCGCGAAAGAGCGTTGCGGAGGTAGCGGTATTCCCAACGGGGCAGGCTTTCGACGACGAGAACCCGGAGGCTTTCGCGCCGCGCGGAGATCTGGAATTCTTGGCGGTTGTTATCCCGGCGCAGCTCGTCGGGCTGCAACGGGACTTCCAGACTGAGGGCGACGGTTCCCTCGGTGGCCGGAGTCCAAAAGATTCCCTCCTGCGTTTCGCGCATGGCTGGGAGGACGACTTGTTTGGTGAGCGATTCTCCGGCATCGGTGGTGAGACGGACGGCGACCTCGACGTCGCGGGTCAGAGAACTGCGAATGGTGAAGGGAATGAGCATCGGCTCGCCGATGATCCCGTAGGTAGGCGCCGAAACGGTGGGAAGCTCGAGATCGGGCAGGGTGCGGCTGCTTCCGGCAGCGATGGCGTAGACGGGAATCTGACGCAAGCGCAGCCGCGTGGCGCTCTGCATGGGCGACTCTCCGAGATTGTGGTCGCCGTCGGAAAGAAGAAGCACGGCGCGGAGGTTGCGGTGGGAGCGGAGGGCGTCGTCCAAGGCGGAGTTGATGTCGGTGCCTTCAAGCAGCACCGCAGCGGCATTGTCAGGGTCCGTGTCCGAGGGATCGGATGGGGCCGAGAAATCCCGGCGTTCCACGCTGTAGCGATCCTGGAGGCTTGACCAAAATTCCGCGGCTTCCTGCTTGGCCAACCACGCGGCCCGGCTTTCGACGGAGGCGCCGCCCTCAGCGACGACATCCTCGGTTTCCATACTCCGGGAACGGTCGGAAAGGATGACGATCTCCGGCTGACTCGTGGGTTGTTCGATGGTGACCCATTCCGGTTTCCAAAGTGTGATCACCGCGAGGAGCGTGAGGATCCAGCGCAGGGATTCGAGCCAGACGAAGGAACGGCGCCGGGTGACGGAACGCCGCCAGGCCATCCACGACAAAAAGCTCATTCCGGCCAGAACGAGGATGCCGATGAGGATAGCGGGCAGGCCGGGGTTGAAGGTGAGTCGGCTCATGGCTTCAGGCGGCGGCAGGCGCGCGCGAGGCGGAGAGCTGCGCTGGCGACGGCAGGCAAAGCAGCGCCTCTCCGAGCAGGAAAAAGAGCATAGCGTAGAGGAAGAGCCTCCAGATCTCGCTGGCCAGGCTGCGGTCCCGCCCATTCACGGCCGCCTCGAAGTAAGTGAATCGCGCGCCTTCCAGCAGGGACTCGAGTTCCTCGCGGCTGGTGATTTGATTGCGGTTTTCCTGTTCGGGCCGGTTCAACGAAAAGAGGGTTTCGCCGGCTTGGTAGACGCCGGCGGTGTAGCGTTGACCGGAGGGCGCGTCCTCGCTGGCTCCGTCTAAGCGGGTCCACGGCTGCTCTTGCAAGTTCGGCGGCAAGGGTTCGCCGCAGATCAGCCGTCTGGCGTTGCCTAGACGCTGGCTTCCTTCCCCCAAGATGCGCTGGACCATGGGAACGAGAACCGGACCGTCGCCGAGATCGGACCACTCCGCCAGTGGCAGGGTAGCGCCGAACCAGGCCGCGCCGGCTCCGTAATCCCGCCGAACCAGAAAGGGTTTGCCGTCGGAAAACTGGGCGAAGACAGCAGCATCGCCAAGCACAGGCTGACGTTGCCGCGCCGCGAGGCGTCCGAGAGGAAGGGGATTTCCGTCCTGAGTATCGGCGAGGGGACCGTCGTCCTGACGCCAGGTGGAGATCGCGAAAGTTCCGTCCTCCCCCGGCGCGCTTTCCAATTCGCCGTAGCTCAGATCGAGAAATACTTCCGCTGGACCCGAGGGTTGTCCTGTGGGCAGGAAGAGCGCCCGGCCGCCTGACTCGAGAAAGGCCAACAGCGCCTCGGCATCGGCGCCGGTGGGCAGGGGGGCCTGCCATACGACCAGGGCGATGCTGGGCCAATCCAGAGTCCCCAGTTGATGCGCGGCGATGGCTTCCGCGGTTTGGTTCAGCTCCTCGGGAGCGGGCGCGGCGGCCAGGGCGAGGATGGCTCCGGCGCGGCCGGAGTTGGCGATCAGGACGCTGCGGGCTGTCTGGGGAGCGCTGTAGACAAAGAACGCCGTATTGTCCCGGGGGTTGGCGTCGTTAGGAATCTCAACCCAACCCCATCCGCCGGCATGCTCACCGCCTAACGGAACCCGGCGCTGGAAGCGGAGGGACTGTCCCGTGAGATTGACCGGTTCCACAGTCCGGGCGCCCTCGATCACCACGGCCAGCGGAACATCGGCGAGCGCGGTTCCGTCCCTTTCCAATTGCAGGGTCAGCAGGAGTTCATCCGCATCGGGACGCTGGCGGCGGGAAACATCGGACAGGGAAAGGCGCTGATTGTCTGTCGGCGAGGCGTCAAAGGCCATGATTCGCAGGCGCACATCTTGCGGGAGACTCCGGAAGCGTTCCCGGATGGCCCGCCAGCGATTGTCTCCAGGGCGCCAGTCGTTGGTTTGGAGATCGGAGACCAGCCAGATGTCAGTCCTTCCGGATTGGTTGGCGGCGACAAAATCCAGGGCGCGATCGAGCATAGCCGGAATATCCGCTTGGGTATCGGTGGCTTGGACCGACGGCAGATCGGGCAAGGACGCGGCATCCTCGACGTATTGCGGGCTGAGCGAGGCGCTGTCGATCACGGTCAGCCGGGAGCGTCCAAAGCGTGATGCGGCTTCGCCCAGTTGGTGCAGCGCTTGCGAGCGTTTGGATCCGGCCGGCAGTCCCGCGGTGGACAGTTCCATACTGGCGGAGCGGTCCAAGAGCACCAGGATGGTCTCGGGTGATCCTTGAAAGGCCCAGCCGAGGAAACTTCCCGCCAGGGGACGGCTGGCGGCGAAGAGGAGCGTGGCGATGGCGAGCACGCGGCAGGCCAGGATGAGAAAATGGCGGAGTTTCTTCCGGCCCCGGGATTGGCGAGTGGCCTTTTGCAGAAACATCATTGCTGCCCAAGGCATGGTGCGGTGCCGGCGCTTGTTCAGCAAGTGGATGATCACCGGTATGGCGATCAGCGGGAGCCCGAGAAGCAGAAATGGCTGAAGAAAAGACACGGGTTACGGGACCGGAGTTAGGGAGAAGATCTCCGCGCCTGCTTCGGCACGCGCTTGGCGAGAAACGTGGCGAGCACGTCTTCGTAAGATTGATCGGTGACCACCGGGTGATAATCGACGTTGGATTTGATGGCGCCTTCGCGGATGATCTCGAGGTATTCCTGCAGCGCCTCCTGATAACGGTCGGCGATGAGACTGGGCTCGGCGATGATCACCTCGTCGTTTTCCAAACTAACGAAGCGCAGAGGCCGGTCGAAATGGAAATCGATCTCCTGGCGGTCGAGCAGGTGAAAGATGGCGGCGTCGTGTTTGCGAAAGCGCAAGTGTTGAAAGCAATCTGCCAGCGCTTCTGGATCAACGAACAGATCGGAAAAGACGGCGACGAGGGCGCGTTGTTGGATGCGTTCGGCGAGTTCGTGCAGGACTTCCACCAGGCCGGTTTCGCCGCGGGGTTCGGCTTCACCCAGCGCGTTGTAAATCAGGCGAAGGTGAGCCGGGTTACGCCGCGGGGGAAGGTATTGCACGAGGTCCTTGGACACCGTGCTCAGCCCGACGGCGTCGCCCTGATGCACCGCTAGGTAGGCCAGGGCGGCGGCGAGTTTCCGGGCGTAATCGATTTTTCGCAGAGAATCCGGGCCGAACCCCATCGAGGCGCTGGTGTCGAGAACGAGACAGCAGCGCAGGTTTGTGTCCGCCTCGAATTCTTTGATGTAGAAGCGGTCCGAACGCCCGTAGGCCCTCCAGTCCAAACGGCGGGTGTCATCCCCGGGGACATACTTGCGGTATTCGGCGAACTCGACGCTCGAGCCGCGGTGCGGGCTTTGATGCCGGCCGGAAACGTTGCCCTGCATCGGGGACCGGGCGAAGAGCGGCACCGCGGCCAGCCGGCCCAGTACATCGGGATCCAGGAATTCGCGATCGACGGCTTCAGGCACGGCGTTGCCTCTGAGATCAGAGCGGGGTCAGGCGCTTTTGCGCTGTTCCTGAACGAGGCGGCGGACGATGTCCGTGCTGGTCAAGCCCTCGCTCTGCGCGCTGAAATTGGTCAAGACCCGGTGATTGAGCACCGGTTCCGCGACTTCCTCGACGTCTTCCAGACGCGCCATGTAGCTGCCGTGCAAAGCGGCGCGGGCCTTGGCGCCGAGGATGAGGTACTGAACGGCGCGCGGACCGGCGCCCCATCCGATGAGTTTCCGGGCCCATTCCGGGGAACTCTCCATCTTCGGCCGGGTGCGGCGCACCAATTCAACGGCGTAGTTGTAGATATGGTCGGGGACGGGCATCCGGCGCACCAGATTCTGAAAGGCGATGACCTGAGGCCCGTGCACCAGGGAGTTGAGCCTGGGCCGGTCCGCGCCGGTCGTAGCGCGGGCGATCTCCCGCTCTTCCTCCTCGGTGGGATAGTCCACTTCGATGAGAAACATGAAGCGGTCGAGCTGGGCTTCCGGCAGCGGATAAGTCCCTTCTTGTTCGACCGGATTCTGAGTCGCCAGCACAAAAAACGGGGGGTCGAGAGGGAAGGCCCGCCCCAGAGCGGTGACGCGGTGCTCTTGCATGGCTTCGAGCATGGCGGCTTGAGTTTTAGCCGGAGCGCGGTTGATCTCGTCGGCCAAAACGATGTTGGCAAACACAGGGCCCTTCACGAATTCGTAGGCGCGGCGCCCGGGTTGGTCGGTTTCCTGCAGGATATCCGTCCCGGTGATGTCCATCGGCATCAAATCAGGCGTGAACTGGATCCGGCTGAAGGTGAGATCCATCGTTTCTGCCAACGAACTGATCAGGAGAGTCTTGGCCAGTCCCGGAACACCCATCAGCAGAGCGTGACCCCGGGCGAAAAGACACATGCACAACTGTTCGATCACCTTGTGCTGTCCGATGATCACTTTCCCCAACTCCGCGCGGAGCTGGTCGAAGAGATGGCGGAGGTCGTCGATGGCATTGACGTCGTCCTCGTTCATCGGGGCCGGGTTGAGAGAGGAAGTTTGCATGGAGGAGATATTGGAGAAACGGGGAGCCGGCGCAGCGGCAGCCGAGTGATGGAGGGCGAAACCTAGGGAGCGCGGATTGAAAGTCCAGCGTTTCCTCCCTGGGTGAGGGGACGTCCCTGCGGCGGCGGCCGGGCTTGCTTGTCGCTGGACGGTTCCCAGATCTGTTCTTGGTTCTCGTTCAGCGGGTCACTGACTTCGCCCGGGACGAGGAAGACGGCGCTGCCTCCAGCGCGACGCGTGTGGCAGGTCGCGGCAAGGAGGCCTCCAGAGTCCCTTGGAGGAAATGGCGGCCCGTGGTCGTGGAGGAACGATCGGAACCTGGCGCGGGCGATTCACATCCGGGATGCCTCCCCCGGGGGAGGAGGACTTTGCAGTTTGCGGATGGGCCGTTGCCGCCGTATGCATGGGCATGCAAACGGTATTGGAACCAGCAACTCTGGATCGGAAGCTGCGCGAGCTGTGTCAGTGTATTGTCGAAGACCCGGAATTCTTGGAAGCTCGGGCGAAGATCGATGCTTTCACGGGAGATGAAGCGGCACGGAAGGTCTATCGCGTGTGGCAGGAGAAGGCGCACGCCTTACATATGCGAAGTCACGAAGGAGACCTTCCGGATGAGGAGGATTTGGAGGAATTCGAGCAACTGCGCGAGGAGGTCGAGTCCAATGTCGTGGCCTCCGAGTTCGTCGAAGCGGAAGAACTGCTGAACGGACTTTTCGGCGCAGTCACGAAGATCGTCCAGAAGACGCTACAACTGGGCCATGTTCCATCGGAGGAAGAGCTGGTGGAATCGGGGGGTTGCGAGAGTGGAAGCTGCGGTTGCAGCCACTGAGACGCAAGGCATGGGACCTAACAAGGCAGGGGTAACAGAGGAGAGTCGAGTGAAGCAATCGACCCGGCGCCGTTTACTCCAGGCCGGCCTCTTCGGAGGTGTAGGCAGTCTGCTGCCGGTTGTGAGCGCGCAAGCCCTGCCCAAGCAGACCAAGCGCGTGCACGGGATCGTATTCATGGTTTCCGATGGCATGAGTCACGGTGTGTTGTCGTTGGCGGAGGCATTTTCGCTGCAAACGAGAAAGCGTTCGACCTGCTGGTGGGAGATGCTGCAGTCGCCGGCAACCGTTCAGGGCCTGATGGACACCGCGTCTTCCAACTCGTTGGTTCCAGATTCCGCGGCCGCGGCCTCGGCCTGGGGAGGGGGTAGGCGCGTGCCCAATGGGCACATCAATTTCACTGATAAGGGCAGGCCGCTCGACCCCATTGGCGCGACCCTTCGAGCCGAGAATTGCCGGCTCGGTCTTGTCACGACGGCTACCGTCACCCATGCCACTCCTGCCGGTTTTGCGGCGAGTTCGCCGGACCGCAATGACGAAGAAGACATCGCCATCCAGTATCTCGATCGCGCTGACATCGTGCTCGGCGGCGGGTCGAAGTTCTTCGAGTCCGGCAAGCGGAAAGATAAGCGCGACCTCTTCGCCGGGTACGCCAATGCGGGTTACAAGGTCCTTCGCAGCCGCGATGAACTTCTCGCCACGAGAGGCTGGCGGCTGCTCGGAACCTTTACGCCGGGTTACCTTCCCTATAGCGTGGACCGGGCGCATGACCGGGAGCTGCTCAAGAAGATCCCGACACTGGCCGAGATGGCGGAGGCGGCGCTGAAACGCTTGCTGGGCGATGGCGCCCCTTTTCTCCTGCAGGTCGAGGCCGCGCGCGTCGACCACGCCGCCCACGCCAATGATATTGCCGGCCTGCTGTGGGACCAGCTCGCCTTCGACGACGCCATCGCCGGCGTGGCCGCCGCCACTGCCGGCCGCGACGATATTCTGGTGATCATCACCAGCGATCACGGCAACGCCAATCCCGGCCTCAATGGCATGGGTTCTTCCTACCGCCGCACCAACGACCATTTCGCCCGCATCCACGCCATGAAGTCGTCTCACGAACGGCTGTTCGCCGGCTGGAAGGAGAGGAAAGGCGGCGCCCGCGATCTGGCCTCGCTGATCCGTGCTCAGTTGGGATTCGAAACGACCGAAAAGGAGGCAAAGACCTTGATCGACACCATTTCCGGAACGGAGGTAACGGAATGGAACCATCTGCTGGCCAATCCGCAGGGCATCCTCGGTCAGATTGCCGGCAACCACACCGGCATCGGCTGGACGGGCACCGTCCACACCGCCGATCCCACGATCATCACCGCTTTCGGTCCGCAGGCGGAACGCTTCCACGGCCTCCTCCGCAACGACAGCGTCCATGAGCGGCTGCTTGGGATTCTGATCGGGTGATTTCGGGGGATTTCGCTACGGTTTCAGGATGACGGTCATCTTGCCGTCTTGTAGGTCGAACTCCTCGATCCCGTCGGCCAGAGCCTTGAGCAGACCGTGTTCGGAGGAGTATTCCTCGACGACATTGGCTCCTTTGAGGCCTCCCAGCCATGCAGCGGGGAGCGGCACGCCGCCGACGCTGACGTCTTGCACAATGATGGCGAGGCGGTTGGCTTCATCGAGAAACGCGCCGAGAGAGAGACGCAGGCGAAGCGTTTTGCCGCCAATGAAGGGAACATCCGCGGGAAATGGCACGATAGCCCGGGCGCTGATCCGGTCGCGATCGAGGTCGATGTCGAGGTACTCTCCGAGATCGGAGTTGTGATGGAGGACCCCGTTGATCTCGGTTTCGGTAAACACCAGAGTGCGGCGGGCGCGATCGCCGGTTTCGGCGGACGGAGCGCCGGGCGTGGATCGCTCAATGCGTTCTTCACCGGCGGGATCGAGCATCCCGGGCGGGAGCTTCGAGCCGGGGGAATTGAGGGCCTCGATCTTGAGATCGACGCTCTCTTGCTGTTCCTGGCTGAGAACCACCGGGCGGAATGGGGAAGCGTGGAAATTGTGATGGTACCACCAAGCGGCGGCTCCGAGCCCAGCGAGCCCCGCCACGGCCAGGAACAACAGGGTCCAGCCCGCGTAAAAGAAGAATCCCCGGCGCTTCCGTACGGGGAGCGGCGCGGCGCTTTCGGCCGGTCCGGAAATCGGTTGAGCTGGGAGGCGAGGTGGAGAGACTTGAGTTTCCATGGCGGATGATGTGGGCAGAATTCGTTCAATTTCGCCGGGAAGCGGCGGGAGCGCCAATACAAACCGGGCGATGGTTTGGAACGTCGCGGCGAGCCTTGGGATGGGTTCCTGGCCGATGGGATCCTCTTCTGCTTGCCCGGCGCTGGCTTCCTTCTACGATAGGGGGCCATGCCTGGATGGAGAGTTTTCTGGACCATGACTTCCTGGATGGCGGCCGGAGCTGGGCTTGGGGAGGTGGGAGGCTCGGAGTTTCAGTTGCAGTTCGGGGCCTATGGTCTACCCGGATTGCAGCCGGGACGATCCATAGGAGTTCTGGTGGCGGATACGGCGGGTGATGGCTTTGCCGGTTTGGAGACGGATCCGGCCGGCGGATCGGCCGTCTTGGCGCTGTTGCCGCGCAGGGAAGGCGGGATGCTCGGGGACGATCTGGTGTTGATGGTGCTGCAGGCGGTCGATGTTGGAGGCATCACGGCATTCGAGAGCCCGGGATCGGTTGCCTTCGAGACCGGCGACCCCATCTGGGAAGGGATCCTGGCGCCCGGGCAACGGCTGGGCTTGTATTATTTCACGGAGGGCGGAAGCGACCCGGGCTTTCCTTACCGGTTCTATCGCAGCGATGAGGTCACAGATGCGGAGCTGGGAGGCGATCATCCTTATCGAGTTCCCGGGCCGGGAGCATCGGTCATCGTATTGTCGGCGGCGGAATCTGCCGGAGGAAGCCTTCCGGAGACGGCGTTCCTGGACATCGGTGGGATCGTGGGGGAAGGGGGAACGACCTACGACCAGTGGCGCGACTCCGTTTTCGGCACAGGGGACCACTGGGACGAGGCGGAACGGTCGCCGCGAGGAGATCCGGACGGAGATGGGCAGAACAATGCAGCGGAATATGCTGCGGGTTCGGACCCGTTGCGCCCGTCGCCGGCGCCTTTGGAGGTCGTGCGGGACAAGTCCGGCGGCTGGAACCTGCTGTATCGGCAGGCGGGAGACCGGTCGGACGTGTTGCAGTATCTGGAGTGGTCTCAAGAGGGAAGAATGTGGTTTCGCGCGGATGAGACGGGGAGCGGGGAGGGGCCGCGGTTCCGCGTCCGGGTGAGTCCGGATGCCGGCGGATTGGGGGTGGAGGTGGAGGTGGAGGTGGACGACGGCCCGGCGACGGGGGCTTGGTTCCGGCTGCGCAGCCAGACGCGAACTGGGCCATGAGCGCCGGGCTCATCTTTTCGGCCCGCTTTCCTTTGGGCCTTTTGCTGCGGTGTGCGAAACGGGCATTGGTTTGGTTAGGCCGGAGCGATGCCTGAGTAGACGGCGGGCTCCTGGGAGCGGAGCAGCTCGATCTCGCCGAGGATGGACTCTTGTCGAAAGGTAAAATGCCGGAGACGGATGAGTTCGAGGAGGGCCAGGAAAGTGACGATGACCTCTGGGCGGGAGGTGGCTTCGGCAAACAACTCGGAAAAACGGATCCGGGCTCCGGGCGGCACGGCGGTGAGGAGATAGTCGATCTGCCCGCCGACAGTGAATAAGTCATCGACGATGACGCTCAACTCGAGTTGTTCTTGAAAGCGGTCGAGGACGCTTTGGAAGGCCCGGATAAGATCGAAAATGCTGAGGTCCGCTGGAGCCCCGGCCGCGAGTTCGGCTGGGCGCGGCACTTCCGGAATATGGGCGAAGAGGTCCCCCTGCTCGGCTTCGCGCTGTCCGAGGAGTTGGGCGGCGTCCTTGAATTTCTTGTATTCGACCAATTGCCGGATGAGATCCCAGCGGGGGTCATCGTCCTCCGATTCATCGTCGTCGGAGATTTGTTCATGCCGCGGGAGGAGCATGCGGCTTTTGATGTACATGAGATTGGCGGCCATGACCACGAACTCGCCGGCCAGTTCGATATTCAGAATGCGAAAGGTGTCGAGGTATTCGAGGTATTGGCGCGTGATACGTTCGATCGAGATCTCGTAGATATCGACCTCTTCCTTGCGGATGAGATAGAGAAGAAGGTCGAGCGGGCCCTCGAAGATATCCAAGCGGACGGTGTAAGCGTCATCCATGGGGGGTGAAAATGCGGCCATTTCGCTCAGTGAATGGCGGCGAGAAGACGCGGGAGGAGTTGAGCAGCCGGGATTCGTTCCTGCTGCATGGAATCCCGGTGGCGAAGCGTGACGGTATCGGTGAGGGACGGGTCGCTTTCTCCGAGGGTATCGAAATCGATGGTTAGGCAGAAAGGAGTGCCGATTTCGTCTTGGCGGCGATAGCGACGGCCGATGGCGCCGCTTTCATCGTAGAAGGTTTGCATGTAGGGCCGGAGAAGACCGTGGATCTCCCGGGCCCGTTCCACCAGTTGCGGCTTGTTTTTGAGGAGGGGAAAGACAGCGCATTTGACCGGGGCCATGCGCGGATGGAAGCGGAGCACGGTGCGGGTTTCGGCCTGGCCCTTTTCATCGGCGACGCTCTCCTCGGCGTAGGCGGAGCAAAGGAGGGCGAGGACGGTGCGGTCGACGCCGGCGCTGGGCTCGACCACGTGGGGGACGAACTTGGTTTTCGTGTCCTCATCGAAGAATTCGAGGGACTTGCCGCTGCATTCCTGGTGCCGGGAAAGGTCGTAATCGGTGCGATAGGCCACGCCTTCCAGTTCCTGGCGTCCGAAGGGAAAATCGTATTCGATGTCGTAGGTGCCGCGGGAGTAGTGGGCGCGCTGATCTTCGGGAACGTCGAGGACGTGGAGGCAGTCGTGCGGGATGCCGATATCTTCGTAGAATCGCAGGCGCTCATCGAGCCAGAGTTTGAGGAGCGGCAGTCCCTGTTCGGGCCGGCAGAAATACTCGATCTCCATCTGCTCGAACTCCCGCGAGCGGAAGGTGTAATTGCGAGGGTTGATCTCGTTGCGGAAGGCTTTGCCGATCTGGGCGATGCCGAAAGGGAGACGGACGCGGGAGGTTTCAGCGACGTTCCTGAACTGGACAAAAATGGCCTGAGCGGTTTCCGGGCGCAGGTAGGCGACGTTGGCGTCGCTTTCCACGGGGCCAACGAAGGTTTTGAACATGAGATTGAAATGGCGCGGTTCGGTGAGGGAACCAGGCACATCGGCGAGGGGCGAGGGGATCAGGGCGCGCTCTGCGGGCGTGGCTTCGGTGAAGGCCCGCAGGTTTATGGGCGCGAGTTCGCCCTCGAGCTTTTCCTGACGAATGCGTTTCCGGGCGCGGTTTTGCGCTTCTTCTTGCATGCCCGGAGATTCCAACACGGAGACATAAGCGCGAATTTCGCCGTCGATTCGCACCTCGGAAAAGTAGAGATGATCGGCCCGGAACCGGGACTTGGTGATGCGGCAATCGACGAGGGGATCGCTGAAGGTGGCCTCGTGACCGCTGGCCTGCCAGACGCGGCGATTCTGAAGAATGGCGCCATCCATCCCGACGATGTCGTCGCGTTCGCGGACATAGCGGCGCCACCAATAGTCCTTGAGGTTCTTCTTCAATTCGGCTCCAAGAGGACCGTAGTCCCAACAGCCGTTGAGGCCGCCGTAGATCTCGCTGGCTTGGAAGATGAACCCGCGGCGCTTGCACAGGCTGACGATTTTCTCCATCAGGGCCGGGTCCTGAGAGGCTGCGGGGATGGTCTGGCTCATGGCAGGTGCGACAGAAACAGGCGGGTAGGGTTTTAGCAACCGGTTTAGAGGATGGGTTCGTCCGGCCGGCAACGGGGCCGGGGGCGGGGGCGGCCGGGGACAAGACGGGGGAGGAAGCGTTCTGACGGGGTATCGGGGCGCGTGGAAGTTTTTGCACCCAGCGGGGAACGTGTTACATACGCCCTCAGTAGATGGACTGTTCTGATTACGCGCCCACGATGAGCACCAATCTGAAGAACCCCGCCCCGCAGGATCCCGAGGGAGGTTCCCATACCCTGGATGTCCGGCGGATCGACAGCATTCAAGATGCCGTGATCCGGTTTGCGGGGAACTCGCAGGACGGGATTCAGACGATCGGCGGGTTTCTGGCGCGATTGGCGGGGCGCAGCGCGCAGGAAGTCATGACCTACATGACGATTCCGTCGACGATATCGGGCGGCCCCTCGATTTTTCAGGTGCACTTGGGTTCCGGGCAAGTGCTCTCAGCGGGCGACGACGCGGATTTTTTGGTGACATTTTACCAGCACAGCTACGACAGCCATATCGGGTCGTTGCGGGACGGTGGAGTGTGTCTTTACGACAAGGATGAGGTGGTTTGCGATCCGGAAAACCGGCGCGTGGAACAGGTCGGGGCGCCGATCACGACGACGACGATCGAGGCGATTGGGGGTTCGGCCAAGTCCCGTGGAAAGAACATGTTCGTGTTGGGTCTGGTCTGCCAACTGTTCCGGCTGGACCGGGAGAAGCTTGTGAAGATCATTGAGCGGCAATTCGGGAAAAAGCACGAGAGCGTGCTTCGCACGGCCATGTTGGCCTTCGACGCGGGCTATGCTTACCCGGTTGGAGACGTTTTCAGCCGGGTTTACGACTTGGGAGCGGGCGCCGCGCGCGAGGGGGAAAGGGTCACCACGGACGGGAATACGGCGCTGACCTACGGGTTGCTTGCGGGCGGCGTGCGCTACGGGGCCGGCTATCCGATCACGCCCTGGTCCTCGATCATGGAGGTTTTACGGGCCGAGCTTCCCAAGTATGGCGGCATGTTCGTGCAGGCGGAGGACGAACTGGCGGCGGTCTCGGCGACCTTGGGCTTTGCCTATGCGGGGCATTTGGCGGTGACCGGCAGCTCGGGTCCGGGGCTTTCTCTCAAGATGGAGGCGTTGAGTTATGCGTCGATGGCGGAGTTGCCTTTGGTGGTGATCAACGTGCAACGCGGGGGACCGAGCACGGGATTGCCGACCAGCGTGGAGCAGAGCGATCTGCTGCAGGCCATTTATGGCAGTCATGGCGATTCCCCGCGGATTGTGATCGCGCCGCGGAATGTCGAGGACTGTTTTCACACCGCGGTGGAAGCCTGCCGCCTGGCCAGGGCCTACAGTGTGCCGGTGATCGTGTTGACAGACCAGGCTTTGGCGACGCGGATCGAAGTCATGCAGGAGCCCCATTGGAGCGACGTCGTCTTCGAACCGGAGTTGGATCTGGCGGACCGGCCCGAGCAGTTTCAGCCCTATCCGCTCGAGGGAGAAACCCGTCACGCGCCTCCCGGAAGCCGAATGACCAGCGGAAAGTACCCCGTGGTGACGGGCTTGGAACATGACGAGTGGGGCCATCCTTCAGGCAGTCCCGCGCTACACCAGAAGATGACCATCCGGCGGCGGGAGAAGCTGAAGCGTTTGCGCGAAGACCTGCCGCGGCCGGAGGTGATTGGAGGCGAAGAAGGCGAGATTCTACTGGTGGGTTGGGGATCCACTTATGGACCCATCCTGGAAGCCACCCGCCGTGCGCGCGAAACCGGGATGAGCGTATCCTGCATGCATTTGCGCTATCTGCATCCATTGCCGCCTGGCCTCGATGAGATTATGGATGGTTTCGAGCACGTGCTGGTCGTCGAGATGAACGACGAAGGGCTCTACGGATTTGGCCAGTTGGCCATGATTCTCAGGGCCGCTTACGCCAATCCCCGGATTCGCAGCATCACGAAGACCGACGGACTCACCTTCAAAATCCGGGAGATATTGGCTGGCGCAAGCCGGCTTCGGGAAACTTGAAGGAGAGCCGAATCGAGCCGAACGTATTCTCGCCGAGATTCAATGCCACCCCCTGCCACCCCCTGCCACAACCTTCCGACCCATGACCACCGCAAGTCCTCTGCTTGAGCCGCCGCAGGAAAAGCTCACAAAGAAACAACTGACGGCGGATCATCCCACGTGGTGTCCTGGCTGCGGTGATTTTGCTGTGCTGGCGGCGTTCTTCAAAGTGTTGGAGAACCTGCAAATCCCTCATCAGAACATCGTGACCATCGCTGGGATCGGCTGTTCGTCGCGATTCCCCTATTTCGTCAACGGACATGGGATCCATTTCATTCACGGCCGGGCGCTGCCTTTGGCAACGGGCGTGAGCCTCTCGCGGCCCGATGTGCACGTCTTCGTTTTCGGCGGCGACGGGGACGGTTTTTCCATTGGGGGCAACCATCTGGATCACGCCGCCCGGAAGAACATCAATTTGACCTACGTCATCATGGACAACTTTGTCTATGGGTTGACGAAGAAACAGACTTCACCGACTTCTCCGGTAGGCTACAAGTCGAAGACCGATCCATTAGGGGCGATCGACCGGCCCATCAATCCTATGAAGAAGCTGGTCGCCGGCGGGGCCTCGTTCATCGGGCGCACTCACGCGACGCAAGTGAAGCATATGATCGAGCATTTCGAACGCGCCATCCGCCATCCCGGTTTCTCTGTGGTGGAATGTTTGTCGGAATGTGTGATTTTTTATCCGGGCGCGTTCGACGACGGGAATCCGCGAAAGGGCGGAACGTTCGACGTGATTGAAGAAAAGACCTGGGACGGGACTCCCGAGGACGAGGAGCGGCATGATGTCACCGACGAGCGGGCGGCCTATGCGCTGGCTGACTTGCAGTATCCTGGGAAGTTCGGAGTGTTCTATCAGGTGGAACGTCCTAGCAAGAATGTGCTGGAACATGCGGCCATCGATGAGGCCCGGGCACGGGTCAAGGGCAAGACGGCGTCAGACTTGTTGCGGGAGCGATTCGCGCAGATGAAGTAAGGGTTCACCCACATTTCTCATACCCTTTCCGCTGTGGCGGGTTAGGCGGAGGATCTCGCCAGCGACGCGAAAAGCGCGCCGGTTTCTCGAATCCGGCCCAGAAGGAGTTGGACTTTGCCAAGGAAAACGCCACTCACTTGGAGACGCTTCATCCCGTGGCGTGCTCGTCGGCGAGCAGGTCGGTAATGAAGGCGTGGGCAGGAGCGTGAGTAATCATGAGGTCGAGCGCGGCGGATTCGGCTGAGGATTGAGGGGTGACGCCGCAGGGCCAGAAGAGGGCGATTTGATCCCGGGGTTTTTCGGGAACGGGACCTCCAAAGAGCGGCGCCTGGAGATCCGCGCCGATGGCTGCGGGATCTCCGATATGGAAGGGAGCCCCGTGATGGAGTGGATAGCGGGCTGTGATGCGGACGGCTTGGATGGCTTGCCGGGAGGTTAGCCAGCGCATCGTCACGATGAGGTTGCCGCGAAAAGGTCCCGCTGGCTCAGTGGGAACGGCGCTGCGCAGAACCCAGCGGTGGCTGTCCGTGGGAATCCCGGCCCGCTGGAGGGCGTCGTCCGAACTCATACCCGACCCCAAGAGAAAGGCGACGTGGTCCGGTTCCCATAGCGAAATGATGTCCTTGGGTTCCGCTTCGCAGCGGCCATTACGAAAGACGTTGTAGCGAGGCAGATCGGTGCGGAGGTCCGCTCCGGCGGCGCTGCATCTCGGTTCGGGGTCGCCCGGACCGGTTGCCTCGATGAGCGGACAGGCTTTGGAGTTGCGCTGGCAGTATAGGAGGAAATCCGCGGCGTGGCTCTGTCGCAAGACGACCAGATTGCACTGGATTCTGCCCGGCGCGAGACCGCGGGTGGGTCCCGTATAGAGCCCTTCCCGGATGAGTTGACGCAGGGCGCGTGGATCGGATGGGAGAATCGAGTTGCTCATGGGAGGGAGGAGGAAGACGGCGGCGCGGAAACGATGGTGCGGCGGTATTGCAACCGGAGGCGCAGGGCGCAGAAGGCGGCGACTGCGGCGACCCCAGGAAGGC
Source organism: Verrucomicrobiales bacterium (assembly GCA_035513055.1). Classification (GTDB taxonomy): domain Bacteria; phylum Verrucomicrobiota; class Verrucomicrobiia; order Verrucomicrobiales; family DEV007; genus DATKCT01. The sequence continues at coordinate 38,327 of DATKCT010000066.1, read as the reverse complement.
TCTTAGTTAGGGGAAAGCTATCGTGCAGAGCGCTGCCCGGGACGCAAAGGGGTCCGGTAAAGATTGCCAAAGCGGCCAAACCCAGAAATGTCCGCCCGGAGAATGTGAGGGGGCCAAAGCAGCGGCCAGAGGAAGCTGCCGCCGCCGCCAATGCTCCAGTCAGGCCGATGGCGGCAGCGGCGACGACCCGGAGGACGGACCCCTGCGCGAGGAGGGCCGGTTCAAAGACGAAGAGGCAAGGAAGAAGGAAGGCCGGAACTCCAAGCCTGAGCGCATGGATGCAGACGCTGAGAAAGGGCGCGGCGGCGAGACCCGCAGCAGTGGCGCTGGCCAAGGCCACCGGCGGGGTGACCATGGACAGAACGCAGTAATAGAAGATGAAGAAATGCGCGGACAGCTCGGGTATGCCGATCTCGAGCAATGCCGGGGCGAGGAGGGTCGCTCCAAGCACGTAAGCGGCGACAGTGGGCAGGCCCATGCCCAAGACCAGGCACCCGCCCATGACGAGAAGGAGCCCAGCAGCGCTGTGGCCCGCGCTCATTTCCACCAATTCCACGGAGAAGCGCAGGGCTAAACCCGACTGAACGGCCACGGTGATGACGATGCCGATGGCGGCGATGGGGACCGCGACTTCGGCGGCCCGCCGAATTCCCGAGTCGAGAGCGTCGCGCCAAACCGAGAGAGAGGTTCGCGAAGCGAGAGGAGCGAGGCAACCCAAAAGCAGGCAGACTCCGCAGGCCGCCGCAGCGCTGAGAGCGGGAGGCTTTCCCATCGCGAAGAGCGCCAGAAGCACCGCAATAGGGAGGAGAAGATAAAGCCGGCGGCGAAGGCTCTCGGTCGGAAGACGGCTTGTGGTCGCGGCGGAAGCGGAAGGGGAGGCCGGATTGCGCGCGGTGAGAAAGAGCGTCAGGTAGAAGGCCAGAGCGGGTATAAGGCCGGCCAGAGCGATCTGTGGGTAGGGGATTTCGAGACGCTCCGCCATCACGAAGGCGGCTACACCCATGATCGGGGGCAGGAGTTGCCCTCCGGTGGAAGCGATGGCTTCGATGCCCGCGGCTTGAGTGGAGGTGTATCCGCATCGGCGCATCAAGGGTATGGTTAAGAAGCCTGTCGTGGCGACATTGGCCACAGCGCTTCCGCTCACGCTGCCCATGAGACTGCTGGCGACGATGGCGGCGCGGGCGGGATTGGAAGGGCCGGACCCGGCCAGGCGCAACCCGGCGTCCATGAGAAACCGGCTTCCTCCGATGGCGCTGTAAAACGCGCCGAAGACGACGAAGTAAAAGACGAGATCCACAGAAGTCGCGGTGGTGAATCCGAGAACGCCGTCCGTCGTCATGGTTAGGTTTTCCACGGCGTCGTTCATGGAGAATCCCCCGAAGCGCAGGAGATCCGGGACGAGCGGCCAGGAGGCCCAATCGGGAAACCAGCGCCCGAAGAAGCCGTAAACGAGCGCGAGCAGGAGGACGGACAGGAGATTCCATCCCACACAGCGGCGAACGGTTTCGAGGAGCAATAGGATGAGCAACCCTCCCGCCAGCCGGTCGATGGCGAAGACGGGATCGATCATCTCCATGCGCGATTCGAGGCGGGTTCCGGCAACGAGGTAATACAGAGCGGCGGCGGCGGCGCCTGCGAGAAGCAGCCCGTCGATGGTGCGGCGCAGGGGGACCGGTTTGGGGAGTGGATTCCAGGCCAGGACAAGCGCCAGAGCGAATGCGAGGTGAATGGCCCGCTGAGGCAGCGGAGGCAGTGGATAGGCCAGGAGCCCGAAGTGGAACAACAGGCAAGCCATCCCGACGCAGGTTCGCAGGGCGCTTCCAGCGGAGAGGGCGGATGCAGAACCGCTCATGGACCGGCGGGCTGGCCATCCCTCACAGGGCCGTCTTCGGAGGAATCGTCAGCAGGCCAGCCTTGTTCCCGGTAGTAACGGGCGGCGCCGGGATGTAACGGAAGTCCGGTCCGCGCCGGAAGGCCAGCGCGCGAGGGGTCGAAGCGCGACCATGCCTTGTGGGCGCGCGCCATGGCCGCCTGATTCTGACACAGCGTCTTGGTGATGAGATAGGCGATTTCATCGGATAGGCCGGAGTGAGCGATCAGAACAGTCCCGAGATCCACGCTGGGAACGGGTTGGTCCTGTCCTTTGAAGAACGGCGGGAGCGGACTCGAGGCCAATCCTTCCTTGGCGAGAGCCTCGAGAACAACGTCAGGCAGGGCCAGGAAACGCAGCGGCGTGGTGAGGCACGCTTCGGTCACAGTGGGGTGGCCGAGCGGGCCCGCCTCCAGGTAGAGATCAGCTCCGCCACCGCGGAGCAGCGCGGGTATTTGCGAAGCGGAAACCTGATGGATCGACCCGCCGCGCCGGAGGATATCCTCCCGGCTGGTGTCGAGGATCTCGAAGATCCGGCCGGCCAAGGGTGGAACGCTGCTGCCGCGTGGTTTCATCACAATGCGCGGGGCGCGATCCGCATGGAGGATCGTTTTGAGATCAGTGGAGCCGGCCCTCTGGATCAGGTCGTCCCGGGCCAGGATCATGAACCAGACCTGATTGAGGCCGCCGGCCAGGGCGCGCAAGTTGGATTCTGCTTGAGTCGAGGAGGACCCGGCCTTGTCCTCGTAGGCCCAGCGGGCGGTGGCGACATTGGCGATGGCCAGATCGGCTTTTCCGGCCGCGACAGCCAGGGGATTGACCACGCCGCCGCCGCGCGGCAGGACGACGAGGTGGACGCCCTCGGGAAGTTCGTCCTTGAGGAGTTTGTAGAGCGTGGCGCCGAAGGCATACCAGGCGGTTCCTTCGCGCATGGTCAGCAGGCGCAGTTCGTCGCTCCGCGCGGAGGGAGCGAGGAGGAGGAGGAGGGCCAGGGCGAACGCGGATAGGACTCCGGCGAAACGAGCGGGTTTCAGGCTAGAAGGGGTTGCGCGGGGCTGGGATGCTGCGGCCATGGGCGCCGTCCGGTCACGGTTCCGAGACAAGTTTTTCCAATCAGTCGACATAGGGGTAGGCGATGTCGCCCAATTCCTCCAAAGAAAGCTTCGCATCGTGGAAAGCAAAGAACCGGTCTACAAATCGCGGTTGGGGTTTTGGGGAGAGCCGGAACACACATCCGGCGCATGTTAGTCCCAGACCGCGGAACAGTGCGCTAGGGCGTTGGCGCTCTCTGCGTCTCCCTGGGGAACGGCGTGGCGATGAAGTTGCGGACCCATCTTTCCCCTCTTGCAAAGGCGTGGATTGCGTTTTTCTTCGCGGCCTATGTCCGTCGAAGAAACCTCCCTGATCCTGCTGAAACCTGACTGCGTGACCAAGGGTCACTGCGGTGAGGTCTTGCGCCGGTTCGAGAAGGAAGGCTTCATCGTGCGCGGGATGAAGATGATGGAATTGACGGAGGAACTGTTGCGTGATCATTACGCTCACGTGGCCGGCAAGCCCTTTTTCCCCAGCATTGTCGCTTTCATGCAGTCCAGTCCGGTCGTGGCTATCGCCTTGTCGGGTCCGGACGTGGTGCAACGGGTGCGCGACCTTCTGGGGCCGACGGACTCGGCGGAGGCGCCTGCGGGAACCATCCGCGGCGACATGGGCGAGAACAAGATGGTCAACGTGGCTCACGCTTCCGATTCAATCGAGAGTGCGGAGGGGGAATTGAAGCGCTTCTTCAGGCCGGAGGAGATTTTCGCGCCCGCGATTCCCGCCGGCGGCTGATGGAGACGATCCCTTCGGATTGAACAGGAGACAACAGAGGGAACGAAGGTTCGATCTCCCCATTCCCGAGCCTCTTGCTCGGCCACATTTCTCCCACGGCGCTCCTCGGCTCGAAACAGAGCGGCGATCTCGGCGCAGTCCAAGTTCCGCGCGGCATCACCGAATAAGATCAACACGCCCTGTTTGCGGACTGAAGTTCTTGCTTGCCCCTCGAGCCACATCGGGTCAGGCTTCCGGGGAAAGAGCGTTCTCCGCGTAGAGGATCGCCCCTGCCGCTTGAATGGGCTAGGGCGATTGGAGAGCGTTCCGAGCATGGGGTTTTGCATGTGAGATCACAGAACTTCGGTTTCCGAATGCGAAATGGGTCTCCCGTGGAGTTTTCTCCAAGACGAATGGAGATTCCCCTTGCGCTTGCCCTCATTCTTGCGGTTGGACCGGTGGCCGAGGCCGGTGATTTGGCGGATGCTGCTGGCGGAAGGGACCACTGGGCGTTTCGACCTCTGGCCCATACCCGTCCGGCAACGAGTTCGGATTGGTCGAGGTCGCCCATCGATGACTTCGTGCTTACCGGACTTGAGGCCGCGGGCTTGAAACCCGGCGCCGACGCGGATCCGCTGGACCTGATCCGGAGACTCTATCTTCAATTGACCGGATTGCCTCCGGACCCAGCGGCGGTGCAGGCGTTCGTCGAGGACAAAGGGGCTGACGCAGTCGAACGGCTGGTCGATCATCTGCTCAACTCGCCGCAGTTCGGGGAGCGTTGGGGCCGGCACTGGCTCGACCTGGCCCGTTATGCCGATTCCAATGGTTTGGATGAGAACTTCCTGTTCCGCGAAGCATGGCGTTACCGGAACTGGGTGATTGATTCCGTCAACGCAGATCTGTCCTACGATCGCTTAGTTCTTGAGCAGATCGCCGGCGATCTGTTGCCGTTCTCATCCATCGAGGAACGCGACCGTAAACGGATCGCGGCAGGGTTCTTGGTCATCGGTCCAAAGGTGTTGCTGGGCAACGATGTCGAGCGACAGCGGATGGAGGTCGCCGACGAACAGCTCGACACCATCGGGCGGGCTTTTCTCGGGCTCACTCTCGGTTGCGCGAGGTGTCATGATCACAAGTTCGATCCGATTCCCACGGCGGACTATTATGCGATGGCCGGCATCCTGACGTCGACACAGGTGATGGAGCAGCGCTACATGCTGGGGGAGCAGAGGGTGATGGAACGTCTGGCCGGTCTAGGCGAGGACGGCGATGTGCTGGACGGGATCTACGAGGAATACTGGCGGGGCCTGCCTAAAATGAAGAAGACGCGGGAGCAGGCCGGGTCGCTTCTGGAATTGTTGAAAAACGGAGAGGCGACCGCCCTCGAGGAATTCGTCGCGAACCATCCCGGAGCGGCGTCTGCAGGCGCAGGGGATCAAGCTGAGCCGATCGAAAAGCGAATCGAGGCGCAGAATGGATTGATCGCCGAGCTGGATGCGGCTATTTCCAATCCGCCGCCGATCCCTCCGCGGGCGATGATTCCCGCTGATGCGGATGCGCCGGGCGACGAATCCATTCGCCGGGCCGGGCAGTTCGATCGGCCGGGAGACAAGGTCGCGCGAGGATTCTTGGGCGTCGTCGCGGCCGGGGTAAAGCCCGGGATTCCGGAGGGTTCCAGCGGGCGAATGGAGCTGGGCCGTTGGCTCACGGACGTCGAGGCCGGGGCAGGGAGATTGACTGCGCGCGTTCTCGCCAACCGGATCTGGCTTCACCTGATCGGGGAGGGCATCGTCAGGACAACCGACAACTTTGGACGGACAGGCGAGGAGCCCAGCCACCCGGAACTGCTCGATTATCTGGCCCGCGAATTGATCGACTCGGGATGGTCGGTGAAATCTCTGGTTCGCAAGATTGCATTGAGCCGGACTTTTGGCCTGAGCAGTGAGAGCGACGCCGAAGCCTACGCGACCGATCCGGACAACCGCCTACTCTGGAGGGCGAACCGGCGCCGTCTCGAGGCGGAAGCGTTGCGGGACGCGATGCTCCTATCAGCCGGTGAGTTGGACCTGACCCGGATGCAATCCACGGTGTGGTATTTGGGAGATCAAGCGACGGCTGTCGGCAAAAACGAGGTGCGCCGGCGCACCGGCTTTTCCTGTCGCAGCGTCTACCTGCCGGTGATCCGCAACGATCTGCCGGAACTGTTCGACGCCTTCAACTTTGCCGATCCGCACGCGACGACCGGATCGCGGCCGCGGACCAACGTCGCCACGCAGGGATTGTTCTTGCTCAACGACAAGATGGTCATTGAGGCGGCGGAAGCGGCGGCGCGGAGGGTGTTGAAGGATGAGACGAGCGGCGGCGCAGCTGCGCGCGTCGACAAAATGTTCGAGCTGATTCTCAACTGCAAGCCGTCGGAGGACGAGAGACAACGGGTTTTGGCCTTTATTCAGGACGCCGCTGGAAAGAACCTTCCCAAGCAAGACGAACCGGATGCCGAATTTCGCGCGTGGTCGATGGCCTGCCACGCAATGTTTTCCTTGAGCCGGTTTCAATACGTGGAGTGAATCATGAGCTGTTGCCATTTTGCGAAGGCGCCTAACCGCAGGGATATGTTGCGCGTGAGCGCCTGCGGTTTCGGTCACGTGGTCTTGTCGGCGCTCGCCGGGCGCGACGCCTTTGCGGCCCGGGATCTTGCGGCGGATCCGTGGAACGTCCGCGTTCCGCACATCGCCCCGCGCGCGAAACGCGTGATCTTCCTTTTTATGTGGGGAGGACCCAGTCATGTCGATTTGTTTGATCCCAAGAGGCTCTTGAATGAGAAGGCGGGGAAGCCGCTGCGAGGGAAAGATGTGGGAAGCGACCGGGATCGCCTCGGCGAAGTGCTGGGATCTCCTTTTGCGTTTGCGCAGCATGGACAAAGCGGAGTATGGATCAGCGAACTTTTTCCGCATTTGGCTCAGCACGCGGACAAGCTCTGCGTCATCCGGTCGGTCCATACGGAAGGTTCGGCCCACGGGGAAGCGCTTTTGCGGTTGCACACGGGTCAGGCGAATCTGGTACGGCCGAGCATCGGGGCCTGGGTGAGTTATGGTTTGGGATGTGAGAGCGAGAATTTGCCGGCGTTCATCACCATTTCGCCGCCGCGGGGTCATGGCGGCGTGCAGAACTACGGCGCGGCTTTTCTGCCAGCTATTCATCAAGGCATGGCCATCGGTTCCGCGGAGATCCCGGTGGCTCAGGCCGTCGTCCCGAACCTCACCCATCCGAGGCCGGAGTCCGGGTCGCAACGGCGTCAACTTGATCTGGTCCAAGCCTTCAATCGCGACCACTTGAGCGAATCGGGAGGAGACCAGGGCATCGAGGGGCTCATCGAGAGCTACGAGCTGGCGTTTCGGATGCAGTCGACGCTGCCGCAGATCATCAGTTTGGACGACGAACCCTCGGAGATCCGCGAACTTTACGGGGTGGGGACGGAACCGGCCGACAACTTCGGACGCCAGTGCCTGCTGGCGCGCAAGTTCGCGGAACGGGGCGTGCGCTACATTCAGGTATCGACGGACTACACCTGGGATCACCACAACAAGGTCCAAGAGGGTCACATCGCTGAATCGGCCAAGGTAGACCGGCCCATTGCTGGACTGCTCGAGGACTTGAGCCGGCGCGGTCTGCTCGAGGACACGCTGGTCTTGTGGGGCGGCGAGTTCGGCCGGACGCCCATGGCCGAGAACGGGGACGGTCGCGGCCATCACCCGCAAGCCTTCACCATGTGGATGGCGGGCGGCGGGATCCGGGGAGGCCTTACCTTTGGATCAACCGACGACTTCGGATACCGCCCGGTCGAGAACCCGGTGCACATGCACGATCTCCACGCGACACTGCTTCATGTTTTGGGAATGGATCACGAGCGACTGGTCTACCGGCACGCCGGGCGCGATTTCCGCCTGACGGACGTCTACGGAAAAGTTGTGCGCGAAATCCTCGCTTGATCTGAGGAATGCGAACTATTCCCTCGCGGCGCGACGGCCCAGAGGCAAGCCGGAGGAGCCGGAGACCCGGGTCCGGAAGGCATCCATCGATTGGTTCCGCAACAGAACGGGCAGCGCGAGTCTGGAATAAGGATGCTCGCGCTCGAGATCGATGGCCCGCAGCTTCTTGATGACTTCCGGGGCATCCGTTAGGATCTTCGCATCGGGAGTCTCTTGCCACTGGACGGATTCCTGATACAGCAGTTGCAAACGCATCAGGTAGGCGCGGAATCGGCGCGGACCCTGCGTTCCGTCCTGAGTCAGAAGGTGGTAGGCGATCACCAGCGAGGTGAGGTAGTGGAAAGAGGCTGGGATTTGCTGGATCGGTTGGAAGCGGGTGGTGTTGCGAGCAAAGGGAGGGGTGTCCAGTCCCTGGCTCATGAATCGCTGATGACTCATGATCAAGAGTTCGGCGGGATCGGCGAGGGTGATGCCGAAAGTGCGGCTGAGTTCCGCAGCAGGCGGAGGTTGCCCTTCCCACAGCGCTCTCATCTGTTCCATTTGGCTGAAGAGCGGATGCCGCTGTGGGGAGGGCGCCAGGGCGATCTCTTCCATGACTTCGAGCGCGGCCGCCGAGACGGCGTTGAAGAGGGACGAGTCGAGGTGGGCGGAGACCCCTTTTCGCCAGTCGCCGACGAGGAGAATTCCGGTGCGGTAGGGTATGCAGGCAACCGCTTCCGCGAGACCTTCGGCTACCCAAAGGGGGATGATCTGGCCCCAGTCATGCATGAGCTGGTGCGTGGTCTCGTGGATCAACGTATGCGTGTCGTAATGCTTTGGATCCATGCGCCATTTGTCGCCCTCCCGGACCAAGCCCAAGGAATCGAAAGGAACTTTGTTGGTGCGGTCATCGAAGGTGTAGACGCCGGCGGTGTTGGGCGGGGCTTTGCCGATGGCGACGTAGTCTTTGCGGTCCCGGAAAAGGCGAACCCGGTAGCGCCCTCCTTCGGGCGGGGACGGCCGCAGACCCAAGGGGAGGCGGATAAAGAGTTCGTAAGTGATCTCGAAGGCTCGCGAGCAGTCATGGACGAGCGAGGTCGAGAGCTGGTCGTCCGCCTCGAAGCGGAAGTGTTGGGTTTCGTAGACGAAGAGGCGGCGGTCGCGATCCTCCCGTACCACGCGGACCTGGGGGTTCACCGAGATCCCTTGCTCAGGGAGGCCTGCGGGCGGGTCCAAGACCCAGAACGGAGCAAGCTGGTCCTTCCAGAATTGGGTCAACGCGGCACGGTCCTCCGGCGCTAAGCGGGAAATGGGGAGGGCGCGCGCAGTGGATTCTCCTTCGACGGCAATGGAAACACGGGTTCGGTCGATATCGACAAAGGCGGCTTGCACAGTCTCCGGGCCATCGGGGCCTTCGGAGGTCCAGGCGCGCAGATCCGCCCAGGAGGATCCGGAGCCGGCCGCGGCCGTGAGGCTGCCCAAAAGGAGCATTAGACCCGTGATAGGCCAGGGCGGTTTCAGATCGGAATACACTACGGGCATACCACGCTGCGATCGGAAGTAGGCGACAGGAAAGCCGGCCGCCCCGTTTGATCAGGGTTGAGGATCGGGGGGATCGGGGGGTTCCGGAGCCTCCGGCTCGACTCGGGGAGCCGGCACGCCGCGATCCTTAAAAGCCCCGACCGAATCCGCAAAAACCTCGGTTTTTCCCCGGCGCAGGCTGAGATTGATGCCGGCCAGAGAGTCGTTCCATTTGCGGAGGATTGTGATCGACCCCTGGAGGTCGGCTTCGTTGCCCCGGGTGAGGAGGACTGGCGCAGTTTTGATAGTGACCTTTCCGCGAGCCGGAATTTCCGGGACCGGGACTTCGCCGTCTTCGGTAGCGCGTTGGAATCGTTCCTCCGCGTAGCGGTCGTTGCGTTCGATGATGAGACGGTAGGCGCAAGTCAGCCCGGTGAGAGGAGTGGTTCTGCGATTCTCGAGCGTGATCTCGTAATAGCGGTTTCGCGCGTTGCCGGCGCCGGTGGATTTCTGCACGCAGGTGGCCTTGAGTGGAGCTGGTTGGGCTGGCGCCTCCCAGTTGGCGAAGAACTCCCGGTCTTTCTCGCTGAGTTGCGCCAGGGGCACCCGGTAGATGCGTCCGTCGGACTGTTTACGGATGAGAGCGACATCGCCCTCCACCGCCACGGGTTCGGCGACGATGGCGCGCCCCTCGATGTCGGTGAAGGTGCGAGGATCCGCTGCGGACGCGGCGGCGGTCGAGAGAAGAACGGCTGTGACACAGGCCCGTCGTTGCCCGGCCGAGAAGACTTTCGAGAGGCGGGAACGTTTCATGGCGGATGGGCGATGGGTTAGAGCGTTCCTAACGAAGGAGGATGGAATCCTGCCGTTGGGAAGGCTGGGAAGCGGAGCCACAGACGAGGCGGATCGCCGAGAGGGCTGGGGATCGCTGCAAAACAACCCCCGCCTGAGCCCACTGCAAGAGATCTGGATTTCCCTGAACGTCGATCGCTGGTTCGTTGCACCGGCGCGAGGATTCTAGGGGTAACGGTCAGGGAGGTCAACCGGGTTCAGGCATTTTTCTAAAGAAAGTGTAGCTCACTTCTCATGCCGTTTCGTCGCGAGGCGCTGCGAACCCCTTACGGCTAAGGCCGCGCGCAGCCCAGGGCGCAAAAATGCGGGGTCGCCCCGGTCCGGACTCGCCGGAGGGGCGTTTGCGAGGAGAGTTCGCGGGGGAGGGAGCGGATTCCCGGGAAGTTGGGTTCCGGAGTTGTCGGCGCGGGCGTTGTGATGCTTACTGACGGCCTGATGTGGCGAAAGATTGCCGGCGGCCTCGTGCTGCTTACGCTTTGGCCGGGCTGCGCCGCCTTGCGCGAAGGTCGCCGGGTGGCGGCGACCCAGCCGGGCACGCAGCCATTGCCGTCTGTGCGCGAGGTCGAAGTGGGGGAGATCGCCTTGGTGCGGTCCAGCCCGGTACAGTTCGTCCTCATCCGCTGCGGATCGCCGGTAGTCTTGCCCCGAAAGGCTGCTCTCGAATGCCGCGGCTCGGAAACCGTGAGCGCCCAGCTTTCTTTGAGCGCCGAGCGGCGGCGGGAGTATTTGGTGGCGGATATTGTGAGCGGGGCCCCCGCCAAAGGTGACCGGGTTTACTTCATTTTCCCGGAGGGAACCATGGAAGCCGTTTTCTCCGCGGAGGGATCGGGCGCCGAACCGGCGCCCACAGAATTCTCTGGGCCCAGAACCGAGGCGGCTGGCGACGAGGGTTGGGAGGAAGCCTGGGGCTCGGGCGCCACGCCTCCTTCAAGTCAGTGGTCGAATGCTCCGGAGGAAATCTGGGAGGATCCGGAGAGCTTCGGGAGCGATCCGTTCGCGGAACCCGGGTTGCCGGAAGATCAGCCGCGCGACGTCGAGTGGGAATGATCGAGGAGCACGAGGCCAGAGGGCGGATCCTCGAGCGGATTTGGGTGCTGCCCTCGGAACGCGTGCCCCTTCGCGCTGCTCAAAACCGCTTTGTGGCCGAACGGCTCTGTGCTCGCCTGTGCATCCCCCCCTTCGACAACGCCGCTGTTGATGGATTTGCCCTAGGCCTGCGGAATGAAGCAGGGGCGGCAGCGGGAGAGCGCTTCCGGGTGATGGGGGAGCAAGCGGCGGGCCGGACCCGCAGTTTCCGGCTGGCCGCGGGTGAAGCGTTGCGCATTTTCACCGGAGCGCCCTTGCCGGCGGGTGCTGGAGCGGTGCAGATGCAGGAAGAGACCGAATGGGAAGCGGACGGGGATGAATTGGTCCTTCGGGGGTCAGTGGATCGAGGCGATTTCATCCGGCGGCGTGGCGGCGATGTGGTCGAGGGCGAAGTGCTCCTCGAACCGGGAAGACGCTTGGGACCACGCCAGTTGGCGCTCCTGGCTTCTCAAGGATGCCGGGAGATCTCCGTGGCGCGGCGTCCCCGGATTTCGATCGTGGTCACAGGGAGCGAATTGCGGGCGCCCGGAGAGGATCTGGCGGAGGGCGAGATCTATGAGACCAATGGAATTCAGTTGGAAGCACTCTGCCGGGCGGCGGGCGCGGAGGTGCTGGGAGTCGATCACTGCGAGGACGAATCACTGCCGCTCCGGCGCACGCTCGATCAGGCGGCGGAAGGATGCGACGCTCTCCTTATTTCCGGCGGCATGTCGGTGGGAAGCCACGATCATGTCCGGCCCGTTTTGAAAGAGATGGGGCTCGAGCAAGTCTTCTGGGGGGTCAATCTGAAACCGGGCAAGCCTTTCCTCTTCGGCCTGCTCGACACGCGTCCGGTGTATGGGTTTCCGGGAAATCCGGTCTCCGTTTTCGTTTGTTTTTTGCGTTTCTGTTTTCCCGCACTTCTTCGTTTTCAAGGTGTTGCAAGCGAAGACACCGAGCCGCCGGAGCTTTCCTGCCGCTTGGGCGAGCGGGTGTGCAACCCCGGGCCGCGGCCCCACTGGGTGAGGGGCCGGCACGACCGGGAGCGAGGGCTTTTCCGCCCCGTGGGTGTCCAGGCCTCGCACGGAGCCGGGGGGCTGAGTGCGGCCAACGCACTGATGCGGATGCCCGGGAACAGCGATTGGAGTGAGGGAAGAGAGGTCCGGATTCAGCTTCTTGAGGGCTGGCTGCTATAATTCACGAAGTCTGATATTTACAATTCCCAAGAAATCGGCAATGATCACGAACATGGAATGAGTTTGGCGCGATTCTAAAATACTTCTTGTGAATTGAGTTTCAAATTTGCAAAACTGTTTGCTATGAGCGGCGGAATATTCTAAGAGAGCGTCTTGGTCCCGGGGGGGACCTCGAGTTCCGCAGCGGAGGAAGTGTGAGAAAAATCGCGCGACAACCAGGGAAACTTTTATCAGGCACGGCTATGGAGCGGTCGTCGAACACGAAAAATTTGGCACTGAAGAACGCGAACCGGGTCGCGGACTTCATCATGCTGACGCAACGTTCGTTCTTGCTCGATTTATCGAGCGAACTGAACCGGGGCAGCGTGTCGTTTCCCCAGTTCTTTTTGCTGGGATGCCTGGCGAAGGAAGATTACCTGACGATGAAGGACATCGCCACGAAGATGGGTCATTCTACGGCGGCTGCGACCGGGCTTGTGGATCGGTTGGAGCGCTTCGGTTACGTCCAACGCTTGCATGCGGAAGATGACCGGCGGAAGGTGTTGGTACAGATCACGCGCAAGGGAATCGACTTGGTGGACCGGCTGCGGGACGACATTGTGCACACGCTGACCGAGACGATGGCGGGCCTGGAGGAACGGGAGCAGGTTGCTTTGGGCAAGGATTTTGAGCGCTTGGCGGCGAGCTTCGAGCGTCAGTAATCCTGATATCGAGTCGGGAGTCCAGGATTCCGTGCGGACGGCTGTCCCTGGGCTGGAGTGTTTTCCGGCCTTGTCGCGCACTGGGGTGGCCGGCCTCGATCACGCTTTCGTACTGCGAGTAGCGGGAGTTGCCGTGGATGCTGAGAAGGCGGAAGTGATGGAACGGCTTGCTCCTTTTCACCGCCGTGCGGTGGAGGCGTTGGGGTGGCCGGTTTCGCGATTGGCGACTGCCGAGCAGGTTCACGGGGTGGAATTGGCCCTGGTGGGCGAGGACGTGGGGAAGGGCTCGGGACCCATCGGCGGCGCCGACGGGCTGCTCACGGGGGCGGCGGGCGTCTTGCTCGGCATCGTTGTGGCGGACTGTTGTGCGGTGTATGTGGTGGATTCCAGAACGAAAGCGCTGGGCCTGCTTCACGCCGGGAGACGGGGGACGGAGGCGGGGATTCTGAGCCGGGCCGTGGAATCGATGCAGGCGGGTTTTGGCTCGCAGCCAGAGGACCTTTGGGTGCAGTTGAGTCCCTGCATCAGGCCGCCGGCTTACGAGGCAGACATTCCGGCGATGTTGAAAAGGCAGGCGTGGGAAGCAGGGATTCCCGTCGAGCGCGTGATTGACTGCGGGGTCTGCACGTCATCGGATCCGGCCCGCTATTACTCCTACCGGCGCGAGGGAGGCCGGACGGGGCGAATGCTGGCCTTGCTAGGCCGGCGGAAACAGACCGGCAACGATGACTGAGAGCGGATCATCGTTGCGGGCGCCGGCGAAGGTGAATCTGACGCTTCGGATCCTGGGAAAGCGTCAGGACGGCTATCACGAAGTCGAGACGTTGATGGTTCCGCTGGACTTGGCCGATGAGGTGGAATTGGTCCGGCGGCGGGAGGGGGCGCCCGTTTTGCAATGCGATTCTAGCGAAGTTCCTGGGGATGAAGAGAACTTGGCGGTCCGCGCCCTGCGCCTGCTCGAGGAGAGATGCGGCCGGGACTTGGGCTTGGGTATTCGGCTGCGGAAGCGAATTCCAGTAGGGGCCGGATTGGGTGGGGGAAGCAGCGATGCCGCCGCAGTGTTGAGGGGGGGGAACCTCTTGAGCGGGCTCGGACTTGGGGCGGGTGATTTGTCGGAGCTGGCCGCGGTGCTGGGCTCGGATGTTCCTTTTTTCTTGGCGGAACAGCCCTGCTGGTGCCGGGGCCGTGGCGAACGGGTGATTCCCGCGGATCTGGGAGGCAGCATAGACCTGGTGTTGTTGAAGCCGGCTTTTCCGGTGGCGACGGCGGAGGCCTACGCGGCCTGGTCAGGGGCGGTCGAGATACCGGGAATCGACTATGGATCCCGCGCGTATCCGTGGGGAGAGCTGGTGAACGATCTGGAACGTCCGGTGTTCAGCAAGCACCTGCATCTTGCTCAATTGCGGACCTGGTTGGAAGGAAGGTCCGAAGTGACCGGGGCGCGGCTTTCCGGGTCGGGCTCAACCGTATTCGGGATTCTGGCGCCGGGAACGGCGGGGCGCGAGGCTTTGTCCCGGGAGGCGACGGAGCGTTTTGGGCAGTCGCTTTGGGTTCAGTTCTGCCGGACGCTGGAGTGAGTCGAGTCCGGGACGCCCCATGATCGATCCCCGCGGGTGAAAAAAGAAGGCCGGGTATTGAGCCCGGCCTCCTTTGATCCTGCAATCTGAACCCGAACCTCGGTTTTACCCGACGCTCTATAAACTATTGACACAAATTTGCGAAACTCATTCAAAAAAAATCAAAAAATCGCGAAAATCAACCTTTCAACCGTTTTGCCCGCATCCCCTCGCCTTCGTGCTGAAAAGCGGTGAAGGAGCCGGGTTTACGGGGCGAGGCGGACGCGGCGCCAGGCGCTGGGCTCGGACGGAATACGGGAGTAGAGAATGCGGTCGTGGAGGCGTCCGGGACGGCCTTGCCAGAATTCGATCTCGGCCGGCACGAGCCGGTAGCCGCCCCAGAACTCCGGCAAGGGAACGCTGCCTTCGGGGAAGCGAGCGCGGAATTCGCGGTCGCGTTGCTCGATCCAGTCGCGGCCAGGGATGATTTCGCTCTGGGTCGAGACCCAGGCGCCGATCTGGCTTTCGTAGGGTCTGGACTGAAAATAGGCCTCTGCGGTTTCTCTAGGGAGAGGTTCCACGCTTCCGCGGATGCAGATCTGACGTTCGAGTTCCTTCCAGAAAAGCACGAGCGCGGCCTTGGGATTGGACGCGAGTTCCCGGGCTTTCCGGCTTTCGAGATTGGTGAAAAAGCTGAAGCCTTCTGGGCCGGCCTCCTTGAGGAGGACGGTGCGGGCCGATGGTTGCCCCTCCGGACCGGCCGTGGCGAGGGTCATGGCGTTGGGTTCTTCAACGCCGGCCGAGATGGCGGCGTCCAGCCATTGGGCGCAGAGTTCGAAGGGGCGCTCAGGGAGGCCGGACTCGAGCAGTCCGGCTTGGGCATAGCGCCGGCGCAGGCGACCAAGGCTTTGCGGAGTGGGCGGGACGGGACTGGACGGCACGGGACTGGGCGAAGGCGTTCAGGACGCGGGCGGAAAGTCAGTCCCACAGGTGGCGACGGCATCCGATGTAGGCGACGGCGCAGCCGATGACGAGATGGACGGCGAGGACGTAGCAGCAGAGATGCACTTCGGCCAGTTCCGTGGGAGAGGCGGCTTTGATCCCGACATAGTGGGGGGTATCGGTCATAGAACGCAGTTGTCCGGCCCAGCTCCAATAGGCGGAAATGAAGGGACGCGTGATGCGGCCGATGACATCCGGCAGGGCCAGCACGGCTCCGGAGAGGGGGAGTTGGAAGCCGACGAGGTAAATGCATAGCAGGGAGGCCTGTTCGGGCGATCGCATAAGAGCGGAGATCCCGAGGCAGACGGCAGTCATGGCGCCGTTGACCAGCAGGAGAAGCACGGCGCGCGTGACGATGTCGCCCGGCAGATTGGCGAAGTATTGGACGAAGAAAGTCATCCACAGGGCTTGGATGGCGACGAGCACCCCGAGAAACAGGACCTTGCTGGCCAGATAACTCAAGGTGCGCAGACCGGCGAGTTTCTCCTTCTCGAAGGCTCGGCGTTCTGAAGCGATCTCGCGCGCGGCATTGTTCGATCCGATGAGGCACAGCAATACGACTTGGAACATGATCATCCCGGAGATAAGGCCGCCGATGCCAAGCTGTTCCTGGACGGTTTCGGCTTGTTTCTCCACATCCTGCATCGAGGGGATCTGGGACGAGATGGTTTGTTTGGGCATCTCCGGGATTCCGGCGGGCTCGGAAGAGTCGAAGAGATTGGGAGTAAAGAGGACGACGAGGATGGGAAATCCGGCGAGGATGGCGAGGTGGAGCAGGAGCTGGGTGCGGTCGCGCAGGAAGGTTTTCCAGCGACGTTCCAAGAGAACGCTCATTTGGGTGAACGGTCCGGGGAGGCGACGGCGCTCGCCGTAGCGAGCTGTCTCGGCGGCGGGCTCGTCCGCGAAGGCGGAATCGGGGTCGCCTTCTCGCCCCGCGAGCGCGCTTTGTGGCTCCTCCCGCAGCGCCGCTTCCGCGCGTTGCTGTTCCAACTCCGCGCGGGCGTCGGGAATGCCGATTTTCTCGTAGTAGGAATCCCGGCGTTTCTCCCAGGACTGACGCCAGCCTTCGACGTCGCGGGTGGTGAGTTGCGGGTAGATGTCCTCGGTATCGGCGACGCTGAAGTAGTGCTGGAGGGTGCGGGGCGGGCCGTGGTACACTAGCCGGCCCTCGTAGAGGACGAGGATGGAGTCGTAGAGTTCGAGGTGGGAGAGGCTGTGGGTGACGTTGAGAACGACGCGGCGTCCGCTGCGGGACAGCTTGTGGAGGAGGAGGACGATTTCGTGCTCGGAGCGCGGGTCGAGACCGCTGGTGACCTCGTCACAGAGCAGGAGCTGGGGGTCGCTGGCCAGTTCCAGGGCGAGTCCCAGGCGACGGCGTTGGCCGCCGGACAGGACGGCGACGCGGCGTTCCCGGATTTCGTCGAGCCCGGACTCGAGGAGGATCCGGTCGGCGAGATTGTGCATGTGACCGCGTCCGTTGGTGGCGATGCGGAGTTGCACGGCGTTCTCCACGTTTTCCTCCACGGTGAGGTGATCTGAGGCGATGCTGAACTGGGGCACGTAGCCGAGTTCGGAGGGCTCCAGATCGCCGTCTTCAGCAAGATTGCGACCGAACCAGTGGAAGGATCCCTCGGATTCCTCGACGATGCCGGCGATGAGCTTGAGCAGAGTGCTTTTCCCGCAGCCGGACGGTCCGACGACAGCCATGAAATGGCCGGTGGGAGTGGCGAAGGAAATCCGGTCGAGGAGGAGCTGATCCCGGACGGTGAAAACGATGTCGCGCAGTTCGAGCATGAGAAAGGGATGACTGGCCTTGACTAGGTGATAAACTCTTCGCGATCCCAGCCAAAGCGTTTAGTTTGCGGCGTTCGATCCCAGTCCTCATGCCCCGCCGCGCAAAGAAAGGAAAAGCCGGCGCTCTCCGGATGCTTTTTTGGGGAGCTGGGGTGATCGTGGCGGGCCTCGGTTTGGCCGCTTTTGTGGGCTACACCAAGGCCAAGGCCTATTTGCGGAGCGACGATTTTCGCCTCCTCGTGAGCCGGGAGGTATCGCGGACTCTGAGCGTGGATGGGGAGTTCAGCCCTTTTCGCTGGACGGGGTCGACGGTCTATTCGGACCGGTTCACCGTGCGGCCCGCTCCGGGTCAGGGTCCGGAATACCTGCGGGCCGATGCGATCCGCGCCGAGATCAACCTGCGCTCGTTTCGGTCCAAGGCGTGGAAGGTGTCGCACGTTGAGATCGGACGGCTCCGGCTGATCTCCGATGTGGGTGTCTTGGCCGCGGCTGCGCGGGCCGGGGCGAAAACAGAAGGGGAAGGCGGGTTCGGCGCGGCCGAATTCGCGCCAGAGAAGGCCGAAAAGGCGGGCCGGCGGAGTTGGCTGCCGCGGGCGGTCGAATTGGGGAAAGTCGAGGTGCTCGATAGCGGATTCTCCCTGCGCCATGACGGCGGTGTGGTCGAAGGCCGCGACGTCAAGTGGCTCTTGGAGCCGGGCTTTGGCGACGGAGGGTGGTCGGTGCGGTCTACGGGGGGCGAGTTGCGCTGGGACGACGGGCCCTGGCGGGGATTGACCGACCTGCACGCGGTGGTCAATCCAGCGGGCCTGTTCCTGACCAGCTCGCGTCTGTCATTGAGCGAACACGCGATGTTGAGCGCCGACGGCGAGTTGTCGCCTGACGGAGTGGTGCATCTCCGGATGCATCTGGAGGGTTTGCCTGGCAATGAAGTGCTCACCGAGGATTGGCGGCAGCGTTTGCTCGGCGCTTTCCACGGAGACATCGAGATCCGGGGACGTCTCGATGAACCCGAATCCCTGCGGCGGGAGGGGAAACTGTGGATGAACAACGGAGTCTTGCAGGCGCTTCCCGTCCTGGACAGCATCGCTCATTACACGCGGATGGAACGTTTCCGGCGGCTGGTCTTGCACCGCTTCGACTCCCGCTTTGTGATCCGCGACGGAGTGCTGCACTTCGAAGATTTCCACGTGGAATCGAAAGGATTGCTGCGCTTGACAGGGTCGGTGTCGGTGTGGAAGGACGCCGCGGGCGCCTGGAAGGCGGGCCCGGTCGATGGAGACGTTCAGGTAGGAGTCGTTCGGGAGTCTTTGCGCTGGCTGCCCGGGGCGGAACGTAAGGTGTTTGTGCAGGAGCAGGATGGTTTTGTGTGGGCGGACATGGCCGTGACGGGCACAGCCGACGCGCCCAGCGAAGATCTCAGCCCGCGCTTGAAGACCGCCGCCGTCGAGGCAGCCATCGAAGAGGCGCCTCGCCGGGCCTTGGAAGCGGGCCGGGGCGTGCTCGATCAAACCCAGCGGATTCTCGAAGGGGCTGGGGACATACTCAAAGAAGGGGTCAGATTGGCGCCGTTTTTCGGGGAATGAGCGAGGGCGGATAGTGGAGGTGCTGCGGGGATTGCTCGGGGTCGCTGTGTTGCTGGGGACAGCGCTCCTTCTCAGCGAGGACCGGCGACGTTTTAACTGGCGACTGACGGCGGGAGGGCTGATCCTGCAACTCCTGCTGGCGCTTGCCTTTCTCAGAGAGGTTCCCGGCATTCGCTCCCTGTTCGACGGCTTTGCCCGGGCGGTGGTGACTCTGCTCGATCATTCCGCGGCCGGAGCCCGCTTCGTCTTCGGTCCTCTAGCCGACGCGAATCTGACCGGAGAGGCGTTCGGGGGCGGCAGGGTGATTGTCTTCGCCTTCCAAGTGCTGCCGGTCATCGTTTTCTTCTCGGCGCTGACTTCGCTGCTCTATTATTTGGGCGTCCTCCAGAAGTTTGTGGCGGGGTTTGCCTGGATCATGCGCCGGGCCATGGGCCTGTCGGGACCGGAGAGTCTGGCCGCAGCCGGCAACGTGTTTTTGGGGATGACAGAGGCTCCTCTCTTGGTCAAGCCCTACATCGCGGGGATGACCCGCTCGGAGCTGATGGCCCTGATGACCGGAGGGATGGCCACTATCGCGGGCTCAGTCATGCTGGCCTACATCGCCATGTTGGGAGGCGACGATCCGGCCCAGAAGGAGCGTTTTGCCGGCTTCCTCCTGTGCGCATCCTTGATGAACGCGCCGGCTTCCCTGGTCGTGGCGAAGATTCTTGTTCCCCGTTCCCCGGGAGGCTCAGAGCGCGCGACGCCGCGCATCCGGGTGGCGCGGGAGGATTGCGGCGTGAATGTGTGGGACGCCGTGGTCCGCGGGACGGCGCAAGGGTTGCATCTGGCCTTCAACGTCGCGGCGATGCTCATCGTCTTTGTGGCCTTGATTTCGCTGTGCAATGGACTTCTGCAATGGCTGGGCTCGCTGACGGGTTTGGGGGGATGGATGGAGAGGGCGACCGGGGGCATCTATTCCGGCCTGACCTTGGAGGGCTGCGCCGGATTGCTGTTTGCTCCGGTGGCCTGGGTGATCGGGATTCCCGTGGAAGACATGATCCGCTGCGGGCAGCTCCTCGGAACCAAAATCATCGCCAATGAGTACTTGGCCTATCAGCAACTCGGTTTGTGGCGGAGCGAAGGACTTTTGGGTGAGCGATCGCTGCTCTTGATCACTTTTGCGTTGTGCGGCTTTGCGAACATCGCCTCGGTGGGGATTCAAATCGGAGGGATCGGCGTGTTGGCTCCTGAGCGCCGGGAGGATTTGGCCCGGCTCGGGGCCAAGGCGCTGGCGGGCGGATTCATAGCGTCGCTGTTGTCGGCGGCGGTAGTGGGGATGGTGATCTGAGGGATCACTACGCAAGACACCATCTCCGGCGTCGCTTTTCCAAACGCCGGGTGAGACGACGGAATCCATTTCCACAGAGATCTTCGGACTATCAATACATCAGAACATCCGCGAGAAAAGACCAATGTTCGTCTCGATCTGGCCGGAAGGCGCCGGCATGGCAGCTCACTCATCGCCGGACTGTGCGCCTCCGTTTTCCAATAGGGATTGCAGACCGGTGATGCGGCGGCGATCGTCGGCGCGTTGCGCGGCGAGTTCGAGGGCGCGGCGGTTGCCCAGCAGGATGACCAAGGAGCGCGCCCGGGTCACGGCGGTGTAGAGCAGGTTGCGCCGGAGCATGTGGGCGTGCGCCGTGGATAGGATGACCAGCACCGCAGGAAACTCGCTGCCTTGGGATTTGTGAATGGTGATGGCGTAGGCGTGCCGGATTTCATCGAGACTGGCGGAATCATAGTCGAGACGGCGTTCGCCGTCGAAAGCGACGCTCATGCGAAAGGGACCCGTTTCGATCGATACGACCTGACCGAGGTCGCCGTTGCAGACATCGCGTTCGTAGTTGTTGCGCACTTGGATGACACGGTCGCCGACGCGAAAGATGCGGCCGCCCTGGCTGGACTCCGGGGCGTGTTCTCCAGGCGGGTTGAGCAGGCGTTGGAGTTCCGTGTTGAGAGAAGCCGTTCCGAGAGGACCGCGATTGACAGGCGTAAGAACCTGCGCATCGCGGAGAGGGTCGAATCGGCGGCGCGGCAAACGCTCCCGAAGGACAGTGGCGAGGGTCTGAAGAATGGCGCCGGGTTCATCGCGCTCGATGAAGAAAAAATCGGAACCTGGCCGGCGGACGTTCCGCGGAAGATCCGGCAGGTGACCGCGATTGATGGCCGCGGCGGCGTCGAGAATCGAGCTTTCCCGCGACTGCCTAAATACTGTGGTTAGGCGAACGACGGGAACGGCGCCGCTTTGGAGGAGGTCGGACAACACCGCTCCGGGGCCGACGGACGGCAACTGATCCGGGTCACCGGCGAGAAGCAGATGGGCCCGGGCCGGCAAGGCCTGTAGGAAGTGGTGGAATAGGGGGAGGTCGACCATCGAGAACTCGTCGACGACGAAGAGATCCCCTTCGAGGGGATGGTCTTGGGACCGGGTGAACCCCGTTTCAGGCTGGTACTCGAGCAAGCGGTGGAGCGTGTGAGCGGGTTGGCCGGTCGATTCCTGCATGCGCCGGGCGGCGCGCCCGGTGGGAGCACAGAGCACCGTTGCGACTTTCTTCGCCTGGAGAATGAACAGAAGCGTTCGCAGCACCGTCGTCTTTCCGACTCCGGGACCTCCGGTGATGATGGAAACGCGGGTCGAGAGAACCTGGGCGACGGCCTGGGCTTGCCGCGAATCGAGGGTCTGGCCGGTGCGTTTCCGGCACCATTCCAGGGCGCGCTCGAGATGCACGGAGGGGAGCGAGGGGGCCTCTTCGCCCAGCGCGCGGATGCGCTGAGCGCTGCGCTTCTCGGATTCCCTGAGGAAACGTGGAAAAACCAGAGTTTCACCCCGGATGGTTTCCGTCACGGGGTCTCCGGCGGTTTCCAGCCCGGAAAGGGCCGAGTCCAGGGCTTCGGACGGAGCTTCCAGGAGAGCGGCGGCACGTTCCAGGAGAGTGGACCGGGGCAACCCGCAATGGCCCTGGTTCTGTGCCTCTTCGAGGAGATGGAACAGCCCCGCCTCGAGCCGCGATGGAGCCTCTGCGGGCAGGCCCAGTTGACGGGAGATGGCGTCCGCGGTGCGGAATCCGAACCCGGGCACGTCGCGAGCTAACTGAAAGGGATTCGAACGGAGGATGTTCTCGGCTTCTTCGCCGTAATGACGGTGGATTCGGATGGCCCGGCTTGTGCTCACCCCGTGCTCGTGGAGGAAGAGCATGATGCGCCGGACGCTCTTTTGTTCCTCCCAGGATTTCTTGATCTCGCGACGGCGTTTCGGACCGATGCCGTCGACTTCTTCGAGGCGGCGGGAGCTTTTGTCGAGCACGGTGAAGACCTCTTGGCCGAATTTCCGGACGATGCGAGCGGCATAGGCCGGGCCGATGCCATCGATCAAACCGCTGCCGAGATAACGTTCGATTCCGGCGAGGGAGGCGGGGAGTTGGGTTTCGGTGTGGGAGGCTTGAAACTGGAGGCCGTATCCCGGGTGATGGATCCATTGACCCCGGCAGGAGATGCGTTCTCCGGGCTGAATCGAGGCGAAACGCCCGGTGACGGTGACCGATCCCGCGCCTGAGGTGGAGGGGGAGCAGGTTTTGCCAGGGGTTGAGCGCGGCGACGAAGACGACGATCCCTGAGCTGGGGGCGATGTGACGATGCGGCAGATGGCGTAGCCGGAGATTTCATCCCGGTAGAGGACGCGTTCGACGAGACCCTCAACGGCATCGGGGTCGCCGTGAGCAGAAGCGGCCATGATAGAGTTGGCTACAGGGCCCGGGGGGCGCGGTCAAGGGTCAAGAGGCGGGGGGACTTGTGTGCTGCTTCGGCAAGGCTGCGGACCCTCGAAACCCAGGCCCGCGGCGCGGCCGGGGAGGGGGGGGGCACCTTTAAGTGTCGGACACATTATTAAATAAATAGTTGCAAGGGATCGGGCCTCGAGCGCGGTCTGCGGGGCACCTCTCGTCCGAGGGACGGGCATCCCGCACGGCCTTGCCTGGGGTAGGGCACTCGGCCAAACGAGATCCCGGGTGGCGCACGACAATTAAAAATCCTCACCAGCGACAGGTGCTCTTCACCTTCTTTGCGGAGCGCTACGAGAGGCGCAGCGATCAGCTCCAACCTGGTCTTCAGTCGCTGGGAGCAGATCTTCCACGATCCAATGACGGCGATGGCGGCGGTGGACCGGTTGGTGCACACAGAATGATCCTGGAATTCGGGGAGGAAGTCAGCGAAACGCGGAAAAAGTCTGGCCGGTGAAGTGCGAAACGGACCTGCCCTCCGGCCGGCCGCCGGCGGGGCGGACGAATCCGAAACCCAATTCGACCGAAACCCACAGCGAACCAACCGCACTGATCAGCTCCTCCCGTGGAGAAAAACAATTGTCGCTGGATGGGGAAAAGTAATTGGTCGGCTGCCAGCCCCCTCACCCGCCAGCCCCCTCACACAGCGCCGCAAGGAACGTCTCTCGCTCCCAGTCGCACACGCCTCCCGGCGGTCGCCGCGCGCCATCACGTGGTAGACCGCATCCTCGTACTCGATGCGTACCTGCCGCGGCATGGACCAAGCATGCCGCCCCCGGCTACTGATGCGACCCCTTTCCCGGCAAGTTTATTGACTCAGGACTCGCCCCCCTTCAGCCTATCGCTTTTCCCGTGCCTGGTGAGAAATCTCATCAACCCAACGACAAGCTCTTCTCCATCACCTTCCGGAGGGCGGAGAACACCGCCGCACTGCTGCAAGCCAAACTCCCTCAGCCTATCGCCGCCGCTATCGACTGGTCCCAACTCCGCCACCAACCAGGCTCTTTCATCGACTCGCACTTCAGCCGCTCCCACACCGACCTGCTCTTCTCCGCACCCTTGGCCGGCCACGACTGCCTGATCTACTTGCTATTCGAACACCAAAGCACTCGGGATCGACTGCTCCCGCTGCGCCTTCTGCGCTACATGGTCCGCATCTGGGAGAACCTCGTCGAAACCAACCCCGCCCGCGAACGCTTGCCGGTCATCCTCCCTGTAGTCCTCTCCCAGAATGCGGAGACCTGGGAAATTTCCCCACAGTTCGCCGCGCTGTGCGATGTGCCCGAATCCCTCGCCAGTGACCTTCTTGCCTTCCTGCCGGATTTCTTCTTCGCCCACCTCCAGCTCGCAGCCATGGCCTTCGAGGCCATTCCCGGCGCCCCTGCGGGAATCCTTGTCCTGCGCGCCATGAAGGCCGAACGCCTGGGACGGCTGCTCGACGACGCCCTGTGGGATGAAGAGCTGATCCTCCGTGTTCCGCGCCGGGTTCTTCAACTCGTGCTGCGTTACATCCTGGGCGCCGAGATTGACAGGGAGTCCTTCGAAGCGAGAGTGGCTAAGATCAACGACCCGGGAACCCGTAGCGCCGTGATGAGTCTCGCCCAACGTTACCGCCAGGAAGGCCGGCAGGAAGGTCGCCAGGAAGGCCGGCAGGAAGGCCGTCAAGAATACATCTTGGAGGTGCTGACCATCCGCTTTGGCCGCATTCCCGTGGGTCTGAAGGAAGCCGTGCATGGCATTGAAGACGACGCTATGCTCCAAGAGCTGCTCCGGACTGCCATCCAATGCCAATCGTTGGAAGCCTTCACCGAGGAGATTTGAGCTGGGTGTGCTTCGCATCGGCTGGCGCTCCCCCCTCGGTGTGCCCCAAGGTTCAGGATCCCAGGATGCCACGGTCTCGCCATCACGAGTGGAGTTCTGCCTTCACCGGGCGAGCACGACCTCAAGGGGGTAATCGCTGAAAGGAAACGTCTCTGCTTCGAGGCCGGCGCCGAGGAACTCTGGATCTGCGACCTCGAGGGGCGTATGTTCGTCTACCTCACCGCCGCGCCCGGCGCGCCGACACGAGTTAGCCCCTGAAAGGCCCTCGAAGAGACCGCTGTATCTCGACCAATCAAGGAAGGATTGCGTCCCGATCTTAACGAAGAAGGCTTGGCCTCATTGTCGTTCAGAGACCACCAGCGAGCGCTAGAGCGCAAGGCGCCGCCGGAGACCAGGCCGAGAATGCAGGATACGGCAACGAGAAGCCATTTGGTCGTGTCAGTCACTATCGGAGGAGCTTAGGGACCCGAGAATGAGAGCCCTTTCTTCGTCGGAGAAAGAAAGGGCGTTGAATAGACTAACAAATGATTCAGGATCCTTCTCATACGCACTGACAGCGTATTCCCTCGCCCTGGATAGGCGGATGCCGGGATCGTCGAGTTGAAGGGAGCAAAGCAGGGCTCCTCCAGGGTCATCGGGAATGGCGTCGAGCAATGCGGTTACGGCTGAATCGGAAACCGCTTCGGGCGGCAAAGTACTGATCCAGGCAGACGTAGTCAAAGGATCCCAGCGGGCGGCGGCATCTCTTCGTTGCGCAATCCTGTAGCGCAACGTGAGGCCTGGAAAGCGGTCGCTGAAGCGCTGGCCAAGCGAAATCCGGCTGCGGCTGTCCGATGGGTCTCCTCGATCGAAGACAGATATCATCGCACCGAGGCGCTCTCCAAAATCGTGTCCGTGAGCCTTCAGCGCGATCCTGCCAAGGCAGCCGAAGCTTTTGCGCTTATGCCGGATACCCCGAGAAAGGGCATGCACGTGGAAGCAGTGATGGGACATTTGACCCGTCAGGATCCACAGGCCGCGGCATCGTGGGTGCGTGAACATCTCCATGGTTCCATCCGGGACCAGGCGATGGCGGGGGTCGTGAGTGTCTTCAATCTGGTCGATAAAGACTCTCTTATGCAACGAACATTGCGAAAAACCGCCCAGAATCCCGTGAAAGTGATAGGCTTTTGACCAATTTGAGCTAGTCTGGACCGGGCGTGTTTTCTGGGGCAGCTCCCAGGAGGGTGGCGAGGCGGCGGACGGTGGAGTTGTCAAAGAATTGCGGCAATGTCAGGGCCGCATTCGGGTTGACTTCGCGCAGGCGGCTCAGCAGTTGGACGGCCAGGAGAGAATGACCGCCGAGTTCGAAAAAGTCGTCGTTTGCTCCTAGCGGCGCGATGCCGAAGAGGCGTTCCCAGATTTCGGCGATCCGGCGTTCGATGCCCTCGTCGGGCGGAACATAGGCGGTGGAGAGGCGCGCGCGGGCATCGACCGGCGGGCTGGATGCGGCGTCTGGGGCGGCTTGCAGGGCCTCTGGGGCGGCTGCGGGCGAGGGGAATTTCTCCGGCTGATCCCGCGGCGCGAGGAGGGAATTGAGGTCGACCTCAGACACGGCGACCTGAGAGTCGGGGCAACTGTCCAGGATTCTCAGGAATGCCTCCACGCCTTCGGCATTGGATATGCCGGCCTGGCGCGGCGAGACCGATGGCGCAGCAGCTCTGGCGGCCATACCGGCTTCGCGCCAGCGGCACCAGTTGACGGAAACCGTGAAGATGCCGGTATCGGCCTGGAATCTTCGGGCGAAAGCATCGAGGTAGGCGTTGGCGGCGGCGTAATCGACTGTGCCGGGAGCGCCAGCGAGCGAGTTGAGCGAAGAACAGAGCAGGAAGAAGTCGAGATCCATTCCGGCGATCAACTGGCCCAACACTTGGGTTCCCGCGATCTTGGGTTTGAGCACCTCGACCGCGAGGGCGGGATCTTTGAGGAGGATGATTCCGTCGCCGGGAATGCCGGCGGCGTGCACGACGCCGTGAATCGGACCGAAGCATTTTTCGGCATCCGCGATGACTTTCTGCATGCTGATGAGATCGGAGACGCCGGCCTGAACGGCCATGACTTCCGCTCCGGCTTCCTTCAGCTTCGCGATGGATCGGAGCTTTTCCGTGATCCCGGGGTCATGTCCGGCGTCGTTTGTCGAGAGGATCTCACTCCAGCGTTCGGTGTTGGGCAGGGCTGACCGGCCAGTCAAAACGAGCCGGGCGCTGAGGCGTCGAGCGAGGTAATCGGCTATGGCCAGGCCAATGCCGCCAAGGCCGCCGGTGATCAGGTAGGTTCCGCCCTGGCGGAGCCTGGCGGGGGGGTCTTGGGAGATAGGCGGGAGGCGGATTGGAACAAAGGCTTCGATCCATCGCCGGGCCCGGCGATGGGCGACGACTGGCTTCCAGTCTTGGGTCAACATTTCCTCAGTTAGCAGCCGGAAAGCCTCATCGCTGACGGCGCCGGTCCAATCAGACTTGGAGAGATCGACATTGCGGCAATCGACGTTGGAAAGCTCGAGACTGGCGACGCGGCAGAGCCCCAAGACCTGCGCCGCCTCGGGCTGGATCTCCTCGTCCCCAGCAACGCTGTATCCGCGATCGGTGACGGCGGTGATGCGAACGGGGGGTTCGCCAGGAAGCGCTCCGAGGGCTTGGACGAGGTAAAGGAGGCTGAAGAAGGCTGGGGCGAGGTTTTCGGGGCTTCGAGGGTCTGGAACGTCCTCGTTCCAGAAATGGACAACGTCAGTCGGGACAGCATCCCTCTGATGCAGCTCTGCTAAGAGGCGCTGATAATGGTCGCGGTTGGCCGGATCGATCTGGAAACCCGATTCTATCCATCCGAAATCCCTACCCGGCGTGACTGGGATTGCGGATCCTTCGTTTCCCAAATAGGCGCAAAGCCGCAGCGCCAACGCAGAGCCGTCGAGAAAGAAGAGCCAGCGTCGCGGACCGGTCTCCGGCGCCCGTTTCAAGGGGCGCGGGAGATCTGGTCGCCAGGCGCGAACAGAGAACCATTCGCTGAGGCTTCGCGTGGGATTGCTTGGCGCGGCGGCGCGGGGCGGTTTGTCGACCCAGTAACGTTGGCGAGTGAAAGGATAGGTGGGGAGTCCGACGCGGCGGCGGCGGGAGGACTCGTGGAATCGCCCCCAGTCGACCGTTGCTCCGGCGGTCCAGAGCCGGGCGAGGCCGGAGAGGAGCGCAGCAATGTCGTCTTCCGTGTCCTGCGGGCCGGGAAGCGAGGGGATGACGAGCCGGTCCGGGCCGCAGCGCGGATGTTGGCGCGCCAGGGATGTGAGGACGCGCCCGGGTCCCACTTCGAGTAGAATGTTGCGGGGATTCTCGAGAAGACAGGAGAGGCCTTCTCCGAATCGCACGGTTTGGCGAATATGGCGAGCCCAATATGCGGGATCCCGGAGGTCTTGCTCCGTGATCCAGCGGCCGGTCAGGTTTGAGGGGTAAGGAATTTGGGGTGGAGAGATGGCGACGTCCTTTGCAGCTTCAGCAAAGGCGGCGGCGGCTTGGTCCATGAGTCCGCTGTGAAAGGCGTGGGAGGTGTGGAGCCTGCGTCCGGCGATGCCTTCCTGGTTCAATTGACTTTCGAAGTTAGCGATTCTGTCAGAGAGACCGGAGACAACGGAGAGCGCGGGCGCGTTGACGGCGGCGATCCACAGCCCAGGTGTGCTGCGGAGACGCTCGCTGAGTTCTTGCTCGCTCAGGGGGACGGCCAGCATGACGCCCTCGGGCATGTCCTCCATGAGGCGGCCGCGAATGGTCACCAGGCGAAGGGCGTCTTTCCAATGCAAGACGCCGGAGATGCAGGCGGCGACGTATTCGCCGGCGCTGTGACCGATGCAGGCGGCGGGTTCGATACCCCAGGAACGCCAGAGCTGAGCCAGGGCGTATTCGACGACGAAGAGGGCGGGTTGGGCCAGGGCGGTCCGTTGGAGCCGGTCGTGTGCGTCCGTCAGGTTTCGGTCATCCGGGTAGAGAACGGGGCGGAGGTCCAGATCGAGATCGTCTCTCAGACAAGCCAGACAGGCGTCGACGACCTCGCGAAAGGCGGGTTCGGAGGAGTAGAGCTTGCGCGTCATTCCGGCATGCTGAGTGCCTTGGCCCGGGAAAAGGAAGACGGCTGGCGGAGTTCCACCCGGGCAGCACCCCCGGAATCCGGAGTGAGGCGCCGGACCGTCCAGCGCTGCCAGCACCTCCGCGTGGTTCCGGGCGACGAAGGCCCGCCGATGGTCGAAAGCGCGGCGTCCGGTCTGGAGGGTGAAGGCGGCGTCGGCGAGCGAGATATCGGGATGGCTCCGAAGATGTTGAGCGAGATTCGAGGAGGACGTTTCTAACTCGGGCGCAGTGCGGGCGGAAACAACCCAAAGCTGCCGATCCCGGCCCGGGATGGATGGGGGAAGGGGCGGCGCCTCTTCGAGCAGGGCATGAGCGTTGGTCCCTCCCAATCCGAAAGAACTCACGGCGGCGCGGCGGGGCGTATCACTGGACGAGCGCCAGTCAAGGCATTGGGAGTTGACGAAGAAGGGACTGTTCTCCAGATCCAGGGCGGGATTGGGTTGATGGAAGTGCAGACTGGGGGGGATCCTCTGATGTTCGAGACAGAGCGCGGCTTTGATGAAGCCGGCGGCCCCGGCCGATTCATTGAGGTGACCGAGATTGGATTTGATGGAGCCGAGGGCGCAGAATCCGCGGCGAGAAGTGCGGCGGCGAAAAGCTTTTGCCAAAGCGGCGATCTCGATGGGATCACCCAGTTTTGTGCCGGTGCCGTGGGCCTCGACGAAACCGATGGAGTCGGGATGGATTCCGGCTAAGGATTGAGCCAGGGCGATGACTTGGGCCTGTCCTTCGATGCTGGGAGCGGTGAACCCGACTTTGAGACCTCCGTCGTTGTTGACGGCGGATCCGCGGATGACGGCGCGGATGCTATCGCCGCCGGCGAGGGCGTCGGCGAGGCGTTTCAAGACGACCAGAGCGACGCCATTGCCTTGGACAACGCCTTGGGCGCGGGCGTCGAAAGCCCGGCAATGTCCGTCGGGAGAGGCGATGCCCCCTTCCTGGTAAAGATAGCCTTGGACGACGGGAACGGAGATGGCGACACCGCCGGCTAAGGCCAGGTCACATTCCCCCTGGATGAGACTCTGGCAAGCCATGTGAATCGCCACTAAGGAAGTCGAGCAAGTCGACTGGACGTTCACCGCTGGGCCCCGCAGGTTCAGCTTGTAAGCGACGCGCGAGGTCAGGAAATCCTTGTTCGCGGCAAGGGCGCATTGCATGAGACCCGCCTCGGCGAGAATCTCCGGGTTGCTGAGCAAATTATCGAGGTAGGAGTTGGTGGTGGCTCCGGCGTAGACGCCGATGAGGCCATCGTAACGATCCGGGTCGCATCCGGCGGTTTCCAGCGCCTCCCAAGCGCATTCGAGAAAGAGACGCTGCTGCGGATCGATCCACTGAGCCTCGCGCGGGGTGTAACCGAAAAATTCGGCGTCGAACAAGTCAGCGCCGTCGATGATTCCACGGGCTTTGACATAGGCAGGGTTGGTAAGGAGAGATGGATCGACCCCGGCTGCGAGCAGTTCTTCGCCGGAGAAGGTCCGGATTCCTTCGGCGCCGGCGCAGAGACTCTCCCAGAGGGCGGCGACATTTGAGGCTCCTGGGAATCGCCCATTCATGGCGAGCAGGGCGATAGAGGCGTCTGCGCTAGGGCGGGGGCGGGGCTTGTGCGTTTCGGGGCGCGGAGGCGCTGCGGTATTCACGGAGTCATCCGCGGAGAGACGCGCCGCCAGGGAATCGATGGTAGGGTGCTGGAAGAGTTCGAGGACGGTGATGTCATATCCGAGTTCCTCCACGATCCGGCTGTGAACTTGGAGGAGCAATAGAGAGTGACCACCGGCGTCGAAGAAGTTGTCGCGCACCCCGATTCCAGTTCGGCCGAGCGCTTCCGACCAGATGAGGAGCAGACGGCTTTCCAGATTGCTACGGGGAGCGACGGGCTCCTTGCGATCGGGCGGCGGCGGGAGTGGGGACGGGAGTGCGGCGCGGTCGACCTTTCCATTTGCCGTCAGCGGCAATGCGGTCAGGACGACGAATGCGGAGGGGATCATGTGCTCAGAGAGCGTCAAGCGGAGCCGCGAGCGGAGGGTTTTCGCGGTGGGACCTTGGCCGTCTTCGGCGGTCAGGTAGGCGACGAGACGCGGGTCGCCGGGATCGTCGCGGCGCAGGATGACAACGGATTCCCGGACTGCGGGATCCTCGCGGATCGCCGATTCGATTTCGCCCAGCTCGATGCGGAAGCCGCGGAGTTTGACTTGGTGATCGTTGCGGCCGAGCAGTTCGAGGCTGCCGTCTGGGCGCCAGCGACAGCGGTCGCCAGTCCGGTAGAGGCGGCCGCCTTGGGCTTCGGGCAAAGGATTGGGAACGAAGCGTTCGGCAGTGAGGCTGGGACGGTTGAGGTAACCGCGGGCAAGGCCGGAGCCGCCGATGTAGAGTTCGCCGGGGACGCCGGCTGGAACGGGCTGAAGATGATCGTCGAGAAGGTAGACCTGTGTGCCGGTGATGGGGCGGCCGATGGTGTAGGGTCCGTCCGCGCTGCGGAGGGCGTAAGTCGAGTAGGTGGTGTCTTCGGAGGGGCCGTAGAGGTCGTAGACGCGCTCGATGCTGGGCTCCTGATAGATTCGGCGAACCAATTCATTCGTTAGGCGTTCTCCAGCCAGATTGACGGTGGAGACGGAGAGAGGCATACGGGTGTTTTTCAACAACTCGCTTATGGCGGAGGGGACGGTATTGACGAGGGTCACCGGCTCCAGAGAACGTAGGCTGGGCAGTTCGAGGAAGTTCTCGACGAGGATCACGGCGCCGCCGCAGCTCAGGGGAGCAAAGATCTCGAAGATCGAAAGGTCAAAACAGATGGAGGTCGAGAAAAGCACTCCTTGGATTTGCTCGGCGGGGAAGACTTCGTGGACCCAGGCGAGAAAGGCGGCGGCGTTCTGGTGTTCGATGGCCACGCCTTTGGGTTTTCCGGTGGAACCGGAGGTGTAAATCACGTAAGCGAGGTTGCCGGGCGCGGCGCGATTGGGGGGATTGCAGTCCGGGCCCGGCGCGACGGTTTCCAGCCCATCGTCCACACAGACGACGGCGCCGGCATGATCGCGCCATTGGCCGGCCAAGCTGGTTTGGGTCAGAAGCAGGGTCGCGGCGGCATCTTCGAGCATGAAGGCAAGTCGCGCTGGCGGGTATTTGGGATCCAAGGCCACGTAAGCGCTCCCGGACTTGAGGATGGCGAGAATGCCCACGAGCAGGTCGAGGGAGCGTTCCATGAGGATGCCGGCGAGCTGCTCGGGACCCGCCCCCATGGAGATGAGGCGATGGGCAAGACGATTGGCGCGGCGGTTGAGTTCGTCATAGGTGAGTTGCTGACCGCGAAAGTCGACGGCCAAGGCCTCTGGGGTGCGCGCCGCCTGGGCTTCGAAGAATTGATGCAGACAGAGCGGGGATGAAACCGCGGCGCGGCTCGCGCCGCTCCAAACCTCGAGAATCTGACGCCGTTCGAACTGGGTCAGCAGTGGCAGTGTTCCGATGGGACGGTCAGGGTCACTGACAATGCCGTCGAGCAGAGTGAGATAGTGATCGAGCATTCGCCGGATGTCTGCGGCTTCGAAAAGGCTCGTGCTGTAAGCCGCCGCGAGCGTAAGTCCTTCCGCAGTTTCCTCAATGCCCAGGCTGAGATCGAATTTGGCCGAGGCTAACTCAAGCTCCTGGGATTGAACGGCGATGTCAGGGAGTTCAAGCGGAGCCTGCGGGATGTTCTGAAGAGCAAACAGGATCTGAACCAGCGGAGATCGATCGACCCGGCGTTCCGGTTGCAGAATTTCGACGAGTTTTTCAAACGGCAGGTTCTGGTGAGAATAAGCTCCAAGGGTGACATCCCGGACCCGGCGCAGCAATTCGGGAAAGGAGGGATCTCCGGAGAGGGAGGCGCGAAGAACCAGCGTATTGACAAAGAAACCGACGAGCCCTTCGACTTCAGAACGGTCGCGGCCGGCTATGGGAGAGCCGACCAGGATGTCGTCGCGCTCGGTGTAACGGCACAAGAGAACATTGAATGCGGCCAGGAGCGTCATGAAGAGGGTGGCGTCATGACGGCGGCTGAGAGCCTGAAGCCCCTGAGTGAGTTGGCGAGAGAGGGTGAGGCGGCAACGTGCTCCTCGATGGTTCTGCGAGTGGGAGCGCGGCTGTGAGAAGGGCAGATCCAAGACACCGGGAGCGCCTTCCAATTGCTTGCGCCAATAGTCCACGAGCGCGTGGATAGCATCGCTCTCGAGCAGCTCCCGCTGCCAAGAAGCGTAGTCGGCGTATTGGATAGGGAGATCCGGAAGGGGGAAACTCTCTCCGGCGGCGAAAGCCTGGTAAAGGAGGCTCAGTTCGCGAAAGAGGATGTGAAGCGACCAGCCGTCGGCGGCGATGTGGTGAAGGACGAGAAGGAGAAAATGCTCACCTTCCGTGAGGCGGAAAAGGGCGGCCCGCAGCATGAGATCGCTGGAAAGATCGAAAGGACGAACGGCTTCTTCGGATATTTTCCGAAGGGCATGGAATTCCCTTTCGGTTTCCGGCAGGTCGAGAAGCGATACAATCGAGAGGGTGAAATTGGGATCGGGATGGATCCTTTGCACGGGTTCGCCCTTTTCCGCGGGAAAAGTTGTTCTCAGGACCTGGTGGCGCCGGACGATCTCGCGAAGGGACCGCTCGAGGAGGGAGGCATCCAGGGGGCCGGAAAGCCGGAGGGCGATAGGGATATTGTAGAGCGGCAGACCGGGTTCCATGCGATCGAGGAACCACAATCGCTGCTGGGCGAATGAGAGGGGAGAGAGAGGAAGAAGGCTTCGACGGCGGATGGTCTGGCTGGATGGGCGCCTGGCTTGCAGGAGCAGGAGCCTCTTTTCCAAGAGAGCGCGGGCCTCGAGAGACAGGTTGGCGGCCGGGTCCCTGGGCTCGGCCATGTTAGACTCGTTCATTCGGCTGAACGGACTCCTGCCGGTCCAATTCCATCAACTGGCCGGTGATGCGGCAAGCCAGACCGGCTACGGTGGGATGGTGGAAAATCGCGATCAAGGGGATGTCCAATCCAAGAGCGGCGCGCAGGTGAGACACAATCCGGGTGGCCAGGAGGGAGTGTCCACCGAGTTCGAAGAAGTTATCGTGAACGCCGACGCGTTCGAGTTTGAGATGTTCGGTGAAAACCCCGGCGACGATCTCCTCGACGGGGGTGCGGGGGCCGATGAAATCGGCGAGCGGATCGAGATCATCTCTGCTGGGAACCGGCAGAGCGCCCCGATCGACCTTGCCGTTGGGCGTGAGGGGCAAGGCGGCGAGGAACAAGCAGGCGGACGGAATCAGGTAGGGCGGCAATTGCGCCGAGAGGAATTCGCGCATGCTGTGAGGGGTTGCTTCGGCGCCCGGATGCAAGACGACGTAGGCGATCAAGCGCTTGTCGCCGGAGTCCTCGAGCAGGGTCGAGACAACGGCGTCGCGGACAGCGGGGTTCTTGCGGAGACAGGCTTCGATCTCTCCGAGTTCAACGCGAAATCCGCGAATCTTGACCTGATGATCCCGCCTGCCGAGGAAATCAATGGTTCCATCGGCCCGCCAGCGGCAGCGGTCACCGGTTTTGTAGATGCGGTCGCCGGGCTCAGAGCTGAAGGGGTTGGTCAGGAAGCGTTCCCGGTTGAGATCGTCGCGATTGAGGTAGCCGCGGGCGAGGCCGTCGCCTCCGATGTAGAGTTCTCCGGGGAGGCCAGGGGGGACCGGTTGGAGGGCGGAATCGAGAATGTAGACGCGGGTATTGGAGATGGGCCTTCCGATGGGGACCGCGCAGCCGGTTTCGCTGGAAGCGTCCATCACATGGCAGCAGGTAAACGTGGTATTTTCGGTAGGACCATAACCGTTGACGAGGGTCTGTCCTGGCCGCAGCCGGCGAAGCATTTTCTTTACGTGGGACACGGAGAGGACGTCGCCTCCGGCCAGAAGCTGGCGGACGGTGTTGAGGCTCTCGGGTTGGCGATCGGCCATCTGGTGAAACAGGGCGGCGGTGAGCCACAGGGTGGTGATTTTCTGCTCGCCAATAAAGTCGCCGAGTTCTTCCAGCGCCGGGGTATGGGGAGGGAAGATGGAGAGGCGGGCTCCGTTGAGGAGGCTGCCCCATATTTCGAAGGTCGAGGCGTCGAAGGACACAGGAGCGAACTGAAGGAGGACATCGTCGGGGCCGAGACTGACGAAGTTGGTGTTGCGCACGAGCCGGACGACGGCGCGGTGGGGTATAGCGGCTCCTTTGGGAAGGCCGGTGGAGCCGGAGGTATAGATGATGTAGGCGAGGCTGCCAGCGGAAACGGGCGTGGCGAGAGCGGCTGGCTTTTGGCGATCGATTTCGCGTTGGGCCGCATCCAAGCAGACGACTTGAGCCGGGAGCGGCGTGGGGAGGCGATCGAGGAGGCGGCTGTGGGTGAGAAGGAGAGGCGCGGCGGCGTCGCGCAACATAAAATCGAGACGTTGCGTTGGGTAGCCGGGATCGAGAGGCAGGTAGGCGGCGCCAGCCTTGAGGATGCCGAGGAGGGCGACGATCAGATCAAAACCACGGTCCAGGCAGAGGCCG
Organism: Verrucomicrobiales bacterium; assembly: GCA_035513055.1. Taxonomy (GTDB): domain Bacteria; phylum Verrucomicrobiota; class Verrucomicrobiia; order Verrucomicrobiales; family DEV007; genus DATKCT01. Next base: position 3,097 of record DATKCT010000066.1, on the reverse strand, counting down.
ACGACCGTTTCGGGACCGGCTCCAAGTTCTTGGATATGGCGAGCGAGTTGGTTGGCGCGGGCGTTGAGTTCGCCGTAGGTGAGTCTCTGCTGACCACAAATGAGAGCGGGGGCATCGGGTTGTGCGGCGGCATGTTCCTCGAACAGTTCGCGAATGGTCGCGTCGCGCGGGTAGGGAGTGGTTGTGTCGTTCCATTCGATCAACACGCGGCGACGTTCCACTTCATCGATAAGAGAGAAGCTGGATAGGCGTTGATCGGGATCGGAAACGATGGCCTCGAGCAAGCGGCAGTAACGATCGAGCAGAGTTTCCACGGTGGATTGAACAAAGAGTTCCGTGTCGTAGACGGCGACGACGGCGGCGCCGTCGGAACTCTCGATAACATGGATTTCCAGATCCACGCGCGAGGCGGCCGTTTCGGACCAACCGAGGCTCAAGCGGAGGTCTCCCGTCGTGAGGGGCGGCACGGGGGCGTTTTGCAGCGCAAAGATCACCTGGAAGAGTGGGTTGCGGCTAGGATCACGCGCGGGGTTGAGAGACTCGACGAGTTTTTCAAAGGGGAGATCCTGATGATCGAAGGCCTCGAGGGCGGTCGATCGGACTTGGGCCAGGAAGCGGCGGAACGGAGGATTCCCGGTAGCGTCGGCGCGGAGAACGAGGCTGTTGACAAAGAAGCCGAGGAGTCCGGCGGTTTGGGGGTGGCAGCGATTGGCGATAGGGCAGCCTACAAGAAGGTCATCCTGTCCGGTGTAACGCTGGAGAAGGACCTGGAAGGCCGCCAGCATGGTGATGAAAGGCGTAGCATTCTCTTGAAAACTGAGGTTCTTGATGGATTCGACCAGGTTCTGCGGCAGCGTTCGTCTGATGCGGCGGCCGAGCCGGGATGGAACGATGGGGCGCGGGCGATCGGTGGGGAGTTGCAAGACGGGCAAGTCGTTGAGGCGATCTCGCCAGTAAGAAGTCTGGCGATCGAGTTCTCCGGCGTCCATCCAAGCCCGTTGCCAGACGGCGAAGTCGACATATTGGACAGGCAAGACCGGGAGATCCGGTTCGCGGCGGTCCAACCGGGCCCGGTAGAACTCGATGAGGTCTCGGAGCAACACTCCCATAGACCAACCATCGGAAACGATGTGGTGCATGGTGAGGACCAGGATGTGACTCTCGGTGTCGCACCGCAGGAGGAGGCCTCGAATCAAGGGAGGATTGGCGAGGTCGAAGGGGCGTTGGACTTCCTCTTCGGCGAGCCGTTGCGCTTCGGATTGGCGCTGAGAATCGGGCAGGATGGAGAGATCCACCATGGGCAAGTCGAACTCTCGCGGACTCGAGATGACTTGGTGGGGCTGATCCTCGCCGGTGAAAGCGGTTCGCAGCGTTTCATGCCGTTCGACGAGCTGATTGAGGCTCGAGCGGAGCGCGTCGACATCGAGGGGACCCTGCAGCCGCGTCGTCGAGGGCACGTTGTAGTGAGCGCTTTCGGGGGCCATGCGGTGGAGGAACCAGAGTCTCTGCTGGGCAAAGCTCAGGGGCAGCGGCGCATCGCGAGAAACGGTGGGAATAGGTTCCATGCCGGAACCGCCGATGGACGGGTTCTCCTTGAGGAAGTCCAGGATTGCGGCTTTCCGCTGGAGCAATTCTTCACGCAGGGACGCGGTCACGGCCCCAGGCGGAGCATCGTAACGGAGCCGATCTCCATCGGCCCTGAGCCGGATGCCGGTTTGATGCAATTGAGCGAGGAATTCCGTGACACTCATAGTTCACCTTCCTCACGTTCCCCTGTTCTTGAAGGGACTGCTGTGGGTCCGGGGGTGGTGTGGCAGTGAGAATGGGCGGCGTCGATAGCTGCGGCCAGTTCCCGGATGGTGGGATTCTCGAAGAGAGTGGAAAGAGGAAGCTTCAGGTTGTAGAGGCGTCCGGCGCGGGCGATCAACTGCATACCGAGGAGGGAATGTCCGCCGGCCTGAAAGAAATTGATGGACATGCCGGCAACTGAGACGCCCAGCAATTCGGTCCATATCGCGGCGATTTGGCGTTCTGTTTCTGATAGCGGCGCCGACGGACTCGGCGGCGCGGCGGGTGACGAGCCGGATGGGGGTGGGAGCGCTTTGCGATCGATCTTTCCGTTAGCGTCGACCGGCAGCTCATCCAGGCAAACGATAGCGGCAGGAATCATGTAATCGGGGAGGGATTCCCGCAAGCGACGGTTCAGGGCATCGACTGAGGAGGAGCCGCGGGTTTCGTGGAGCGTCACGTAAGCCGTTAGGGAGGGATCCTGCGGCGTGTCCTTCCAAAGGACGGCGACGGCGTCGCGCACAGCGGGGTGTTGGCGGAGGGCGGCCTCGATTTCTCCGAGTTCGACGCGAAACCCGCGAAGCTTGATCTGGTGGTCGCGACGGCCAACAAACTCGATGGTTCCATCGGCGCGCCAGCGGCATCGGTCACCGGTTTTGTAGATGCGGTCGCCGGGTTCAGAGCGGAAGGGGTTGGTCAGGAAGCGTTCCCGGTTGAGATCATCGCGGTTGAGGTAGCCGCGGGCCAGGCCGTCGCCTCCGATATAGAGTTCTCCGGGCAACCCCGGAGGCAGCGGCTGGAGGTAACAGTCGAGGATGTAGACGCGAGTATTGGAGATGGGACACCCGATGGGAACAGAGCCGCCAATGTCGCTGGAAGCGTCCATCACATGACAGCTCGTGAACGTGGTGTTTTCGGTAGGCCCGTAGCAATGGATGAATTCGTGGCCGGGGGGCAGCGCGGCCAGAAATTTGCGGACATGGGAAGCGGAGATGACCTCGCCACCGGCCAGCACCCGCCGCACGGCGGCCAAGTTCTCTAACTGATGATCGACCATCTGGTGGAAAAGGGCGGTGGTCAGAAACAGCGTCGTGATCTTGCGGCGGCGGAGAAAGTCGCCGATTTCATCCAAGCCCGGCATTTGCGGGGGGAAGACCACGAGTTGAGCGCCGTTGAGGAGGCTGCCCCAGACTTCGAAGGTGGAGGCGTCGAAGGACACTGTCGAGAACTGAAGGAGGACATCGCTCGGTTCCAACGTGATGTAGTTGGTGTTGCGCACGAGCCGGACGACGGCGCGGTGGGGTATAGC
>DATKCT010000065.1:0-12140 GCA_035513055.1 Verrucomicrobiales bacterium | reverse complement strand
GCCGTAAAAGCGCTCGAAGTGCTGGAAACCAGGTAATCGAAAAGACCGACGGACACCAGGACTGCCCTCCTTCAGTCGCGTGCTGGGGCGCGCCAGATCGAACCCCCGAATCGTTCCAGGCACCGGAGACACAGACTCCATACTGGTCGGACCACAGTAATGTTGTGCCCTTGAACTGGGTGCGAGAGTCAACTTCTGGAGAGGGCTGTTCGAAGTGGACGTTCCAGCCGGGGAGACTGAAGGTGAAGCGCAGACCGGGGTGCTGGGTCTGGACGCTTTGCCGGATGCCCTTCTCGTATCGTTGCTGGGTCTCGGTTCCTCCGGCGAAATTCAGAGGAAATGCTCTTGCTCCTGTGCGCGTTCCGCAAAAGTCCCGCTTGACCTTTTCAGGTCATTCACGCAATCTCCAGCCGATGGACGGCCCACAGGTCGAACAGCGTAGGATCTCCAAGCTCAACATGAATATGTATCGCAAACTTCGCTCCTTTCTTTTTCTCCCCTTGATCGCTGGCGGGTTCGGGGGCGCCACAAGCCAGGCGGCCCTCCTCATCACTTCGGATCCCGCCGCGGCAGCCGGCTTCATGGCCGGGACCACGGTCGAGAACTTCGATGATCTCACCGCCTTCGTCATCACCTCCTACGACCCTGGGCAAACCATCGACGCGGGCGCCAAGTTCAGCTCTCGCAACGGAGCTACGCAACCCACCTACCACAGTGGGGGCGCGAGCCCCAGCGACCCCGTGGGCAACCCGGGGTCTCCCGTCGGCATTTTCGCGCCGCAGGGAGCCATTGCGGCCGATGTGGCGTCGATCGCGAATGTCCTGGGCCCGCTGGTGATCTTTACCGATGAGCCCTTCAACAACGGCTTCTTGGAGGTCATTTTCCCGAACGAAGCTGCCCGCGTGGGCTTCTGGGTAACCAGTGGAGCGGTAAGCCTCGACTTGCGAGACGATATGGGGTTGACCCTGACCACAGGCGACGCATCCGCAACCGTTTCCGCGGGTCAGTTCGTGGGAATCACCCGGGACGCCCCTGACGTCAAGATCGCGGCGTTGATCGGAAACGGCACGGATCACTTCACCATAGACGATTTCACCTACAGCGCCGTCGTTCCCGAGCCGGGGTCGATGGCGAGTCTTGCCCTTGCCGGCGCCATCTTGCTTCTCAGGCGGCGGCGGGGGAGCCGGAGCTTTCCGAACGCCTTAGGGTAGGTAGCGGCTCGAGATCGGAATTGCCTTTTGTTCTGCGGTCGTCATCGGCGATTCGCTGGAGAAGGTCCCACGGACGGTTGCGCTGGCGACTGCATTCCCAAGGTTGTCGACGATGAGGACGTCTGCCGCCACTTAGCGACCGTCAACAGCACGAACGGAGTGTGGTTGGTTCGGCGGGACGGATCCGCCGAAAGTATACCGGGAACCGAGGTCATCGTGTTCCCCAATTCCCTAGCGTTTCACTCTTCAGGGAATCCGTATGGGATGTCTGGCTGACCAAAATTCTCTGCGGGCCGCCGGGAGCCAAGCGGCGCGCCTGGAGGTTGAATGGGAGGGTGAAGTAAAGACTGCCGCCAGCCATAGGAATGACCGGTGGCGTATTGAGCGCCATCGACCGGTTTGTCGTGGCAGGCCGCGGCGATGAAGTGGCCGTCGCCGGCCCACAAGTCGAAATCATCCAAGCAGCGGAAGCCGGAAAAGCGCCAAAACGAATTGCAGAGAAACTGTGATTACCTTAAAGAATAAGGGGACTGGACAATTCCACTCCAATTCAACGCTGCTTCCAGGATGATTCTGGCTTCTGACGCCATCGGCCGCATGCCGGCAGTGAAGCTCGCGGGCGTCACCAAGAGGTTCGGCCAGCATACAGCGGTGGATGATCTTTCGCTGACCGTACCCGCCGGCTCGGTTTATGGCTTCATCGGTCCGAATGGCTCCGGCAAAACCACGACGCTCCGGATGATCCTGCACATCTTTCATCCGGACGGTGGCGAGATTGAAGTGCTCGGCGAACGCAGCACTCGCGCGGCGAACGATCGCATCGGTTATTTGCCAGAAGAGCGGGGTCTTTACAAGAAGATGACCGTGCGGCGTGTCCTTGCGTATTACGCGGCGCTCAAGGGCATGAAGAGCCGGGACTCGCGGGCGGCCATCGGGACTTGGGAGGGTTATCGGCGAGTGCGATGGAGGTTTGCTCTTTATGCACGTCGAGTTCGGAGTAGAGTTTCGTCATGGCGTGTTTGGGATTGCGTTGCGATCATGCTCAAGCGATGGGAGTAACACGGCCTCGCACTACGATTTCCCACGCAATGCGTTCTTGGCTGTGTGCGCTATGCGCGCTTTTCAGCCTGGACACCGGGCCGGGGATTCTCCCGGCCGCCGAAGAGCAGTCCGCCGCCCCGGTCTCTCCCAGTGCGCCCATAGCCCTGTTCAACGGACGTGATCTCGAAGGACTCACTACTTGGCTTCATGGCCGCGGATTCGACGATCCCGCCGCCGTCTTCATTGTTCACGACGGACTGCTCCGCATCTCTGGGGCCGGTTTCGGCTACATCCGGACCCGGCGTCCCTATCAGGACTATATCGCCGTCCTCGAATGGCGCTGGGGAGATCAGCGCGGTCTCGATCGCGGAGCGCGCGCGGGGAAAGCTCTCGATTCCGGCCTCTTCCTTCACGCCATAGGTCCCGACGGCAACAGCCACGACGGCGACGGCGCCTATCGCGCCGCCATCGAGTGCAATCTCTTCGAAGGCGCCTGTGGAGATCTCCTGCTCATCCGCGGCGACGGGCGCGACGGCAACCTTCTCGCCCCACGCCTTCGCGCTCGCGTTCGACCCGCCCGCGACGCGGAAGGCTGGCCCTGGTGGGATCCGGAAGGAGAATGGACTGCCCTGGAACGTTGGGGACGCCTCAACTGGCGCGATCGTCCGGCCGGTTGGGAAGACATCCAAGGCTTCCGCTCCCCCGGCCTCATCGAGAAACGCGCCGGTGAATGGAACCGCCTCGTCTGTCTCTGCCGCGGCGGGTTTATCTCCGTGGAGTTGAATGGAGTCAAAGTTAATGAAGCCCACGACTGCGATCCTCGAGGCGGGGATCTCATGCTTCAATGCGAGGGGGCGGAGATCCTCGTGCGCCGCTGGGAACTGATGCCTCTTCCGTAGCGGAGGTCGCTGCACTGGAGGGTGCGAAGCTCGACAAGAGGGCTCCAACAGAGTTGCCGATGCCGCCAACCTGAAGCGACTTGAGGAAGTGCCGGGCCCCGCCGTCGAGGTCGATGTCAAAGTGCGGGCTTGGATCAAAACCGGCTGGTGAGGGCGGACGTTAGCCCACATTTCTCATACCTTTATGCGGGTTAAGCTGACTTTGTACTTCTCATGCTGCCTGCCGCTCGCAAGATCAGGAGTTTTGAGGCTTGAGTGGATCCCGGAATCCGTTTGGCTTCGACTAGGGCTCCTCATCCATTCCGGTGACGACGAGCCGGTCTGCGGGCCATCCGAGGACTGCTCCCGTGTCGAGGCAAACGGACCAAGGGGAGGGATCATCCACCTGAAGGGAGATGGGGATCCGGTGCGCGACGAAGGACACGGCGCCGGGAAGGTCGAGGTATCGCAGCACATTGGGAAAGATAGGGCCTTGGCGGTGAGAATGGGGTAATCGCGTTAGGCGGAGAGAGTCGATTTCCGTTTCAAACAGCGCCGTGTAAAGGGCCAACCCCGCGGCGACACCGTCTCCCCTGAGTTCGAGGCGACAGTCTGACAATCCTTCCAACTCCAGCAGGGCGCGAGTGCCACGGCGCAGATCCCAGAGCCGCATGGAATCGAGGGTTTGACCCAGGAGCATGAAACGGCGGCGGATATGGGTTCTCACCCGTTCATCGCCGGACCAGGCGGTGGGACCCACACCGCGGGGAGCGAAGAACGCCCACAGGGTCCCCGCCTCAGGTGATCCGGGTGTCGGTTGCGCGCTTTCGGGGTCTTTCTCGATCGACTCGGGAGGGCTGCTGAAGTTGCGGGCGAAGCGCTCCCAGTCATCCTCGAGGAGGACTTCCGCCTCGATCCGGCGGATGGCGTCCCAGTTGTCCTCGCTCCGGCGGATGAGGTAAACGGGAAGGCGCAACCCTTGAGCGGTATCGAAGCTGAGGATCTGTATTTGCAATCCGCGGGCGTGAAGCGGGGCGCCGAGATCCACGGCAAGGGGCGCATCCACAGCATCCCGCCAGCCGCGGAAGCACATGGTCCGGAGATTGCGCAGGCTGGCGCGGCGGTGTTGTTGGAAGGCCCCGCGGTTGGACGGCGGAGCTGGACTGGGCGCGGCCGAAACGAAGGATTCGTCGATGGAAGTATTGCGCTGGTCGCCCGGGATGCTCTCGAGGACCCGGAGCGCGACGGGGTCCAATACCGGCAGCGCTGGGTCGGCTACCGGAGCCGAATCGGCCTCGTCCTTTAGGAAACGGTCAAACCAGGAAAACGCCGACACTCGAAGTTCATGTGTGTCCTTGTGAGGGCCCTCGGTGATGTTGAGCCCGATGTTCTGTTCGGCGTCGAGCAGCCGATAGATGCGACGGGTTTCTTCGTAGATCCGGATCACGCCGTCGAGGGGGAATATCCTGTCTTTGTCCGTGTTGGAGATGAGGAGGGGTCGTGGCGCCGCCAGGGCGGCCACGGCGGAAAAGTCCCAGCCGTAGAGATTGAGCGGGTACATACAGTCGCAATGTCCTTCGACGCATCCGTCGACGACGTGGTTTCGCAGGGAAGTGATACCGGCCACGGGGACAGCGACGCGGACGCGCTCATCGAGCGCGGCGACCCACCAGGTATAGGCCCCGCCGCCGGAGCGGCCGGTCATTCCGATGCGGTTGGGGTCCACTTCAGGGCGCGCCTCAAGGTAGTCGAGGGCGCGGATGCCGTTCCAGGCTTCCACTCCCGCCGGGGTGTAGCCGCGGGCATTCCACCACCAGCGGCCTTCCCGATAGGAGCCGTGGTGGATGCCCTCGATCTCGCCGAGTTGGAGCGTGTCTATGGTTAAACAGACGTAGCCGTTGCGCGCGAACCAAGCTCCGTGGTGATGGTAGGCGGTCTTGTTGCCGAGGCTGACGCCGTCCTGTTTCACCGGGGCATGGCCACAGACGTAGAGTATCGCGGGGGAGGGCTCCGGAGCGTTGTCGGGCACATACAGATTGCCGGTGACGTATAGCCCGGGCAGGGATTGGAAGACGATGTTTTCGACACGGAATCCCTGGCTTGGGAAGGTTTTCGCGACGGTGGCTTGCAAGTCCGGCCGCGAGGTGAAGCCGTCGAGTCCGAGCATGAATCGCAGTTGCTGCCGGAGGCGTTCGCGGGCGGCTTCCCAGTCCTCGGCGGTTTGGATTCCGGAAAGCGGTCCGGCCTCGAGGCGAGCCGTCTCCAATTCGAAGTAGCGATCCATCCAGAGAGAGCCCGGCGGCGATGCGCCGGCTGCAAGCTGAGCCGCAGCAGCGGCCGGAACCCCGAGGAGAGCCAAGACGGCGAGGCAGCGGAGGAGAGATAAGCGGCGAATCAGCCGGAAGAGCGCTACGGTGCGTTGACGTGAAGTGTTCACGGCCTGAGGATGTCAGATCCGGTATGGACATTTCGAGCGAAAAGCGCCGCAGCCGTTTGGGGTTGAGGCCTCTCTTGTTGGCTGTGGCGGTTTTTGCCGGCTCTGGGATGGCTGATGCGCTGGGCCAAGAGAAACCTCTGACGCCGGGACGTCAGTTTCTGCAGTTTGAAACGGCCGCGCCCGGCGTGGTGGTGCTCGTCTTCCGGGATCACGACCGCTCACAGCCGCCCTCAGATGATCCGGAGGATTATGCCGTCGACGGCGCTCCACCGTTGCGGGCCGGGCGCCAGTCGCTCCCAATTTATGAGGAGAAATGCACGGATTGGCGGGCACAACGCTATCCGCAAGTGATCATGCACCGTATCTATCTGGTGCTGGACCGGCCTTTTGAAGAAGGCCGGACGATGCGCATTCGTCATCCGGAGGGGGAAACGGATTGGACATTTCACGCGGCGACGACCCGCTGCGAATCCTTGCACGTGAACCAAGTGGGTTATCACGCTGAGGCGGGGAAGCGCCGGGCCTATTACGGACCATGGTTGGGAAGTCTGGGCGCGGCTGAGGGTGAGAGTCCTGGCCGGTTTCAGGTGATCGACATAGCGGACGAAAGGGTCGCTCTCGAAGGGGATTGGCAGCCTGGCGATCTCGACAAGGCGATCGGCTCCCCGGTCTATCTGGCCGGATTGCAAGGATTGGAGAAACAGGGCGCATACCGGCTCGTGGTCCCGGGTTTAGGTTCCAGCGACCCCTTTGGCTTCGGTGATCCCTGGGCGCACCACATTTTTTACGTGCACGCGCGCGGATTCTATCATCAACGCTGCGGAGTGCCGCTGGAGGCGGCCTTCACGCCATGGCATCGGGCCGCCTGTCATCAGACTCTCGAGATCACGGAAGCGCCGCCGCCGAATATGATCCGGGAGAGGGGTGAGAAGACGTTGAAACGTCATGGGGGTCATCACGACGCCGGAGACTTCGACATCCGGATGGTCCACACACTCGCCGCGGGATGGTTGCTCAATGCGTTCGAACTCTACCCGGAAAAGTTCACGGACGGGCAGTTAGATATTCCGGAAAGCGCGAACGGAGTCCCGGATCTGCTCGACGAAGCGCTTTTCAGTTTGCGGGGCTGGGAGTTTCTCCAGGAGAACGACGGCGGCATCCGGGCCGGCTTCGAGTCGGACCGGCATCCGGCTTACGGAGAGGTCACGGCGGCCACGGATTCGCTGATTTACCGGACTTACGCCCGTCATGCGCACACCACCTTGGCGGGCGCGGCGCTTTTCGCTTATGCCGGCCGGTTGTTGCGTCCCTTTGACGCCGATCGCGCCGCGGAATTGCTGACGCGGGCGGAACGGGCCTGGGAGTTCTCGCGGGGACGAGAGAAAGACCGGAGTTGGACTTGGAGCCGGGGAGCAGCGTTCTTCGCGGCCGGTCAACTTTACTTGGCCACCGGGGAAGAGGGCTACCATGAACGCTTCGTTCGGGAGGGCCGGTTTCTCTTTGGATTGGATGGCAAGCAAGCGGCTTGGCCGCAACGCTACCATGGGATCTATTACAATTTGAACACGGTGGCGGGCGGAGCGGTTTTCACGCACTATTTCGCGGGTTACCTGATCCAGCCGGGAGCGGCTCGCGATGCGGAGCTGGCCGGGGAGCTGCGGCGGCAGATACTGGGCCGGGCCATGGACGCCCGGACCAAGCTCGAGAAGCGGCGTGGTTATCCTTATTTGTCGTTGCAGGCCTGGGGTCAATCGACGGCGGTGGGCCGCTGGGGGGATTTCCTCATGCACGCCCATCGGTTAACCGGGGAGCGGTCCTATCGCGATGCGGCCTGTTTGTTAGCGGACTGGGCGCTCGGCGCCAACCCGGTGGGACGCTGCTTCACGACGGGATTGGGGGCGCGCCCGCCGTGGACGCCGACGCATTTGGATTCCTACCCCTGGCTGCAAGCGGGATTGGGGCCGGTTCCGGGCCTGGTCGTTTACGGGATCACGCCGGAGGTGGGAGGAAGACCCTACATTCAGGCCGTGGCGGGAAACGTCTATCCACGCTTGAATGACCGCCCTCTGGCCCGGCGTTACACCGACGGATGGTCGGTGATTGGACAGAACGAGTTCACCGTCTACGAGACCATGGCTCCGAACACGTTCTTGCATGCATGCCTGGCGCCGGATCAGCCCTTGCGCGGGGCGTTGTTTCCCGTGGGAGGTTCTGCTCCTCCCGGTGGTTACCCGGGCGCGCCGGCGGGGCGCTGACGCGATGAGCGATGCGGCTCAAGCCAGAATGCCGGAGATGACCTCGCCGCTGGCGATGGCCAAGGGACGGTCTCCGGCGCCGCGCACCTCGGTTTGGGGATCGATCCCGAGGAGGTGAAACATGGTCGCGGCCAGATCATCGGGCCGGACCGGATCTTCGGCTGGGTAGGCGGCTTGTTCGTCGGAGGCTCCGAAAACGAAACCGCGTTTGACCCCGCCGCCCGCCAGCAGCGCCGTATAACAATGAGGCCAGTGATCACGGCTGGCGTTGCCATTGATGCGGGGCGTGCGTCCGAACTCTCCCATCCAGACCACGAGAGTTTCGTCGAGCAATCCTCGCTCGTCGAGATCGGTGAGGAAGGTGGGGAGAGTCTGGTCGGTGATGGGGAGATGATAGTCCTTGATGATGGGATACATCCGGGTGTCGTTGAAGCCGTGGGTATCCCAGCCTCCCGAGGTCGTGCTCTGCCCGCCGATGCTGTTGGAGAAATAGACGGTGACGAAACGGCTGCCGGCTTCAGCGAGACGGCGAGCCAGCAGGCAGCTCTGTCCGAAAGTGTGCCGGCCGTAAGCGTCGCGGAGGGCATCCGGTTCGCGGCTCAGGTCGAAAGCGTCGCGCAGCGTTTCGGACTGAAGCATGGCCAGAGCCCGTTGGTAGTAGGTGTCGAGGCCGCGCGCCTCGGCGGACTGTTCCAAGAGACGGCTCTGGCTATCCACGATTTGCTGGAGTCCACGGCGCGCTTGAAGACGGTCGAGCGACAGTCCCTCGGGGAGGCTGAGTTCAGGCAGATGGAAGCCGGCCCGGTTAGGATCTTCGGTCACCAGGAAGGGATCGTGGGTCCTTCCGAGAAAACTGGCGCTTTGGCCGGGCGTGATCGAGCCGTCGCGAATCACGTGGGGAAAGGCGACGGCGTTGGGGAGGCCGGGCGATGGAGGCGTGAGATGATCGACAACGGAGCCGTAAGCCGGATAGAGGTCGATGGAATCGCGGAGACGGATATCGTCGACGGGCGGAGCATGTCCGGTAAGGGCGTAATAGGAGGCGGAGTTATGATTGGTCATCTCGTGGTGGATGCTCCGGACCAGACAGACCTTATCGAGCGCGCGGGCCATGCGCGGCATCTGGGCGCAGAGAGGGACGCCGGGCAGGACGGTGGAGATGGCGTCGAGAGGACTGCGAACGCCGTCCGGAGCGTCCGGTTTCATGTCGAACATGTCGATCTGACTGGGGCCGCCGAATTGGAAGAGGAAGATGACGGAGCGGGCGCGAGCGGACTTCCCGCGGTTCTTCTCCTGAGCTTCCAGCAGGCGGGGCAGGGTGAGGCCGAGGAGGCCCGCGCCTCCGAGGCGGAGGAGGCTTCGCCTCGGAAAAGAGTGTTGCTGAAAACCGGAACAGGCGTAGGATCGGTGGGCAGAGGACATGGCGGGCGCGGATTCTTGGTTTACGTTAGTGACGCATCAGAAATTCCTTGCTGTTCACGAGGGCCCAGGCGATGTCTTCGAGTGCTGCGCGCCGGTTAGCGGTTTGCTCGAGATGGGTTAGCAGGGGAACGCTTTCGGCCGGGGAAGGCGGGCGCGAGAGGGCGGCGAAGTAGAGCTGGTCGAGGATCTGCGCGTTGCTGAGGTTCGACTCGAGCAGTGCGGCGAGGCGGTTGTCCGGGTCTGTGAGCAGCGCGTGCATGAGCTTTCCGCTCACGAGATGGAAGACTTGATTCATGGTGGGATTGCAGGAGCGCTCTTCCTCGCTGCTGAGGAGGCGCGGCGGTTTGCCGAAGACCTCCAGGAAGTGGTCTTCGCCGGTAGCGCCGCCGGAACGGCGGCGGGCCGCTTTGACCCCGGGGATCTGGCCGGCGCGGAGTCCGTCCGGGTAGCCCGCGAATGACAGCGGCGTTTCCAATGTGGAAGCGAGACTGTCCAGAAGTTGTTCCGCGTCGAGCCGGCGAGGGTGAACGTGGGAATAGTTGACGGCATCGCTCACGTTCGATGGGCGGGGCTCGGAAGCAAGACGGTAGGTTTGTGAGAGACAGATGAGGCGGATCAGGCTGCGCAGGTCGAATCCGGAGCCGGCGAGTTCTCCTGTGAGGAACTCGAGCAACTCGGGATGGCTGGGCGGATTGGTGGCTCGGAAATCGTCGACGGGATGAACGAGCCCGCGTCCCATCAAGTGGCTCCAAACGCGATTGGCTTGGACTCGAGCGAAGGGAAGCCGTCCGGGACCGGCGAGCCAATCTGCGAGCGCGGTTAACCGGTCGGCGTCCTGGGGCAAAGGGGTGGATTCGCCGAGGAGGCGAGCGGGCGCCGGCTGCTGACGCAGAGGATGTTGAATGTCGCCGCCGGGAGACAGCCAGACCACCTGTTCTCCGATAAACTCGTGTTTGTCGTTGTCGTCGCGCCGCCTGTTCTCGAGAACCATGTAACGAACTCCGCCGAACACCGAGGTCCAGTCATAGTAGTCGTCTTGAGTCCAGCGATCGAAGGGATGGTTGTGGCACTGGGCGCACTGCAATCTTCGGCCAAGAAAGACCTGGGCGACCGTTTCCGCGCGCTGGACTGGCGTTCGGTGGGATCGATAGAAATTTGCGGGAGGATGTGCGTAGGTGCTGCCGCGGGCGGAGAGGATCTCCTGGGCAAAACGATCCAGCGGCATCCCTTGCTCGAGCGCGTCGAGAATCCAGCGATGAAAGGCTTGAACTCCTTTGCGGTCGAGGGCCTTTTCCTCCACGCGAAGCAGGTCGCACCATTTGAGCGCCCAGAATTCCGCGAACTCGGGCCGTTGCAGGAGGTCGTCGATGACCCCGGCGTGTTTGTGCGGATCTGCATCCGCGAGAAAGCGCCGGGTTGATTCCGCGTCAGGGGGGAAACCGGCAAGATCCAACCAGGCGCGTCTCAAGAAAACCGGGTCGGGCGCCGGAGCGGACAGCGGAATGCGCAGGCGCTTGAGTTTGGCGAAGACGAATTCGTCGACACGGTTGAGGGCCGCGGGCGGATTCCAGGTGAAGCCGTGAGTTTCTTGGAGCTTGTAGACGCGCACGGGGACTTGGAGCGACAGAAAGCGCACGAGAACCACGCTCTCGCCGGGGGTCTTGGCGTTGACTTGCCCGTCAGGGCTCACTTCCAATAGTGGGTCGGAGGGTTCGTAGACGGCGAGCTGGGTGACGTCGCGGGAGGAGCCATCGGAGAAGCGGGCGGTCACTCGGAGGGGGAAGGCATCCTCGCCGGGCTCGAGATAGCGTTCGAGAGGCGTGACCTCGAGCGAGCTGAGGGCCGGCAGTTCCGCTCTATCGTCCTGAGCGCCGGCTTGAATCCAATCGCGCAGGATCTGGTAAGCCGAGGAATCATGGTTGAATCGAACGCCTCCCTCATGGGCGATGCTGCGAGTGGCTTTGAGAAGGAGGAGGCTGTTCTCCGGTTCGAAACGATCGATGCGGCGGCCGAACAGGTCCCGGGTCAGGGCCCTGAGATCGGCCGTGGGATCTTCGCCGCGGAGCGAGAGTTTGAAGCCGTTCTTGCCGTTCTGATTGCCGTGGCAGGCGCCAGTGTTGCAACCGGCTTTAGAGAGGACAGCCATGACGTCATGGCGGAAGCTGGGAGGAGCGACGGGGACGCTGGTCGCGCCGCGGGCTTCCCGGTCCGCGCCAGACAGGGCGGCGGCCAGGAGCGCGATGGAAAGAGAAAACGCTTCCATGTCTCCGGGGACTGACCCGCTCCAGTGTAGCCTTCTCCGGGAAGCACTCAAGGCTGGATGCCGGAGGTGGCGAGGAGCTGACAGGACCGTTTCATCTGAGTTGAACCGGGAAGTCCGTTTCTGCTTCTGACGGGCAGACGTTCGAACTCCGGCCCCAGGGGCGGGCGCGCCGCCTTGCCTGTGGGTGCAAGCGGCGCAGCTTTCTCATGCCGCCACCCCGGACCCCGCCGCGTCCGTCCGTCAACCTATTTATTGTGTGTCTGACACATTATGTTGGAGCAGAAAGCTGCTGTTGTTGACCACCAAGGCCAGGCGCCGGGCACGCTGGCGAGTACTCCAACCAGTCCACTTGTCCCGGCCCTTGAGCTGTGGAGCCGCCCCGCTGAAACTCAGCAGGGCCACCCAGCGCCCATCGGCTTCGGCCACGTAGCGCAAGCGCCGCCCCCCGATCCGGCTGCTCCGAAGATAGTGCTTCTCCTCGAGCAACTCATCGAACTGCTCCCGCTCGCTCTCTTCCATGAGCCGGATCTTCACCCGGCTGTGCAACTCCTGGCCCGGATGCGGCTTTTTCATTCCGCACTTCCCTCAAAAATCTAGTCCTTTTTCACACTTTCTTTCCAGGGCTGTTTCATC
>DATKCT010000064.1:0-21138 GCA_035513055.1 Verrucomicrobiales bacterium | reverse complement strand
GTCAGCGCACTTTCCAGTACGCCGAAAGTGAGCGCGTCGATGAGGCCGCATTGCTCGGCTGCGGGAATGAACTGCTCGGGGCTCAGGATCCCAGAGCCGGGCCGGCGCAGGCGCGCCAGCGCCTCGACACACACGGCCCGTTCGCTGCCCAGGTCGAGCTGCGGCTGGTAGCACACTTCCAGATGACCGCGCTCGAGGGCATCACCGAGTTCGTGCTCGCTCAGCGCGGTGCGCGCACCGCCGGGCATCTGGTTGCGGAACGCGTCCAACCGGCGGCGCACATCGCTGACCAGCAGTGGCTTGCGGATCGGTGTGAGCATGCGCAGGCCCAGCGACAGGCCGAGCGACTGCGCGTCATCGAGCAGGCATTCGTCCACACCGCTGGTGACGATCACGCTGGTGTCGCTGCGCTCCTCGGCGATGAAACGCAGCAGCGCCACGCCGTCGATGCTGTGCATGTTGAGGTCGAGGAACACCAGCGAGGGCTCGAATGCGCGGAATGAGGATTCGAAATACTCGGCATCGAGCACCGAGTGGACCTCGTAGCCGACGTTCTCGCAGGTGCGCTTGAGCAAGCGCAGGATGCGGCGATCATCATCGACCGCAACGATGCGGGTGCGTGGCATGAAAGGACCATTGTTGTCGCGTCGGTGGTCCGGATCCTCCCCGAATCGCGTCCGCCGACTTCGAGGCGCCGAGCTGCGTGGCGCCTGACCGTACGCGCGCTACCATAGCAGGGTGCGCGGCCCGGTCCATGTCAGTTTCGTGATCTGTTGTAAAGAAGTGTGAACTTTGTACAGTTCGCGGGCGGGCGGAGATGCGGGCGCGCTCGCGCCGCCGGCCCCGTGCCGCCCGTTATCGCGGGCTGCGTGAAGGCGGGAAGGCGAGGCTCACCCGGGTTCCGCTGCCGGGCGCGCTCGCGATCCGCAGCGTGCCGTCGCTGGCGCGCACGAAGCCGTCGACCACGCTCAGGCCCAGGCCGCGGTGCGCCACGCCGCCATGGCCGGAGAAATAGGGATCGCGGCAGCGGGCGAGTGTGGTCGCGTCCATGCCGCGACCGTCGTCGCACACCGCGAGCGCGGGGCCGTCAGCGGCGGCGGTCTCGATGCACAGCGTGCCGGCATCGCCGATCGCATCGCACGCGTTCGCGATCAGCGCGAGCACCGCGTCGTGCAGGCGGGCACGGTCCACCCAGGCCATGACCGGCGTGTCGTGCAACTGCACTTCGAGCCGCACCCCGGCCGGCAGGGATGGTGTGAGCACACGCTGCAGCTCGCGCGCGAACGCGTTGAGATCGGCGTTCTCCGGCTCGATGGCCTGGCGCGCGGCCCAGGCCGTGAGCTGTGCGATGACCTCGGCGGCTTCGCGGGTCGCCGACACCACGTCGGTGTAGACCTCGCGTGCCTCGGGGGGCCAGGAATCCTGCGGGATCTCCTCGCGAAGCAGCGACAGCCCGCCCAGGATGATGCTGAACAGGTTGTTGAAGTCGTGTCCCATGTGCCGGATCAACTGCTCGGCGCTGAGCGTTGCACCGGCCGGGGGCGCGTCGCTGTCGCGAATCGCAGCCGGGTCAGGGGTAGTCATCGAAGGCGTCGTCGCGGGGTGCACGCAGTCGGGTCCGAACGGATGAGCATGAACGCTATACTAGCGAAATGCGTACGGCTCCGAGCATCTTGATTGTCGATGATGACCAGAGGCTGCGACGTCTGCTGTCGCGGTTCCTGTTCCGCGAGGGCTACCAGGTGCGCGAGGCCGGCAACGCCGACGAAATGCGCCGAGCGCTCGCGGTGCGACCGGCCGACCTCATCGTGCTCGACCTGATGCTGCCGGGCGAGGACGGCCTGAGCCTTGCGCGCGAGCTGCGCGCGACCTCGGACGTCGCGATCGTGATGCTCACCGGCAAGGGCAGCACCGTGGACAAGGTCGTGGGCCTGGAAGTGGGAGCTGACGACTACATTACCAAACCGTTCGACGAGCGCGAGCTGCTCGCCCGCGTGCGCACCGTGTTGCGCCGCAGCGCACGGCGCGGGCGCGCCGCCGGCGAGCCCCCGGCGGGGCGCACCGCGCGCTTTCACGGCTGGTGCGTGGACCTGGTCTCGCACGAGGTGACCTCGCCGCTGGGCGTGCCGGTGGCCGTCACCGGCAACGAGTTCCAGCTCCTGTCCTCGATGCTGGCCCGCCCGCGGCACGCGCTGACCCGCCAGGAGATCCTGGACCTGGTGTTCGGCCGCGACTGGTCGCCGAGCGACCGCAGCATCGACGTGCTGGTGGCCAAGCTGCGCCGCAAACTCGAGGACGACCCCAAGCACCCGCGCATGATCAAGACCGTGCGCGGCGTCGGCTACAAGTTCACCGCGGAGGTGGAGTTCGTCGGCTGAGGGTTCTCGCCGGGCAGGGGACTGGCGGGGATCAGTCGGCGCCGCGACGCTCTGACATCGGCCTTTCGTGGCGCGGGCTGTCCCGTATAATCCCCGGCCCTTGCTTGCGTGCCGCGAAGCTGCGGTGCGCGAGATCGGCTCGGGAGCGGCGCGCGCCGCCGCCGCGCGAGCAGCAGCACAGTTCAGGAGAGGTACCGAAGCGGTCATAACGGCACCGACTCGAAATCGGTTGGGGGCATTACGCCCCACGTGGGTTCGAATCCCACCCTCTCCGCCATTCACTCCTTGAGTGGGCACCGCGCCTACGCCCCCGTTCGCCACCAGCGTCTGGAGCAGCCGGGACTTTGGTCCGATGATGCGGACCTCGCCGGTATCGACCTCGACGCGCTGGGCAAGCGCGCGGAGCGGAAGCGTATAGTGGCGACTTGGCGGTGGGCCGCGAGTGTGTATCAGGCAAGCCCATACCACGCTCCCCGGCCGGCCCCGTGCAAGGTCAGATGGCCCTGCTCGACCAGCGCCTTCAGATGGTCCTTGATCGTGTTGCGGCTGGCGCCGCTGACCCTCGCGGTCTCGGCCACCGTAACCCGGCCATGCTCACGCGCCAGTTCGAGGATCAGGACCGATAACTCCGGCAGCGCGGCGAGCATGACCCGCTCACGTTCCATCTTCTTCTCGAGGCGCTGTTTCTGGCTCTGCAAGGCCCGTAGGAAGAACTCCAGCCAGAGGTTCCAGTCGGGCGCATCCGTCCGGATCGTCCCCTGCGTCCGCCGAAGCGACAGGTAATAACCTTCCTTGCTCTGCTCGATCACACTCTCCAGCGAGCTGTAGGGCACGTAGGCATAACCCGCCCGCAGCAGCATCAGCGTCGTCAGGATGCGTGACAGCCGGCCGTTGCCGTCCTGAAAGGGGTGAATCTCCAAGAACACCACCACGAAGACCGCGATGACCAGGAGCGGGTGAAGGCTCCTGTCCTTCTCCTTTCCGGCCATCCATTCGACCAACTCGGCCATGCGGCGGGGCGTGTCGAAGGGCGTTGCGGTTTCGAACACCACGCCGAGGCTCTTGCCGTTCTCGTCGAAGGCTTCGACGTGGTTAGGGAGCGTCTTGTATGAGCCGCGATGCCGCTCGTCCTTGGTTGAATGGATCAGCAGGTCGCGGTGGAACTGGCGGATGTGGTTCTCCGTCAGCGGGATCGCGTCATAGGCGGTGTAGACCGTCTCCATCGCCTCGGCATAGCCGGCGACCTCCTGCTCATCCCGCGTGGTGAACGAGCCGATCCAGATATTGGCCAGCAGCTTCTCGACCTCCCGGTCGCTGAGGCGGGAGCCCTCGATGCGAGTCGAGGAGCCGATGCTCTCGATGGTGGCGATGCGGCGCAGGCCGGACAGACGTTCCGGCGCGATCCGCCCGATCGCCCGCCAAGCGCCCTTGAACTCGTCGATTTCGGCGATCAGCGACAGGACTTCAGGCGTGATACGGAGCGTCGAGGTGTTGAGCGCCATGCCATGGATCCATCCGTTTACACCCAATTACTATGATGCCGCCATGGCCGTTTGTCCACCTGTTTCCATCCAATTATCGTTGACTGCGTGACGCTCCTATACAGAGGATGGCCGGAAGGGGGCCGTAGCGTATCCAAGCGCAGATGCGTCAGGATTTCGCTCGGATCTGACTGCGGCTGAAAGGCCCTGGTGCGGGAAAGGGACTTGACCGCCTTTGCAGGCGCAGGGATAAAACGGGCGCATGACTACCCCAGCGTTTCCGGAGATCTCAAAGGTTGCCTATGAAGGGCCGGGTTCGAAAAACCCGTTCGCCTTTAAACATTACGATCCCGCGGAGGTGGTGGCGGGAAAGCCGATGCGCGATCATTTCCGCTTCTCGATGGCCTACTGGCACGCGATGCGGAACCCGTTGGCCGATCCGTTTGGGGTGGGCACGGCGCGACGCCCGTGGGAGGCGGCATCGGACAGCGTCGAGAACGCGCAAAACCGGGTGCGGGTGGCCTTCGAGTTCATGGAGAAATGCGGGATCGAGTTCTATTGCTTCCACGACCGCGACGTGGCGCCGGAAGGAGCGAACTGGGCCGAGACGAATCGTAATCTGGATGCGGTAGTGGAGGTGTTGGCCGAGGAGCAGGAACGAACCGGGATCCGGCTTTTGTGGGGCACTGCGGCGTTGTTCGCGCATCCGCGCTACAACCAAGGCGCGGCGACGAGTCCCAACGCGGGGGTGTTTGCGCATGCCGCTGCCCAGGTCAAGAAGGCCATGGAAACGACGCTGCGCTTGCGCGGCGCCGGTTACACATTCTGGGGAGGGCGGGAAGGTTATTCCACTTTGCTGAACACGGATTTGAAGCGCGAGTTCGATCATCTGGGCCGCTTTTTGCACATGGCCGTGGATTACAAAAAAGAGATAGGGTTCGAGGGACAGTTTTACATCGAGCCAAAGCCTAGGGAACCGACGACCCACCAATACGACTCCGATGCGGCTGCCTGTCTGAATTTTCTGCGGCAGTATGATCTCATGGATTCTTTCAAGCTGAACATTGAGACCAATCACGCCACCCTGGCTGGTCACCGGGTGCAGCATGAATTGGAAGTGGCCATGGCCGCGGGAGCGTTGGGATCGATCGACGCCAACCGCGGAGACGAATTGATTGGATGGGATACCGACCAGTTTCCGACCGACATCTACGGGACGACAGCGATCATGCTTTGCCTGCTGCGGATGGGCGGATTCACCACTGGCGGGCTCAACTTCGACGCCAAGGCGCGGCGCGAGAGCTTCGAGCCGGTGGATCTCTTTCATGCGCACATCGGCGGGATGGACGCGTTTGCCAGAGGCCTCAAGATCGCGGCGGCGATCTTGGAGGACGGAAGACTCGACGAATTTGTGAGGAACCGCTATTCGAGCTATGACCAAGGCATGGGCCGGCAAATCGAGGAGGGGAGTGTCGGCTTCCGGGACCTGGAGGCCTGGGTGCTCGAGCAGGGGGAACCGGAGGTGGTCAGCGGGCGCCAGGAGATGCTCGAAAATCTGATCAACGACTTCATTTGACCGGGACTCCGCAGGAGTCCGCGCCCGGCGCTCAGGCCAGGATGCGCTCGAGGACTTCGCCGAAGTCCAGTTCGAGGCGTTTCCGGCCCGGAATTTCCATGAGCCGATGATCAAGACCGAGCTGATGGAGCAAGGTGGCGTGGATGTCGGTGACGTAATGGGGATGGCTGGCGGCGTGGAAACCGATCTCATCGGTGCTTCCTTCCACGGTGCCGCCACGCACTCCGCCGCCCGCTAACCAGACGGAGAAACCGTAGGGATGATGATCGCGCCCGTCGCCGTTTTGTGAACCGGGGGTGCGTCCAAACTCGGTGGCGAAGACGACGAGGGTCTCCTCGAAGAGCCCGCGCTGGCGGAGATCTTGGAGGAGACCGGCGGTGGGAAGATCGACCTGAGCGGCGAGCTGGGCGTGGTTGGCGCGCAATCCGGAGTGGGCGTCCCACGCTCCGGCGGCTCCGTCGCCGTGCATGATTTGGACGAAGCGGACGCCGCGTTCGACGAGGCGGCGCGCGGCAAGGAGTTGGGCGCCGAAAGCCTGGGCCGGTCCAGCCTCGAGACCGTAAAGGCGGCGGACGTGTCCGGGCTCTTCGCCCAGACGGAGCGCGTCCGGGACGGCGGTCTGCATGCGGAAAGCGAGTTGATAGGATTGGATGCGGGCGGCGAGAGCGGGATCGTCCGGGTAGGCGATGGCATTGTGGGTGTTGAGGCGGTGAGTCAGATTGAAAAGGGCCCGTTGCTGAGACTGGGAGAGTTCTCTCTCGGGCCGGGCGTAGGGGAGGGGATTGTTGGGATCGATCTCGAGTTTCACCGCGTCGCAGGCGGGACCGAGATAGTGGGCGTCCCGGGTGTCGAAGAAGCGCGGGCCGATGCTGATGAATTGGGGAAGATTGTGGTTGAGTGAACCGAGGCCCCAAGTAATCCAGGCTCCGATGGTGGGATGATGGCCGTCGAGCATGTGACGGCCGGAGTGGAACTGGACTTGAGCCCCGTGGTTGTCGTCGGTGGTCCACATGGACCGGATCACGGCGATGTCATCGGCGCGGGCGCCGATGTGGGGAAACCAATCACTGATCTCGATGCCGCTTTGACCTCGGGGCCGGAATCCGGTTTGCAGGGGGAAAAGGGTGTTTCGCTGCTGGCCGTTGGCGTCGTTGACGACGACGACGCGAACCCGGCCGAGTTTTTCCGCCGACTGAACATTGCGGAAGGGAGATTCGGCGATGGTCAGGCCGGCGTAACGATTGAGCGCCGGTTTGGGGTCGAAGCTTTCGAGATGGCTGAGACCGCCGCGCAGAAAAATCCAGATGACGCTCTTGGCGCGCGGCTGATGGCGGGGCAGGCCGCTGGAAACAGCCGCGGCGGATTGCTCCCCGGCGAGAAGGGAGGCGAGGGCGACGCCGCCCAACCCTTGACCGAGGGCGCCGAAGAAGGCGCGGCGGTTGGGCGAAATGAAAGGAGGGGACTCCGGCATGGCTCCTCAGCGGGCGGGGTTGTGACGGGAACGTAGGCGATCGCTCGTCGTCTGTCGATACGAAGCACGTGTCGCGGCCGGCGCGGCCAGGGCTTTTCCCAGGCAATCGCAGCGGCCCTCGAGCCGTGAGGCCAGACTGAGGCGCCGCCGGAGGTGGATCGGCCGGTCGAGCCTCAAGCCTTCGCGGGCAGGAGTGCCCGCGCCACAGGATATTCTTGCCCGCACGCCATTGCTATTCCCACTGTCTCGCGTGACCGCCTCATGCTGAGCCGCTCTCCTCGACCTCCATTTTCTATCCATTTTCCTTCGTCACTCCCGCCAAACCGCTTCCCGAAAACCCGGCTCTAACTCGACACAAAACCCCTCCTCCGGGTCTCCTTTCACCTTCGCCGCACGGCCGTCAGCTTCGCAACGCGGGCGGGTTGATGCTCCCGCCCGCTCCACCAGAAACCGCTGAAGCGGCGAACGATAGGGTCCGCGCCAAGCCTGCGCCAAGCGCATTCCCGCCCCTGCCGTCTCAAGGCGGAAGCGCCGCAGTATCCAGTCTCCTTCTCGATAGCCCATCCCTTCGCCGGCATCCTCATAAAGCACGCTCTCCCGCATCTCCCGGCCAGGATACAATCGGAGAGTCGCCGTCGACACCGGAGCCTCATCCGTGTGTTGTCGCACCGGCCACAAGGGCAGAACCGTCCCTTCCCGCACAAACAACGGAATCCGGGCCAGCGGCGTGTCCACCCACACTTCGGTTCCGCCCTCCATGAGATCACCCGTCCAAAAGTCGTACCAACCGCCCCGCGGCAGATAGACACCACTCCCGGCCTGGCCCGGCGCCGTCACGGGACAAACCAACAAAGCGTCGCCCACCATGAACTCGTCCATACGTCCATGAGTTTTCGAATCCGCATGGTCGACGCAGACCAGGCTCCGCAAAACCGGCCGCCCCGTTTCCACGTGGTCGCGAAATGCGGTGTAGAAATAGGGCAACAAGCGGCAGCGCAGTTCAATAGCCTCACGCGCCAAGCTCGTATAGGGCTCTCCAAAGGACCACGGCTCCTGATCCCCGTGATCACCCGAAGAATGATTGCGGAAGAAGGGATGAAAGGCCGCCAACTGCATCCATCGCACGAACAATTCTCCGTCCGGCCTGTCCAAAAATCCGCCGGCATCCGAACCGCAAAAGGAGACCCCGCTGCAAGCCAAGCGCTGGCATTGAATGTTCGCCAGTCGCAAGTGCGCCCAACTGGCCACGTTGTCTCCGGTCCAAGTGCAGGCATAGCGTTGGAATCCCGCGTAACCCGACCGGGTGATGTTGAAAGGCCGCCGGTCAGGAAGAAACCGGCGAATCCCCTCCAAACTGGCGCGGACCATCTGCGATCCGTAGACATTATGACCACGGCGATGACTGCAGGGATGCCCATCGTAATCGTGCCGCACGTCCCTGGGAAAGGTGCCTTCCTCGAAGACCGCCGGCTCGTTCATGTCGTTCCAGATGCCCGCGACGCCGCTCTCCTGCAGCAGTTCCTGAAACTGCCCGGCCCACCAGTCCCGCACCGCCGGCCGGGTGAAATCAGGAAAATGACATGGCCCCGGCCACACCGAACCTTTGAACAGCGGCCCGTCCCCCCGCCGGCAATACACATCACGTTCGAACCCATCCCGCCACACGGAATAGCCGGGATCGATTCGGATGCCCGGATCGATGATGGCCACAACGCGGAAACCGGCCTGACGCAAGTCCCGGAGCAAGGCTGGAGGATCGGGAAAGCGTCGCCTGTCCCAGGTGAAACAACGAAACCCGTCCATGTATTCGATGTCCAGGTAGATGGCCTCGCAGGGCATACGTTCCTCCCGCAGCCGCTTCGCCAAAGTGCGGACGACTCTCTCCGAATCGTAAGTCCACTTGCACTGATGGTAACCGAGCGCCCACAGCGGCGGAAGTTCCGGCCTTCCCGTCAGACGCGCGTAGGAGGCGATCACCTCGAGAGGCGAGTCTCCTCCAAAGAAGTAGTAATCCATTTCTCCTCCATGAGCGAAGAAGCTCATGACTTGGCTGCGCTCGTGACCGAAATCGAAAAAGCTGCGGAAACTGTTGTCGAACAGCATTCCGTAACAGCGATCATGATGGACGCCTAAGAAGAAGGGAATGTTCTTGTAAAGTGGATCGCTGTGTTCGTTGTACCCGTACGTATCCGAGCCCCAGAGCTGGAGCCGCCGGCCGCGCATATCAAGTGCGCAAGACTTATCTCCCAGGCCGTAAAAACATTCCCCGTCCTGCGCCAGACGACTGTTGTAGACGATCTCCCCCCCGTAAGTCCGGTGGGGCTCCCAATGAAACCCTCTTTCGTCCTCCGACAAAACCATTCCCTCACGGTCGCAAATGCGGATCCGCAGATCCTGAGTCCCTACCTTCACCACCAAGGCCGCCGTCTCGATCCGAATCCCATCGCCTTCTTCCCGGCAACGCGGTTCCGGAGCAGGCGAAACCCAGTTCGGATCCACAGCATAGGAAAAATCCTCTGGAAACCTCCCTTCCGGAGCAAAGCGAAAGCGCAGCAGCGCCTCATCCAAAACGGATATGCGGAGCCGGGTCCCGATCTCCGATTCCACTTCCACGGAGGCGCCGTCCTGCGACCAGCGAAGCAACTTGCCGGGATGAAATTGACGGGCGGCCTCCGCCTTCCCCGTCTCCATGTAGTTGGACTTGAGCGTCTTTTCTTCCATACTGCCGCCTATCCTGCCTCCGGCGGCAAACCTGGCAAGCCCAACCCTGGATCGACGGCATCCGGCGCCGGTCCCAGAACCAGCCCCGTCCGGTTCGGAAGATAGATCCGAATCTCGCGACCCCTTTCCGTTTCAAAAACAGGATAGCTCACCGCGCCGTCGACCCGTCCGAATCCGCCGAATTCCACTGCGTCCGAATCGAGAAGCACTCGCCAATTCCCAGATGCGGGAACCGGCACGGCATAATCGGGCAGGGACCGCTCCACATGGAAATTGAATGCAAAGAGCTTTCCAGCCCGCTCGAACACCAGAGTCTGATTGGGAACATCCACGTATCGCTGAACCGCGGTTTCCTCCCCTAATACCTGCGCTTCACGCACACAGCGGAGCATGGCCCGGTCAAACTCCAGCAGATCGTGATAACGAAGCGCGGAATCGTCCGCCAAAGACCACTGCCTCCGCGCATAGCAGTAACTCCAACCGTTTCCTTCCCGCGGAAAATCGATCCACTCCGGATGACCGAACTCATTCCCCATGAAATTGAGATAAGCCTCTCCGCCCAGGGCGAGGCTCACCAGCCGAATCATCTTATGCAGGGCGACGCCGCGATCGATGACCGGATCGGCCGAATCCCGCCGCATGGCGTCATACATGTGCCTGTCCATCAACCAGAACGCGATCGTCTTGTCTCCGACCAAGGCCTGGTCATGCGATTCCGCGTAAGCGATCGTCGCTTCACCGCGCCGCCGGTTGGTCAAGACCCGCCACATTTCGCGCAGATCCCACTCCTCATCGCGAGTGTGCCGCAACAGGCGGATCCAGTAATCCGGGATGCCCATGGCTAGCCGGTGGCTGAAGCCCATCCCTCCCTCTTCGATGGGCCGGCACAGACCGGGCATCCCGCTCATGTCTTCCGCGACGAAAACGCCGCCGGGGCGGATCTCGCGGCATAACGTGCTCGCGAGTTGAAGGTACAAAACAGCGTCCCCATCGACCCCTTCGTCGAAATACTTCTCGTAAGAGTCGAAAGCGACGTGATCTCCATGGTGCCGGTAAAGCATGGAGGTGACGCCGTCGAAGCGGAAACCGTCGAAATGATGCTCCTCCAACCAGTAAACAAGGTTCGAGAGAAGAAAGCGCTGCACTTCGTCGCGTCCGTAGTCGAAAAGCAAGGAGTCCCAGCCCGTGTGGTAACCGCGCCCTCCCTCGTGAAAGTAGAGGCCGTCCTCACCGTCGAATTCCCCTAACCCTTCCGCCAGATTCCGGACGGCGTGAGAATGCACCACGTCAAGCAAAGCCGCGAGACCCAGCTCATGCGCTGTGTTCACCAGAAACTTGAGATCTTCGGGGGTTCCAAACCGGGAACTCGGAGCGAAGAAGCTCGAGACATGGTATCCGAACGAAGCGTAATAAGGATGCTCCTGGATGGCCATGAGCTGGACCGCCGTGTAACCGCCGCGCGCAATGCGAGGCAGGATCTGCTCCGCAAACTCCCGGTAGGTCCCCACTCCCTCGCGTTCCTGGGCCATTCCCACGTGCGCCTCGTAGATCAAGAGCGGCTGGGCCGGCGCGAAGCCGGCATCGGTCCAGGCAAACGCTTCTTCCGGCCGCCAGATTTGCCCACAGTAATCCAGCGTCTCGGGATCCTGCACGGCGCGGCGGATCAGGGCCGGGATCCGGTCTCGCTCTCCGCGGGCGCCGCGCACATGCACCTTGACGCGATCTTCGTGCTTGAGCAACGGTCCCCGGGCTGCGTCAGGAAGGACAATCTCCCACACGCCGTCCTCACCCCGGACCATGGCATGGGCGTCCCGGTCCCACCCGTTGAAGTCCCCGATCAACGAAAGCCCGCGGGCCCGCGGCGCCCACTCCCGGTAACGCCAACGGCGCGCCTCGCCGTCGTAGTGGAATCCCTGATCCTGGTGGGCTGAAGCCATTCGGCGCAGCGAACCGTAATCCTGGGCTATGGCCCGCAGCCGGTCCTGCAATCTTCCCGCCCTCGATTCCAGCGCCTCGGCGTAGGGTTCAAGCCACGGATCGTCGGCGACAAGCTTCAGCATCTTCCTTACGGTCTCGAACGGGCGCTTTTCTCTTAGCCACAACCTCGCTGCTCTCTCCCGGCCCCGAATCCTGCCTGCAGCAGCCGGCAGCTTACCAGCCTTCCGAAATCCGGCTTACCAATCCGACGGCCAATCGCTCCGCCGCCACCGGAAGAGCTTCCCGCTCCGATAACTGAAAGTTGGGATCGAGGAACTGATGACCGGAACCCTCGATCTGACCCTCTGCGAGAACCCGGTAACTCGCCAAGTCTCGAAAAACGTAATCCACCTCAAGGGTAAACTCCAATTCCAGACTCCCCAATGTATCCTGACGGGTGCTCCGCACCTGCCGCCGCTTGATCTGCCGGACGACACCTTCGAGCCGCGCGTCCGCCCCCGCCGCCGTGGCCACCCGGTAGGTTCCGTCCCGCTGGATCGCCTCGATCACCGCGTTGGTTACCATCACGGCAATGCGCGGCTCCAGCGTCTCGTTGCGGAAAGCCGGAACCGCCACGCTGCGGACGTGACGAAAGGCCTCCGGTTGGACGCTGCCCAGGTGGTACCCCGCGCATCCCTGCCACAGCATGCAACAACCCGCTCCCGCCAAAACCAGCGCAGACCGGGATTCCAACCCCCTTCTCATGAATCGCCGCCGGACGATTCTTCCTCCTCGGCAGGCTCTCCGGAGTCGCCGGATCCTTCGCCGCTCTCCTCCCCGGAATCCTCCTCCCCGGAATCCTCCTCCCCGCCGCCTTCCGCATCCGGTTCCGGCTCTTCGTCCGCCGCCGCGTCCGGTTGCGGTTCTTCGCCAAGAAACGAGTCCCCGGCGTCAATCACAGGAAAATCCAAGAAATCTCCCATGTCTTCCGGATCAGGCGGAATGATCGGATCGATGTTGATGGGATCACCCGAATCACCCGCGCTCGGCAGCTCCGGTTCTTCAATCGGCAAGAACGGCACCTGATCCGCATCCGAATTCAACAAATCCGGCATGCCCAGAATCTGGTTCGGCGCCCCCGGCTTCCGCTGCTTGGCCTGGGCCACATCTGGCGCCAAGGGTCCGGCATACTCCGGCCGGGCCTTCAGCAAGCGCGCGGCGGAACCGCCGGTCGAGGCGCTCGCCTGAGCCACCTCCACGGCCTGCGGATGGCTGGCCGCAAGCTTGTCCAGACGTTGCTGTGCCTCCGCCTGCAATGCCGGATCGTCGGAATTGCGCGCCACCTGATTGTAATAGATCGCCGCCCCTCCCGGATTTCCCTGACGTTCATAAAACGATCCGACCTGGAGGTTCTTTCGAGCTTCCTGAGCCGAGAGGAGGTCGATATTCATCAGCGCATCTTCCGCTGCTCCGTGCTCCGGAAAGTTGGTGAGAAAATCTTCGTAGGCTTCCCGGGTCTGCACCAGACTCACGGGGTTCCGGTTCCCACGCTCGATGGTTGCCCCCATGATTTCCCCGATGCGCAACTGAGCCTCCGGGGCCCGGCCGCTCCGCGGGTAATCGTCCACCACGCTTTGGTAGGCGGTGATGGCTTCTTGGTACTTTTTCCCGTTCTCGTGAATCAACCCGATGTTGAACTGCGCATCAGCGGCATAACGGCTTGTCGGTGCGTTGGCGATGATCTGCTCATACATCGTGACCACCCGGGAGCGCGAAACGGAAGTGGGCAGCCCCAAAAAGCGTCCTGTCTTTGACGTGTGCGACGCCGAGGCGATCTGAAACTGCCGGTTCAGCGCCTCGTCAAAATGAGGAGTGCTCCGGTACTTCTCGATCAATTCCTGATAAGCCTTGAAGGCCTTGTCGCCCGTTCCATGCTGGTCCTGATGAAGCGCGATCCGGTATTGGGCTTCGGGCGCGTAACGGGAGTGCGGGTAGTTTTTGACCAACTTCCGGTAAAGATCGACTGCATTGCCCGCTTTACTGGTCGCTTCCGCCTCCCGGAACAGCGCTTCCGCCTGAGCTTCGCGCTGCGGCGTCTGTTCAACGCTGGGCACGACCTGGCGATCCCGCTTGAAGAGCTTCTTCAAGACGGCATCCGAAGACAGCGGCGTCATCACCGCCCCGATGACCAAGAGCGCGGGCAGAGCCCGGACCGGGAGCTTTTTCATTTCACTCCTACCCTGCCGGTAGACTGCCGCTTCGTCAAGCCGCGGACTGCCCCCGTCTCCTCCGGCCTCAAGCCAAGAGTTCTTGAACCACCCGGCCGTGGACGTCGGTCAACCGGAAATCCCGTCCCGCGTAGCGGTAGGTCAGCTTTTCGTGATCGAAACCGAGCAGGTGCAAGATCGTCGCGTGCAAATCGTGGACGTGCACCGGATTCTGTGCCGCCGCGAATCCGAAGGGGTCGGTGGCGCCGTAGACGGTGCCTCCCCGCGATCCTCCCCCGGCCATCCAGACGGTAAACCCGTAATGATTGTGGTCCCGGCCATTGATCTTGCCCGCGTTGGAACCCGGCTTCGGCAATTCCACGGCCGGGGTCCGCCCAAATTCCCCGCCCCAGAGAACCAGCGTTTCCTCCAACATCCCCCGCTGCTTGAGATCCCGCAGCAGCGCGCCGATGGCCTGATCGCATTCCCCCGCCAACCGGCGGTGGTTGACCTCGAGATCGTCGTGATTGTCCCAGGGCTGCCCCGGCCCGTGCCAAACCTGAACGAAACGAACGCCTCGTTCCACCAGGCGCCGCGCCACCAGCAACTGCCGGCCCTGCACGCCCTCGCCGTACATCCGGCGCACCGATTCCGGCTCCCGCGAAGTGTCGAAGGCGTCGGTGGCGTCCACTTGCATGCGATAGGCCAACTCGAAAGACTGCAGCCGCGTCTCCAACCGGGCGTCCCGCTGCCGCTGCTCCCAGTGACTCCGGTTCAACTCCTGCAACAAATCCAGGCGGCGCTGCTGCTCCGCCCCGCCGGCTTCCCGGTTCCGGATGTTTTCCACCAGTTTCTCGACATCGGTATGCGACGTGTCGATATAAGTTCCTTGATAGGATCCCGGCAAAAATGCAGACTGCCAGTTCTGCGATTCCTGGATCGGATAGCCTCCTGGACACATCGAGATGAACCCCGGAAGATTGCTGTTCTCCGTGCCCAATCCGTAAGTTACCCAGGATCCCATACTCGGCCGGACCAGCCGCGCTTCCCCCGTGTTCATCAACATCAACGAGGGCTCGTGATTGGGCACATCGGCCTTCATCGAGCGGATCACGCAAATGTCGTCGATGCAGGAAGCCACATTCGGAAAAATCTCGCTCACTTCGATTCCGCTTTGCCCATAGCGCTGGAAGGAAAAGGGAGACGCCAGCGCCGCACCCGTCGGGCGCTCGGTGCGCATCGATTTCATGGGTATGGTCCGCCCGTCATAGCGAGTCAACTCCGGCTTCGGATCGAAGGTGTCCACCTGCGAGGGACCGCCGTTCATGAAGAGATGAATCACATGCTTGGCCCGGCCGCGAAACTGCGGCTCCCGCGCCTCCCATGGCTGCGCGCCGGCCGCTGCCGCGTTCCGCAACAGGTCTCCCGCCGCGAGAGATCCTATTCCCATCCCACACCGGGTCAGAAAATCCCGTCTCGTGTAAAACTGGTGCCTTGGATCAGGTGGATGATGTCCGCGCATGATGCTTCAATCGGTAAAGGCGAATTCGTTCGTGCAGTACAAAGCCTGAACATAACCGCGCCAAGCGGCGTCGTCCTCGCTGCGTCCCTCCAAGAATGCCTCCGCGGTTCCTAACTCGAACCCCTCCGGTTCCCGGCCCAGCAATCGCAGATAAATCAAACGGACCCTTTCCTCCAAAAGACCCAGCGTTTGAAAGTCCGGCGACGACACCAGCGACTCCGCCTGCTTGGCGGCGAAGGGATGATTCATCAAATACAATGCCTGCTGCGGCGCCGTCGTCTCCGCCCGGCGCGGACTGTGCGCATCCGGGTTGGCGAAATCGAAGGTCCGGAAGACGCCGGGCAAATTCTGCCGGTCGATAAACGTGTACAACGTCCGCCGCCGCTCCCGGCCGTCGTCGCGCAACTCTTCCGGACGCCCGCCCATGCGGTCGTCCAGGCGCCCCGAACTCTGGAGCATCGCATCCCGCAACGCCTCAAACTCCAACCGCTTCCTCGCGAACTTCCAGTACAAGCGGTTTTCCGGATCCTTTTCCATCCCGTCGGCGCGGTCATCGCTGCTCTGCCCATAGACCTCGGACAGGATGATCCACCGGTGCAAGGCCTTCAAAGACCAACCCTCGGCCATGAATCGCGCCGCCAAATAATCGAGCAGCTCCGGTTGCGCCGGAGGCGGCGTCCGCACCCCGAAGTCGCTGGGACTCTCCACCAGCGGCGCCCCAAAATGATGCTGCCAGACCCGGTTCACCAGGACCCGCGCCGTCAGCGGATTAGCCTCGTCCGCGATCGCCTCGGCCAACTCCCGGCGGCCGCTTCCCTTCCCAAAAGGCGTCCGCTCCGGCCCCGAAAGCGCCTCGAGAAACTGCCGCGGCACCCGGTCGCCGGGCCGCCGGGAATCGCCCCGCTCGAAGACCACCGGGTCCACTGATGATTTCCGGTCCACCAAAGCCATTCCCCGCGGCGGCGCTCCTTCGGATACCGCACGGTACTCTTCCGCCTCCCGGCGCAAGCGCCGGACTTCCTGCTGCTCGGGAGTGTTGAGCAGCCGGTACAACTCGCGGCTGCTGACCGCCGCCGGCGCCCCCTCCGCCCGCAGGACGGAACGGAGATCCTCCCGCTCCCCGTCCGCATGCGCTTGCTCCGCATCCGCTTCGGCCAGCACTCGCCCATAAAGCTGCGCCAACTCCGCCATCGAAGCCGGCGCCCCCTTTCTCAACTCGACCCGCAACGCCGGATGCGCCGATTCCGATTCCGCCAACTCCGCCGCCTTCTCCGCCGCCCGGACGTTCCACGCTTGCGTTTCGATCCCGGCAAAGGCGTGCCACGCCGCAAAAACCGGATCGTTGCGCTCCGCGGTCTCCGCCAGATAGCGCCGCCACCGCTCGGCAATCCGCTGATAGAGCTTCCGTTTTTGCGCTTCTGATTGGAAGGCTTCCTCCGGCAGATCACGGCCCTCATAGCAGAGCTGCAAGTAGGCCGCCACTCCTTCGGCCGATCGAAGCCGGTCCTCCCGCTCTTTCAGATACCGCTCCGACTTTTCCTCCCGCTCCCGAAGTCCCGCGGCAAAGACCGCGTACTCGGCGGTTGCCGGGGGTTCCTCGGTCAAAAGCGGCAGCTCATCGGGCTCTTCCGAACTGGCGAAAACGCCGTACAACGAATAGTAATCCTCGATGGGAATGGGGTCGAATTTATGGTCGTGACAGCGTGCGCAAGCCACGGTCAACCCCATAAAACCACGGCTCATCACGTCGATCCGGTCGTCGATGATGTCCGGTTCCCGGTTCAAAAAGCGCCGTCCCAAGGTCAAAAAACCCATCGCCGCATATGCCGACCGGTCGCCGGTCTCTTCCGCGACCGAATCTCCGGCGATCTGAGCCAGCACGAATCGGTCGTAAGGGAGGTCTTCGTTCAGGGATCGAACGACCCAGTCCCGATAGGAATAGGCATAGGGAAACTTCCTCTCTTCCTCGAACACGTAGCCCTTGTTGTCGGCATACCGCGCCACGTCCAGCCAGTGCCGGCCCCAACGCTCCCCGTAACGCGGCGAGGCCAACAGGGTGTCCACGACCCGCTCCCGCGCCGCCGGCGAAGAGTCGGCCAAAAACCTCTCGACATCCTCCGGCGCCGGGGGCAAGCCCACCAAGTCGAAATAAACCCGTCGCAACCATCGTTCCGGACGCGCCGGAGACCCGAAATCCAGGCCCTGTTCCGCCAACTCTCTCCAAACGAACGCGTCGACGGCGCCGCCGATGCGCGCCCCCGTGTCCACATCGGGGATCTTCGGCGCCCGCACCGGCCGGAAAGCCCAGTGCTTCGGCTCGGCGCCAGCCGTCGAAACGTCCGTCGTTCCAGCCAGGGAAGGCGTCGCCGCCGTCAACCCCAGCGCCGCCACGGCCAGCAACCCCGCCTTGATGTCCCGGACACAAATCATCAGGACTACTTATGGAACAGGATTGGGTCCGGGGCAAATCCCGCGCCGCCATCGCCATTTGGCGTGGACAAGCAGGGCCTTCCGCTTACTAAAGGCACCGTGAATCCGCGCGGCCGTTTCATCAGCTTCGAAGGGGCCGACGGCGTAGGGAAATCGACTCAGATCAAGGAACTCCGCCGCCGCCTCATGGCCCGGCGCATCGAAGTGCTGCTGACCCGGGAACCCGGCGGCACCCTCATTGGCGAGCAGATCCGCTCCCTCCTCCAGCATGCGCCGCAAGGCTCCGGCATGTGCCCGGAAACCGAGCTGCTGCTCTTCACCGCCAGCCGGGCGCAACTCGTCCGGGAGATCCTCCATCCGGCCCTGCAACGCGGAGTGTGGGTCCTCGCCGACCGTTTTCACGACTCCACCACTGTCTACCAAGGTCTGGCCCGGGCCCTCGACCCCGCCCTCGTCGGTATCGTGAACCGCTTCGCCGCCGGCGATTGTCTCCCCGACCTCACCATTCTCCTCGACTTGGACGTCGCCGCCGCCCGCCAACGTCTTCTCGACCGCCGGGACCCGGAAGGCGACCGGATGGAAAACGAACCCGCCGTGTTCTTCGAGGAAGTCCGCCGCGGCTACCTCGAACTCGCCCGCCGCGAGCCCGGCCGCTTCCTCATTGTCGACGCCTCCCGCAAGGTAGGCGAACTCTCCGAGGACATTTGGACATCGCTGACCACCCGGATCCATGGCCTGGTCGACTGACGAAGCTCTCTCCTACCTCCGTCAGGCCTGGGAATCGCAGCGGCTCGCCCATGCCTACCTGATCACGGGACCCTCGACCCGCTTGCTCGAGACGCTCGCCCTGGGCCTGCTCCGCCTCGTCAATGGCATCGAAGCAACCTCGCTCACCGAGATCAAGCACGCCTCGACCACCCTCATCCAGCCCCTTGGAAGAATCCGCACCATCTCCATCGACGCCATCCGCGAATTCGAAGCCACTCTTCAGTTCTCTCCAGACTCCTCCGCCTGGCGCGCCGGGATCCTGTTTGAGGCCGACCGTCTCACCCATGGAGCCGCCAACGCTTTCCTCAAGACGCTCGAGGAACCCCCGCCGCAGACCCTCCTGCTCCTCCTCTCCGAACACCCCGAGAAACTGATTCCCACAGTCGTTTCCCGCTGCGTGCCCGTCGCTCTTCGCCCGGACCCGGCGGATCACGAAACCCTCACAGACACTGAACGCCGCCTCCTCGATTGCGTCGTCCACCGCTTCCTCGAGGGCGGTCCCGGCGTCGTCGCCGCATTCGGATTGGCGCGCGATTTCTCCGCTCTCGTCCAGGAATCTCTCGAAACGGTCACCGCGCAGTTCGAGAAACAACTCGCCGAAGAAACCGCCGTTTACGGAAAAACCACCGACGGATCCTGGCTCAAAGACCGCAAAGAATTCCTCGAACAAGCCGCCCGCAGCGAATACCTCCGCCGCCGCTCTCGTCACTTAGAACTCATCCTCACTTTCCTCGGGGACGCCTTGCGTTCCCACTGGACCCCGGATCGCCACGAACTTCCAGACTACCGCGAGAGCGCCGCCGCGCTCGCCGCGCACCATTCCCCGGCAGACCTCGTGAGCCGCCTCGAAGCCATGGCTACGGTTCGCGATCAACTTTCGACCACTGCCCTCGAAGGCCTCATCCTGGAAGCAGGCTTCCTTCGCGCGTTCGGTTGACCTTTCCCGGCCAACCCCCTGCCCGCCGGAGCGCCAGGATCGAAACCCGTCCCCTCCGGGCCGCCTCCCGGCGCCCACGAACAACCGGCCCATCCGGTCACAACGTCTCGTCCCGGTACGGCTTCCCGGCTTCAAACAAGGCCAGCCTGGCCTCGACTGTCGCGAGATCCGCGGGCGACGCCGGACCCTTCGCTCCTCCGCGACCCGCTAACAATGCCTTCGCCCGTTCCGTGGTCGCCACCGCCTCCGGGAATTGCCCGGCCTCCGCTTGCGCGGCCGCTAGCGTCATCAGAAAAGGCAGATTCCGGTGCTGGGTTCTTTCGCAGAGCTTCTGCGCCAGTTCCAACGCCCGGGCGCCGTCCCGCCACCGGGCGTCGGGATGCGTGGCGGAAATCCAGGCGATGCTGTTCATGGCCAACGCGTGATCCGGTTCCATCTCGAGCGCTTGCTCGATCCCTTCCACGGCGCCCTGCATATCTCCGGTGCGCTGACGCGCCAGCCCCTGATAATACCGGAAGTTCGCCTGGTCCGGACGAAGTGTCACGAGCTGATCGAGGATCCTCAGCGCTTCCTTGGCCTGACCGGCACGCAATTGCGTCACCGCCAACCGGCTCGCTGTCTCCAGATCCCGGGGATTCAGACCGAGCACCGCCTTCCATTCTTCGATGGCCGGCTCCAAACGCCCCCGCTCCAAATGATAGGCCGCCAGATCGCCTCGAATCCGGGCGTCGCTGGGATTGAGGTGGCGCGCCCGTTCATAGGTGGCCAGCGCTTCCTCATGCATGTTCTGACTCTTCAACAGGGTCGCCGCCACCAGATAGCGGTCCGCAAAATCGGCCTGCGAAAAGAGTCCGGACCGGAACTGCTGATCCATCGCCGTCGCTTTCTGCAAGTACTCGAGACCTTCTTTCACCAACGCGAAATCAACGAACTGAGCCGTTACCCGCAATGGATCGGGCGTAGGAGGATCATGACTCCAGACGCCCGGAAACGGGATCGCCGCGCGCCGCAGCTCCTCCGGTGAAGCCTTCTCCAAGCTCAAATCCTCGAGCAGCGTTTCCACGGAGACGCTGCCCTTGTAAATCGCCATGACGTAACCGTTGGCGTCGACGAGAAAACTGCACGGCACAGGCATCGTCTCCCACCGGTCCAACGACGCACGCTGCAGCAAGTCCAGCGCCCGCAGGCTGGCGGGGTCTGCCGCCGCCCAACGAAACGGAAACCCCATCTCCTCCAGCAGGCCGGCGCTCGCGGCCCGCCCGGCCTCGTCCTTATCGGCATTGAAAGCGAGAATATGCAAACCGGCCTCTTGGATTCGCGGCGCGGCCTGCGACCAACTGGCGAGTTCCTCGCGGCAGGGAAGACACCAGGCCGTCCACACGTTGATCAGCGTCGTGCCTGATTCCAATTCCAGGGGACTGGCGGCGCCCTTCGCATCCAATTGCTTCAGAGCCGGCAACGGCAGGCTTGCCGGAAGGATGATCCGGGCTTCGCTCGATGGCGGAGGCAATTCGGCTGCCACCGCCTCCCCGGCGAAGGTCGCTCCCTCCTGGGGCGGCGTCCACCGCGCCGCGGCGCCCGCCCCCTGCCGCAACACATAAAACGCGTCCGGCTCCAAGCCCTCGAATACTTCGGGCCTTCCGTTCGGCCATTTCACCTCAACCCGCACAGGATCATCGCGCCTGCCCAGTCCTATGTGCATCCATCCGCTGGATTGCGAAAGAAAGCCC